>NZ_JBFBGL010000033.1:0-97975 GCF_040684635.1 Amycolatopsis sp. NPDC089917 | reverse complement strand
TCCAGAAGAAGCACGTTCAGCGGACCTGACCCCCGATCCGGGTGGTCAGTTCGGCCGCGGTCAGCCGGACCTCTTCGGCGAGGTCGGACCAAGTTCGCGTAGACGATGATGTTGTCCTTGTAGCTGTGCTCTTCCTTGTCGAAGACACCGCCACAGGTGATCAGCCGCAGCTGCGACTTGTCCGTGTTGCCGTAGACCGCGTCCTCGGGGAACTGGTCCTTGGGGACCTGGTCCTTCTTCTCGACCACGAACTTCAGGCTCTTGCCGTCGCTGCGGTCGACGAGCACCTCGTCGCCCGGGTTGACGTCCTTGAGCTTGGAGAAGATGCCCGGCTGCTTGTTGCCGTCGACGTGGCCGAGCAGGATCGACGGGCCGACGTCACCGGGCACCGGCGAAAGCCGGTACCAGGCGGCCTGCATCGGGTTCTTCGCCGGCGGGACGGACATCTTGCCGTCCTTGCCGATCGCGACCGTGACCAGACTCGATTCCGCGCCGATCTTGGGGATCTTCACGTTCGTCGGGCGAACCCCGTTGAACGGCTTGACGACCGGCGGAGCCGATTCCGACGGCGCCGCCTGCGCCCCTTGCGCGGCGGGCGGGGCCGGTTCGCCGGTGCCGCATCCCGTCAGCGTGAAGGAAAGGACAAGGGCGGCCGCGACCAAGCGGCCGCCCTGCGTCACGTGCTTCATCGGATCAGGCCGCGGTGAAGCCGAAACCGGTCTCGATGCCGCCCTTGGGCTTCAGCTTGACCTGCTTCTTCGGCTTCTCCGGCTTGGCGCCCGGCGCGGTCGAACCGCCGCCGACCGTCTCCTCGATCTCGATGTCACCCTGACCCGGCTTGCCGTCGCAGGTCCAGGTGAAGGTGCTCGCCTTGCCCGTGAAACCGGGCTTGGCCTCGATGATGTAGATCCAGAGGTAGGCGTCGGCGCCGTCCTGGAACGCGTCGACGACGGTGAAGTCCGGCGCGTTGACGTCGGCGGGCTCCGAACCGCAGAGGATCGCCAGCGCGCCCTCGTTGCCCTCGACGTAGCCGGCGCCGACGTTCAGCACCGGCGCCGGCGGGGTGGTGGTGGTCGGCTTCTCCGAGGTGGAGGTCGACGTCGGCTTGCCCGACGTCTCGGTCGGCTTGCCGGTGGTGGGCGTGCCGGTGGTGGTCGTCGGCTGCGACGTGGTGGTCGTCGTCTCCGGCGGGGCGGTGGTCACGGGACCACCCGTGTAGGTCGGCCCCGGCGGAACGGTGGGCGAGGTCTCGGTCGGCGCCGCGGGGGGCGCCGTCGTGGTCTCGTCCTGCGCCATCGCGGCAGGCGTCACGGCCAGCGAAATGAGGGCGCCGGCCAGCACCGCGCCCGCGAGGCGGCCCAACGTCTTCTTCAAAGTGATCTCCCAGTGAAAAGCATTCGCACCACACGGTGACCCCCACCGTGCGACCACTCGGGAAAAATCCCACGTTCGAGTGACAGCGCGATCTTGCCCGAAAAGCACCGGTCTCCAGTAGCGAATGGACGGTGACAAAACCCACTCGGAAAACCGGTAACACCGGGGCGATCCTGCCCGATACAAGGGCTCGAATGTCGCTCAACAGAGCCGAAAGCTCTCGGCGACGCAGCAATGTTAACACCCGGACGGCCGGAACGGTTGCGTTACGGAAGCATTTTTCCGGCGGCCTCCGAACGTCGCGAAACCGCCGGTTTTCCCGGCCGAAGCTGCGACTTTCCGCGATTTTCCAGGCCTTTGTTACCGACCGGTTCACACGTTCGGGGGACCGCCGGTGAAAGACTGACCATTCGGCCGCGGAATCCGGTGCCCGGCAACCCGAAGGTCACGATCAGGGCACCGGACCCTGCGCTAGCCGAGCGCCGAGGCCAGATCCGTCCAGAGATCTTCCGGATCTTCGAGCCCGACGCTGAACCGGACGAGCCCGGCGGGCACGTGGGCGTCGCCCGCCAGCCACGCCCGCCGTTCGACCAGGCTCTCCACCCCGCCGAGGCTGGTGGCGGCCCGGATCAGCCGAAGTGAACCGATGACCTTGTCCGCGGTCTCGGCGTCCGGGAGTTCGAACGCGATCATCGTGCCGGAGCCGGGATAACGCACCCGGGTGATCGCGGGATGGTCGAGCAATCGGGCCGCCAGCAGCGCGGCCGTACGCGTCTGCTCGGCCAGGCGGACCGGCAGCGTCCGCAGCCCGCGCAGCGCAAGCCACGCTTCGAGCGCTCCCGGCGTCGCCCCCATCCGGGTGCGCGCGTCACGCAGGTCCTTCGCGACGCCTTCGTCGGCCGCGATCGTCAGGCCGAGCAACAGATCGCTGTGACCGCCGATGAGCTTCGTCGCGCTGTGCACGACGATGTCGGCGCCGAGCTCCAGCGGCCGCTGCCCGAGCGGGGTGGCGAACGTGTTGTCCACGGCGACCAGGCCGTTCGCGGCGGCGGCGATCGTCTCGATGTCGATGACGTCCAGCGTCGGGTTGGTCGGCGATTCGAGCCAGAGCAGGTCGGCGTCCGCGGCGGCGACCCAGGCGGCCGTGTCGTCCGGCGCGATCTCGGTCACCACCAGGCGGCCGGTGCGGTGCGCGTGCGCGAGCAGGCCGCGGGAACCGGCGTAGGAGTACGTCGGGACGCAGACCTTCGCGCCGACCGGCAACGTGTCGGCGACGGCGCTGAGCGTCGCGATCCCCGAGGCGAACGCGGTCGCGTGCCCGCCTTCGAGCGCGCCGATCGCGGCTTCGAGGGCCTCCCAGGTCGGGGTGCCGTTCTCCCGCGAATACGCGCGGTCGGCGCCGGCGTCGAACGTGCTCGCCGCGACGATCGGCACGTTCAGCGGTTCGCCGGGGCCCTCCGGACGTCCGGCGGCGACGGCGAGGGTGCGGGGTGACCAGTCGTTCGTGTTCACCCCGCCACCGTAAACCGTGTTCCGGCTAGTGGGCGTACACCTCGAACTCGTAAAGGGAGTAGCCGTACTTCGTCCCTCGCTGGACCCCGGCCATCCGGACATACCGGCCGTCCGTCGCCTCGAAGGCGACGTTGTCCCGTCCGCCGTCTCCGTCCACTATGGACGCCGCGTCGCGCCAGTTCGTCCCGTCGGACGAGACCTGCACCTTGTACGCCTTCCCGTACGCGGATTCCCAGTGCAGCACGACCCTGGAAACGCGCTGCACCGAACCGAGGTCGACGGTGATCGACTGGTTGTCGCTCCAGTCGCTCGCCCAGCGCGTCGAGAGGTTCGCGTCGATCGCGTTGGACGGCGGCGAGTCGTACCAGCCGGTTTCGTGGCTGCTCGCGCTCACCGACCGGCCGGTGGCGAGGTTGGCGATGGTGTCGCCGCGCCTCGCCGGGAACTCCACGACCTGCTGGAAGGTCGGCCGGTTCTGGGTGCTCATCTTGTCCTGCGTGATGCCGCCGAGCGCGCGGTGGATGATCGTGTCGGCGCACCACTGGTCGCCCGCGCCGCAGTCGCCGTCACCGGGGTACACGGTGTTGGCGGGCTGCGCGGCCGCCTGCGTCAGCGAGTCGAGCAGCACCTGACGGCAGGCGTTGACGTCGCCGCCACCGCAGTACTTCACGGGCAGCGGACCGGCGACGTTCTGCCCGAGGACCGACCGGATGTCCTTGTGCACGTAGCCCCACCAGCCCGCCTGGTACGACGAACCCGCGTGCGGCTGGCCGACGTGCTTGCCGGGGACCTCGTTCTGCCAGCCCGAAGGCGATTCGTTGATCTTCAGCACGCCCACCATGGCGGCGTAGGCGGCGTCACCCATTCCGGGTTTGAACTGCGCGTTGACCAGCAGCGGCCACCAGGCGTCCATGATGCGGATCGCGTCGGCGTTCGCGTACGCCTTGCTGCCCGGCGAAGTCTCCGCACGCAGACCGCCCGCGGCGAGCCAGGCCTTCAGCTTCGTCACCGCGTCCGCGGCCGGACCGGTCACCGGCGCCTTGTCGAGCACCTTGAGCAGCTCCGGCAGCACCTTCTCCGCGCGGAGGTCGGCCAGCGCAGCTTCCTCCATGGCCTGCGTGAGGTTCACCCGCGTCACCTTGGTGCCGCTGGAGACCATCTTCTTGACCCGCGCGTCGATCAGATCGCCGCGGTGCACGGAACTCTTGTCCGCGCCGCTGGCCGCGTAGCCGTTGCTCTGCGCGTTGTTCCAGCTGATGTAGTAGTCCTGGTTGATCGACTGCGGATGCTGCGACGACGGCGTGTAGTTCGCGAGGTTGCCGTCGGGGTTCCAGCCCTGCCAGTCGAATCCGGCGTCGCCCTTCACCGGCATCGCGGGGTCGACGTTCGGATTGCGGACCGGGTTCGAGCCGGAGTTGAAGTACGCGATGTCGCGGGAGTCGGCGTAGAACCAGTTGTAGGTCTGGTTGACGTCGGCCGCCGCGGCCTGGAAGTCCTTCGCGGACTTGATCGCGTCCGGGTCGTTGAACTTCTGGAAGCCGATGATCGTGTCGATCTCGTGCTGGAAGGTCGACCGCAGCGAGGCGTACGCGACCGGTTTGCCGCCGACCAGCGCGCGGCTCGTCACCGGCCCGTACTTGGTGCGGAAGCTGCGCAGCGTGTACGAACCTTCCGCCGTCCCGTCGGCGATGGTGGGCTTCCACGCGTTCTTGCGCTCGACGATGTCGAACGGCAGGCACTGGCCGCGGAAACGGTAGAAGGCGGAGTTCTTGGTCGGTGCGGAACCGTTCTGCTCGCACAGTTCGACGGCGTAGGTGTCGGTGATGTCCTGCGACGCCGAGGTCGCGCTCCACGAGTAGTCCTTGCCACGGCCGAGCAGCACGTACATGCTGATGCCCGCGAACGAGGCGCCGCGGGCGCTGATGCCCGGGCCCTGGAGTTCCTGCAGCATCAGCAATTGCGGCGCGAAGTACCCGGCCTGCGGGCCGAAGACGGCGACCGGGTGACCACTCGCGGTCTTGGCGCCGGAGACGACCAGCGCGTTGGACATGCCGTGCTTCTCGGAAAGCATGTTCCCGGGCAGGACGCCGTCGTCGAAGATGCCGCGGACGGCCTTCTGGTCCTCGGGCGCGGGAACGTCCACCTTGGCGGGCGTCGCCGTCCCGGCGGACCCGGTCGGGTCGAAGACCAGCTGCTGCCCGGAGACCGAACCCTTGTCCGGCATCGCGGCGCCCTGCGGGTTCGCGGGTGCCTTGCCGTAGTCGAAGTTCTGTCCACTGTGGAGGGTCTTGACGGTCTCGGGGTCGTCCTCGGACCGGAGGCTCTTCCAGACCTTGTCGCCCTGTTCGAGTCCGTACTTCTCCTGCATCGCCATCTTCGCGATGGCGTTCTGCACCTCACCGCCGCCACCGGCGCCGAACTGCGCGCCGACGACGGCGGCGAGGACGACGAGGTCGGTCAGCTTGAACGGCTCGATGGTCCCGGCGTTGGTGATCGCGTCGACGTGCCCGGTGAGGACGTACTCGCCGGGGAAGTAGCGGCCGCTGTGCGCGTCGGAGATGTACTTGTTCACACCCTCGACGTAGGCCTCGGCGTCGGCCTTGCCCTGCGCGCCGCGCGGACCACTGGCGGCGGCGTTGTCGATCTGCTTCTGGAGCTCCTGCTCGGTGTAGGGCGCCGAAGCGAAGAAGCTCTGCTCGAGTTCGCGGTTGCCCTGCGCGCCCCCGGCGTACGAGGTCAGCTGGCCGCGGCCGACGCGGCGCATGATGTCCATCAGCCACAGACGGTCCTGCCCGGCGGCGTACCCGGCGCCGTACATCGTGCCCGGCCGCGTCGTGCCGACGATCCGGGGGACGCCGGTCGCCTTGTCGCGGGTGATCGTCACGTCCGACCGCGGTTTGATCGTGCTCTCGACCTGACCGGACTGGACCCCGAACGAGGCGTCGTTGAAGAACTGGTTGATCTTGTCCGTGGTCAGCGTCTTGTAGCCGTCGGCGAGCGAGGCGTATTTGCCGAGCTGATCGGCCGAATGCGCGGGACGGGTGCCGAACGCCTTGTGCGCCAGGATCTCGGCGAGCGTGGCGTTCCCCTTGGTGCCGGGCGGCAGGATGTCGGCGCACTGTCCGGCGCAGTAGTCGTCGAGCGCGGCCGCCACGACCGAGTTCCGCGGGGCTTCCGCCGCGTTCGCCTGGAGCGCCGGAACCGTTCCCGCCACCAGCGTCAACCCCGCCACCAGCGTCAACCCCGCCAGCGTCGTCAAGACCCGTATGCCTCGTCGCATGAAAGACCTCCGTCGTCGGAGAGTGACGAGGCGCACACTACCCACGGGTATCCAAATTTGTGAAGACTATTCGCATTCTTGCCACCGTTCGGCGGAACACTCGTCCTGCGGACCCGGGACCAGCGGAGGTAGCTTTGTCGCATGTCTTTGGAAAAGCCCCAGATCGACCGTCCGGACGGCCCCGCGCCCACCGAGCTGGAGAAGAGTGACATCTCCGTCGGCGACGGCCAGGAGGCGAAGGCCGGCGACACCGTCTCGGTGCACTACGTCGGCGTCTCGCACTCGACCGGCGACCAGTTCGACGCGTCGTGGGACCGCGGTGAGCCGCTTCGCTTCGGCCTCGGCGCCGGTCAGGTCATCCCCGGCTGGGACCAGGGCGTCGCGGGTATGAAGGTCGGCGGTCGCCGCAAGCTGGTCATCCCGCCGCATCTGGCCTACGGCGAACGCGGCGCCGGCGGCGTCATCAAGCCGAACGAGACCCTGATCTTCGTGGTCGACCTGATCGGCGTGAACTGACCCACACGAATCCGAAGACCCGGTCTCGGCCGGGTCTTTTTCTTTGTTCTTTCGGGAAGCCGACGAGCGACGACCACACGAAAGAGGCCCCCGTCGCGCTGGCGACGGGGGCCTCAACCAAGAGTGGGCGAGGAGGGAGTTGAACCCTCACGTCCTTTCGGACACACGGACCTGAACCGTGCGCGTCTGCCATTCCGCCACTCGCCCGAGTTGCTTCGTTCTCTGACAGCTCGCAAAGCGTAGCAGGCGGTTTTGGCGGGTTTCACCGGGGGCCGTGTCCGACTGGCCGTACCCGGATAGGATCGACGGGGAAGCACACGTGTGAGGAGGTTGCCCGGTGGGCCGCGTTGAGCGCTTTGATAGGCGGCTCGAGAACCTCGTGGGCAATACCTTCGCGCGCATGTTCGGTGGCAACGTCGTCACGCAGGAAGTGGCGGTGGCGCTTGAGCGCGAGAGCGAGGAGAACGTTCGTGAGCTGGCCGGTGGTCGACAGCTCGCTCCCAACCACTACATCGTGTCGTTGGGGCAGGCTGATCACGAGCGCATGGCCGGAGACGAACGTCGGGTCACGTCGGTGTTGGCGGAGGCGGTCAAGGAACACCTCGCCGAGCACGGTTGGGACACCTATGGTGACGTCGTAGTTTCGCTCGAGCGCAACGAGGCGCTGCATACTGGACAGTTCAAGACCCGTTCGTCCGTCGATCCCGACGTCAAGCCCCACGGCGTCGAAGGTTCGTCACGGTCGGCACGACCCAGCAACGCAGGAGACCCAGCAATGAGCCAGCCCCCCGGCTACGGCCAATACGACCAGGGTGACCCGTACGGCCAGCAGCAGGGCCAGTACGGCTACGGACAGCAGGCTGGCCAGCAGCAGCCCGGGTACGACCAGGGTTATGGCGGCCAGCAGCAGGGCGGCTACGACCAGGGCTACGGCGGCGGCGCCCAGCAGCCCGGTTACGACCAATACGGCGGCCAGCAGCAGCAAGGCGGCTACGACCAGGGCTACGGCGGCGGTCAGCAGCAGCCCGGCTACGACCAGTACGGCGGCCAGCAGCAGGGCGGCTACGACCAGGGCTATGGCGGTGGCGCCCAGCAGCCGGGCTACGACCAGTACGGCGGCCAGCAGCAAGGCGGCTACGACCAGGGCTACGGCGGTGGCGCCCAGCAGCCCGGTTACGACCAGTACGGCGGTGGCCAGCAGCAGGGCGGCTACGACCAGTACGGCGGTGGCCAGCAGCAGTACGGCCAGCCCGCCGCGGACCCGTACGCGCAGGGTGGCGGCTACGGCGGCCAGCCCGCGGCCGGCCGTCAGCTCGCCGCGAGCCTCCAGCTGGACGACGGGTCGAACCGCTCGTACTCGCTGAAGCAGGGCGGGAACGTCGTGGGCCGCGGCCAGGACGCCGACTTCCGGCTCCCGGACACCGGCGTCTCGCGTCGTCACCTGGAGATCACCTGGGACGGCCAGAGCGCGACGCTCGCGGACATCGGTTCGACGAACGGCACGACCGTCAACGGCACCCCGGTGCAGACCTGGCAGCTGGCCGACGGCGACGTGATCCGCGTGGGCCACTCGTCTCTCGTGTTCCGTACGCAGGGCTGACCGGCGGGGTCCGGAGGGGGTATCGCAGAATTGCGGTGCGGGACCTGTGGTGGATCGGCACCTCGGGTCGTATGCGGAGAGCAAGGCCGTTCGGAGCCGACCATCCCGGACGGCACCGGCTCTCCGCGGCGTACAGGAGAAACGGGAGCGGACACAACAAGTGCCAGAGCTGGTCGTTCAACTCACCAGGGTGGGCTTTCTCGTGCTGCTCTGGCTCTTCGTGTTCGCCGCGTTGCGTGTCGTCCGTTCGGACCTGTACGCGGCCTCCGGGCTGCGAGTCGCCGTCCCGACGTTCGGTCGCAAGAAGAAGGAAAACAAGAAGCCGCGTGGCGGGAAGTCGCCTCAGCAGCTGCTCGTGACCCACGGTGCGCTGGCAGGCACCAGGATCGCCTTGGACGGCAGGCCGATCCTGATCGGCCGGGCCGACGACTCGACTCTGGTGCTGGACGACGACTACGCGTCGACCCGGCACGCCCGGATCGCCCTGCGCGGGGAGGATTGGTACGTGGAAGATCTGGGTTCGACGAACGGGACGTACCTCGACCGGGCTAAGGTCACGGCACCCCTCCGGGTCCCGCTCGGAGTCCCCATCAGGATCGGCAAAACGGTGATCGAGCTTCGCCCATGACTCTCGTCCTCCGCTACGCGGCACGCAGCGACCGGGGACTGGTGCGTTCCAGCAACCAGGACTCCGTGTACGCGGGTCCCCGCCTGCTCGCCCTCGCCGACGGCATGGGCGGCCACGCCGCAGGCGAGGTGGCCAGCAAGGTCGTCATCGCCTCCCTCGCCCCGCTCGACGACGACGACCCCAGCGACGATCTCCTCGCGCAGCTGCGGGAGGCCGTCCAGAACGGCAACGCGGCCATCGCCGAGCTCGTCCAGCAGGACCCGGACCTCGACGGGATGGGCACGACCCTGACCGCCGTGCTGTTCGCCGGTTCCCGGATGGGTGTCGTGCACGTCGGCGACTCCCGCGCGTACCTGATGCGCGGCGGGCAGTTCTCGCAGATCACGCGGGACGACAGCTTCGTCAACGAACTTCTCGAACAGGGCCGGATCACGCCGGAAGAGGCCGCGGTGCACCCGCAGCGGTCGCTGCTGCTGAAGGCGCTCACCGGACACGAGGTCGAGCCGAGCCTGACCGTGCGCGAAGCCCGCGCCGGCGATCGGTACCTGATCTGCTCGGACGGCCTGTCCGGCATGGTCAGCGACGAGACCCTGTCCGAGGCGATCCAGATCCCGGATCCGCAGGCCTGCGCCGACCGGATGATCGAGCTGGCGCTCAAGGGCGGCGGCACCGACAACGTCACGGTGATCATCGCCGACGTCGTCGACGTCGACTTCGGCGAGGACGCGCCCATCGTGGGCGGCGCCGCCGGGGACGGCAGTGACGAGTTCCATCAGGGCGACTCCCCCGCCGCCCGCGCCCGCGCGCTGACCCAGCCCGCGCCGCAGCCGCGGCCCGAGGTCCAGCCCCAACAGGAGGACCCCAAGGTCAAGCGCCGGAGGCGATTTCGCTGGCTGGCGGGAGCGGTGGTCGTCCTGATCGTGCTGGCCGCGGCGGCGATCGCCACGCGGTACTTCGTGCTGAGCCAGTACTACGTCGGCGAAGGCCCCGGCGAAGAGGTCGTTATCTACCGCGGCGTCCCGGGCAGCATCCTCGGCATCGACCTGCACGCCTACGAGCAGGGCTCGTGCCCGCCGGGCGGGCTGTGCACCGACAAGCTGCTGGTGCCCGCCCTGCAGGAAGACGCGCGCATCGCGGTGAAGAACGGCGTCAAAAAGGACAACCTCGACGACGCCCGCAAGTACATCGACGACTTCCTTCGTCCGCACAAGCAGCTGGCCGACTGCAAGCCGAACACCAGCTCGACTTCCACGCCACCTTCCTCCTCGGCGGCTCCCCCTTCTACCCCCGCCTCGCCGAGTTCGGCGAACCAGCCAGCGGGGAGGGACTGCTCGACGCCGGAACCGGCAGCACCGGGGGGCGGTAACTGATGAGCACGCCGCTCGCCGATCCGGCTTCGGCCCAGTTCGCCACGAACCCTCCGCGCGAGCTGCCCAAGCGGCGCGGGACGGAGCTCGTCCTCCTGGCGTTCGCGACGTTCATCGTCACCATCGCGCTCGTGCTGGTGGAGGCGAACCAGGAGCAGGAGCTGACCAGCTCGATCATCTGGCTGGGGCTGTCGTACCTCGGGGTGCTGACGGCGGCGCATCTGGCGGTCCGCCGCTGGGCGCCGTACGCGGACCCGGTGATCCTGCCGTGTGTCGCGCTGCTGAACGGGCTCGGCCTAGTGATGATCCACCGGATCGACCTGGCGCTCGCGGAGCGCGCGGTCCAGCAGGGCAAGGAGTACACGCCGGACGTCACCAAGCAGGTGCTGTTCACGGCGATCTCGCTCGTGCTGTTCGTGGTGGTGCTGGTCGTGATCAGCGACCACCGCACGCTGACCCGTTACGGCTACATCTGCGGTCTGGTCGGCATCGTGGCGCTCGCGCTGCCCGCGGTGCTGCCGTCGAGCCTTTCCGAGGTCAACGGCGCGAAGGTCTGGATCAAGCTGCCGTTCTTCTCGATCCAGCCGGGCGAGTTCGCGAAGATCCTGCTGATGATCTTCTTCGCTTCGTTCCTGGTGACGAAGCGGGACCTGTTCATGGTCGCGGGAAAGAAGATCGCCGGCGTCGAACTGCCGCGTGCCCGTGACCTCGGCCCGATCCTGATCGCGGCGGCCGCCTGCCTCGGCGTGCTGGTGTTCGAGAAGGACCTCGGGACGTCGCTGCTGTTCTTCGGCGTCACGCTGGTGATGCTGTACGTCGCCACCGAACGGGTCATCTGGGTGGTGCTGGGCGTCGGCTTCTTCGCCGCCGGCGCGATCATCGCCTACAACCTGTTCACGCACGTCCAGCAGCGCGTCCGGAACTGGATCGACCCGCTCGCCACCTACGACGACGCCGGTGGCGGCTACCAGGTCGCGCAGGGCCTGTTCGGGCTCGGGACCGGCGGGGTCGGCGGCACCGGCCTCGGCGCCGGGCGGCCGGACATGGTCCCCGAGGCCAAGACGGACTTCATCACCACCGCGATCGGCGAGGAACTCGGTTTCATCGGCCTCGCCGCGATGCTGATGCTGTACCTGATCCTGGCGATGCGCGGCATGCGCAGCGCGCTCGCGGTCCGCGACACCTTCGGCAAACTCCTCGGCGGCGGCCTCTCGTTCGCCCTGGTCATGCAGATCTTCGTGGTCGTCGGCGGCGTCACGAACCTGATCCCGAACACCGGTATCACCGCGCCGTTCCTCTCCCGCGGTGGCTCTTCTCTGCTCGCGAACTACATCCTGGTGGCCCTTCTGCTCCGAATCTCCGACGCCGCCCGCAAACCCGCGGTGCGGCCGAAGCCGCAGCAGCCCCAGGCGCCGCTCGCCGAAGCGCACACGGTGATGGTCCAGCGGCCGTCCGCGAACGGTGAGGGGAGCGCGTCGTGAACACCCCGCTCCGCAAGGTCGGTGTCGCCATGCTGGTCATGGTGGTGCTCCTGCTCGCCAACGCCACCTACATCCAGGTGGTCAAGGCCGACGACTACCGCACGGATTCGCGCAACCTGCGGGTGCTCTACGAGGAGTACTCCCGCCAGCGCGGCCTGATCGTCGCTCCCGACGGCACGGCGCTCGCGAAGGTCGACCCGTCGAACGACAAGTACAAGTTCATCCGGACCTACGCCGACGGCCCGATGTACGCGCCGGTCACCGGCTACTACTCGATCAACTACGGCTCGGGTGGCCTGGAGCGGTCCGAGGACGACGTCCTCAACGGTTCCGACCCGCGGCTGTTCGTACGGCGCCTGTCGGACATGGTCACCGGCCGCGACCCGCGCGGCGGGAACGTGCGGCTGACGATCAACCCGGCCGTGCAGAAGGCCGCGTACGACCTGATGACGCAGAAGGGCTACACCGGTTCGGTGGTCGCGCTCGAGCCGAAGACGGGGCGCATCCTGGCCATGGTCTCGACGCCGTCGTACGACCCGAACAGGCTCGCCTCGCACGTCGGCAAGGAGCAGATCGCGGCGTGGGGGCAGTGGCGCGACGATCCGAAGAAGCCGATGCTGAACCGCGCGATCTCGGAGAGCTACCCGCCGGGTTCGACGGCCAAGCTGCTGGTGACCGCGGCCGCGCTCGAGAACGGCAAGACGGCGGACATGCCGGTCAACACCGCGCCGAACGTCAAGCTCCCCGGCACGCAGACGACGCTGGAGAACTACGGCGGCGCGGCCTGCAAGGGCAACACGCTGAAGGAGGCGCTGCGGTACTCCTGCAACGTGCCCTTCGCCGAACTCGCGGGTGAACTCGGCAAGGACAAGCTGAACGCGACCGCGAAGAACTTCGGTGTCGGCGAGGACCTGACCGTGCCGATGCGGGTCGCCTCGTCCACCCTGGGCCCGCTGGACTCGCAGGCGGCCCTGTTCCAGAGCGCCATCGGGCAGCGCGACGTGCGCCTGACCCCGATGCAGGACGCCCTGCTTTCGGCGACCGTCGCGAACAACGGGATGGCGATGAAGCCGCAGCTCGTGCAGTCGCTGCTGGCGCCGAACCTGTCGACCATCGAGGACTACAAACCGAGCGAACTGACCGGCGACGCCGCGCTGTCCAGCGCGAACGCCGCGATCCTGCGCGACATGATGCTCGCGTCGGAAGAGAACACGAAGGGCGCCGGCAAGCGCGGCGACATCCAGATCGCCTCCAAGACCGGCACCGCCGAGCACGGCAGCGACCCGAAGAACACCCCGCCGCACGCCTGGTACACCGGGTTCGCGCCGGCGATGGACCCGAAGATCGCCGTGGCGGTGGTCGTCGAGTCCGGTGGCAACCGCGGGCTCGAAGCGACCGGTGGCACCGTGGCCGCGGAGATCGGCCGCGCCGCCGTCAACGCCATGCTCGGGGGTGGATAGCGGATGCTGTCCTCGGGTCAGCTGCTGGCCGACCGGTACAAGCTGACGAACCGGATCGCCGTCGGCGGGATGGGCGAGGTCTGGCAGGCCAGCGACACGCGGCTGGACCGGACGGTCGCGGTCAAGATCCTGAAGGCGGAGCTGTCCGGCGACGCGGAGTTCCTGCACCGGTTCCGGACCGAGGCGCGGATGACGGCGTCGCTGAACCACCCCGGCATCGCCGCGGTGCACGACTACGGCGAGACGGTCGCGGACGAGCTGTCGATCGCGTATCTGGTGATGGAGCTGGTCGAAGGCGATCCGCTGGCCGCGATCATCACCCGCGAGGGACGGCTGAACGCCGAGCGCACCCTGGACATCCTGGAGCAGGCGGGCAACGCGCTGCAGGCCGCGCACGAGACCGGTCTCGTGCACCGTGACGTCAAACCGGGCAACATCATGGTCACCCCGGCCGGTCAGGTGAAGATCACCGACTTCGGTGTCGCGAAGGCCGCCGACGCCGCCCCGGTGACCAGGTCCGGCATGGTCATGGGCACCGCCCACTACATCGCCCCCGAGCAGGCGCTCGGGCACAACGCCGAACCGGCGAGCGACGTCTACTCGCTGGCCGTGTGCGGTTACGAATGTCTCACCGGGCACCGGCCGTTCCTTTCGGAGAACGCGGTGACGGTCGCGATGATGCACATCCGCGATCTCCCGCCGCCACTGCCGCCGGACGTGCCGCCGGGCGCCCGCGCGGTCATCGAAGCGACCCTGATCAAGGATCCGAGACAGCGGTACAACAGCGGCGGCGAGTTCGCGGCCGCGGTGGCGGCGGTCCGCGCGGGCCTGCCGCTGCCGACACCGTCGGGGCTGGTCAACGTGACCTACTCCGCGGGGCAGCCCGTCCTGCCGCAGCAGGTGCCGCCCGGTCCCCACTCGCCACCGAACCCGATGGCGGTGGTCGGACCGGCGTCGCATCCGGCGATGCACCCGGTCACCGGCCCGCCCCCGATGGCGGTCCGCCGCCTGCCGGGCAGACGGCCGCAATGGGGTTGGTGGGTGGTGCTCGCGGTGATCCTGATCGCAGTACTGGTGGCAGGAGCCTTCCTCATCGTGAGACTGGTCGGTTCGGGCAACGGACCGCAGTCGGGCGGCGTGGGAACGAGTGAACAGGCACCGACTCCGGGTAAGAAGCCTGAAGGTCCTTCGCCGACATCCGCGTACCCCGCGGTGCCGACGGAGGGCGGTACGGAGGAGTCGGCCGGACAGGCGAATCCAGGAATGATGAGCAGCAAACCTTGGACGGAATGGAACGGCACGCAGAGATGAGCACACCAAGACTGCTCAGCAACCGCTACGAGCTGGGCGAGACGCTCGGCTACGGAGGCATGTCCGAGGTCCACCACGGCCACGACGTGCGCCTGGGCCGGGAGGTGGCGATCAAGATCCTGCGCGCCGACCTGGCGCGGGATCCCCAGTTCCAGGAACGTTTCCGTCGCGAGGCGCAGAACGCGGCGGCCCTGAACCACCCGGCGATCGTCGCCGTCTACGACACCGGCGAGACGAACACCGAGTTCGGCCCGCTGCCCTACATCGTCATGGAGTACGTCGAAGGACGGACTCTGCGGGACATCGTGAAGACCGAAGGCCCGATGTCGCAGAAGCGGGCGATGGAGGTCATGGCCGACGTCTGCGCGGCGCTGGACTTCTCGCACCGGCACGGCATCGTGCACCGCGACGTCAAGCCGGCGAACGTGATGATCACGAAGAACGGCGCCGTCAAGGTGATGGACTTCGGCATCGCGCGCGCCATGCACGACGGGCAGTCCGCGATGACGCAGACCGCCGCGGTGATCGGCACGGCGCAGTACCTGTCGCCGGAGCAGGCCCGCGGTGAGTCGGTCGACGCGCGTTCGGACGTCTACGCGGCCGGCTGCGTGCTGTACGAGCTCATCACCGGCGAGCCGCCCTTCACCGGCGACTCCCCGGTGGCGGTGGCGTACCAGCACGTCCGGGAGGACCCGAACCCGCCGTCGTCGGTGAACCCGGCCGTGGCGCCCGAGCTCGACGCCGTCGTGCTCAAGGCGCTCGCGAAGGGCCCGGCGAACCGGTACCAGTCGTCGGCGGAGATGCGTTCGGACCTGGTCCGCACGCTGTCCGGCCAGCGGCCGTCCGCGCCGATGGTGATGTCGGAGGACGAGCGCACCCAGGTCATGGACTCGGACCGCCGGGTGCCGCCGCGCTACGACCAGTACGAGGAAGACGAAGAAGACCCGGCCGCGAAGAAGAAGCGCCGCGCCTGGTTGATCGCCGGTCTCGTGGTGTCGCTGGCGGCCATCGTGCTTCTGATCATGTGGCTGTCGAACGCCTTCAACAGCACCGGCGCCGAGAGCAAGGCGATCCCGAGCGTCCTCAACCAGAGTGAGGCTTCGGCGAAGGACACGCTCCGGAGCGCGGGGTTCAACTCGTTCGAGCAGACCAAGAAGGTGCCCTGCACCGGGGAAGCCGTCAACGGTCTGCCCGCCTGCGACGAGAACGACATCGACAAGGTCATCGCGATCAATCCGAACGTGGGTCAGGTGACGCCGACCTCGGACAAGATCACGCTGACCGTCGGCTCCAAGCCGGGCAAGGTCAAGACCCCGGACCTCAAGGGCAAGACCCAGGCCGAGGCCTTGGCGGCGCTGACCGACGCGGGCCTGAAGCTCGGTGCGACCACCGAGGAAGAGACCGACGACCCGAACAACGCGGGCAAGGTCCTGTCGCAGAACCCGGCCGGGCAGGCCGAGGTCGACCAGGGCTCGAAGATCGACATCGTGGTCGGCAAGTCCAAGGAACTGAAGACGGTCACGAACTACAAGGGCAAGACGAAGTCCGAGGCCGACGCCGGGCTGCGGGCGGCCGGATTCACGCCGTCCTTCAAGACCGCCAACTCCAGCGAGCCCAAGGACACCGTCATCGACCAGTCCCCGAACGGCGGCAAGCTCGCGGTCGGCAGCGTGGTCACGGTGACGGTGTCGGACGGCAGCCAGGAGACCTTCGACATGCCGAACCTCAAGGGCATGACCGAAGACCAGGCGATCCGTCAGTTGCAGCAGCTGGGGTGGAGCGGTACTCCGAACACCCAGGCCGACAAGAACGGTGACCGGGACCTGGCGGGGAAGGTCAGCAAGACCAACCCGCAGACCGGTTCGAAGGTCGCGAAGAACGCGCCGATCACGCTGTTCATCGTCGAAGACGACGATTCTCCGACGTCGTCGAGCTCACGAGGCGGGATCATCCCGCCTCCGTGATCGACGGTCGACGTGAGCAGGGCCCCGCACGGTTTCGTGCGGGGCCTTACTCGTTCAGGGGCCTTCTCTCCGAAACGGCCACGCGGCGATCGGCCATGGGTTAGCTTCGGTCCGTCATCGACACAGCGCCACAGGGGAGGACCTTCGATGGGACGAGGACGTCGTTTCGCCGTGAACACCGCCGTCGGCACACTGGTCGTGGCCGGGGCGTTGATCGTCGCTCCGGGCACCGCGAGCGCGGCGACCTGCACGAGTGACCTGTGTCTGTATTCGAGCACGAACTACCGGGGCACCCAGACCACGGCGGGTTACTTCGACAAGAACACCCACTGCTACTTCGACGGTCACTACAACTCGGTGATCAGCCGGACCGGCTACCGGATCAGGCTCTACAACGGCAGCAACTGCAACGGGCCGTCGACCACCATCGGACCGGGCAAGCGGATCCCGAACACGAGTTTCGTGGTGCACAGCTTCAAGCGGGACTGATCTCCGACGCCGGTGTTCAGGCGTTGCGGCGGAGCAGGAATCCGACGGCCGTCGTGCTCACGAGCAAGGTGGTGGCCGCCGCCACGACGGCCACCGTGAACGGGCCGGTCAGTGGCTGCTGCGAGGTCAGGGCGCGCAGCAGCGGGTTGGCCAGCGGCAGCCCTTTCACCAGGAGCACGGCCGCGAGGGCGAAGATCGCGGCCAGGACGGACCAGCCGACACGCGGGACCAGCAGCCGCGAACAGGGCAGGCCGATCGCGATCCCGAACAGCGCGCACAACGCGTGCGCCGCGGCGCCCAGAGCGAAGGTGCCGATCGTGAAGCCGCCGGTCCGGAGGCCGGACCAGAGCACCGTGACGAGGATCAGGGCGGCTGCGCAGGCGAAGACGGCCAGCGCGGCGCCGCCGAGGACCGATCGCCAGCGCCGGGCGTGGCTGAAGGTCACCAGCCGCTGGACCGGATCCTCGACGTCGAGCATCGCGATCGTCAGCCAGCACGAGACGACCAGGAGCGATCCCGCGCTGATCCCGTATTGCGGCAGCAGCGGCGACTTCGGATCCGTGTAGAGGACGGTGTTGACCGCGATGTAGGCGAGGATCGCGGGGAGGTAGCGCTGGGAATGGCCGAGCAGCGCGAGGTAGTAGCGGGTCATGGCGAGCACGGCGCCACCTCCCGGACCGAGAAGCCTCGGTTGAGCGCGCGCAGCAGGACGGCGTCCGTGTGCCCGGCTTCGACGGTCAGGACGACTTTTTCGCCATCGGCCTCGGCCTGGCTGACGCCGGGTTCCGCCGACCAGTCGCCGCCGGGCCCGTGGAGGACGATCCTGGTCGCGCTTTCGGTTTTCGCGGCCGTTTCGACGCGGGTCAGGAGGCCGGCGTCCATCCGGTAGACGTCGTCGGCGTGGGCGTGCACGGCGGCCGCGCGGTGGTCGGTGAAGACGACGCTCGCGCCGCGGTCCCTGGTCTCGGCGACGAGTTCGCCGAGCACCGTGTGGGCTTCGACGTCGAGGCCGGACCAGGGTTCGTCGAGGATGAGCAGTTCCGGCTCGGCCAAGACCGCCTGGGCGAGGCCGACCTTCTGGGCGTTGCCCTTGGACAGGGTCCGCAGCGGCGCGTCCGGGCCGCCGACCAGCGCCAGCCTGTCCAGCAGCGGGTCGATGGCCGACAAGTCGACATGGCCGTCGATGCGGGCCATGTGCCGCAGGTACGCCCTGGCGCTCATCCGCTGTCCCGCTGGGAAGCGGTCCGGCAGGTAGCCGACCCGCGGGCTGCCCATGACGGTTCCCGAGGTCTCGCGGGAAAGGGCCGCGAGGATCCTGAGCAGGGTCGACTTCCCGGAGCCGTTGGAGCCGAGGACGCCGATCACGCGGCCCGCCGGGATGTCGAGGTCGACCTCGACGAGCACGGGTTCGCCGCGCCCGTAGCGCTTACCGACTCCTTCGAGCCGGATCAGCGAGGTCACGCAGCAGCGGCCTTCTGCAGCGCGCGGGTGGCCTGTTCGAGTTCGTCGACCGTGACGTCGGGGACCGGGTGCCCGGCCGAAGCCATCCAGTTCGCCAGCATCCGGTGCCCGCCCTGGGTGAGCACGGACTCGGGGTGGAACTGGACGCCTTCGAGCGGCAGCTCGCGGTGCCGCATGCCCATCACGACACCGGACTCGGTGCGGCCTGTGATCTCGAACACGGCGTCGTCGATGGTTTCCGGCAAAACGGTCAGCGAGTGGTACCGCGTGGCGGTGAATTCCGAGGGGAGTCCGGCGAGGACCCCGTCGCCCGAATGGTGGACTTGACTGGTCTTGCCGTGCAGGAGCTCCGGGGCGCGGTCGACGGTGGCGCCGAAGACGACACCGAGCGCCTGGTGGCCGAGGCAGACGCCGAGCATCGGGATACGCTTCTCGGCGCATTCCCGGATGACGTCCATGCTCTGACCAGCGCGTTCCGGTGTTCCGGGGCCGGGAGAGACGAGGACCGCGTCGAACTCGCCGAGCTTGTCGAGCTCCACCACGTCGTTGCGCCAGACGGTGCAGTCGGCGCCGAGCTGGGCCAGGTACTGGACCAGGTTGTAGACAAAACTGTCGTAGTTGTCGACGACGAGCACGCGCATGCGGCCAGCTTAGCGGCTCCCACCAGGTGGACCGTACGCCAGATCACAATGATTGTTAGGGCAACCTAACTTACCGTGGTAGGGGTGAGCCGTTCTCTTCGTGTAGCCATCGTGGGTGCCGGTCCGGCCGGTATCTACGCGGCCGACCTGCTCGACAAGTCCTCCGACAGCGCTGGATCTGTAACGATCGACCTGTTCGAGCGCATGCCGGCGCCGTTCGGGCTGATCCGGTACGGCGTCGCGCCCGACCACCCCCGGATCAAGGGCATCGTCACCGCCCTGCACAAGGTGCTCGACAAGCCGAACATCCGGCTGCTGGGCAACGTCGACTACGGGACCGACCTGAAGCTCGACGACCTGCGCCAGTTCTACGACGCGGTGATCTTCTCGACCGGCGCCATGGCCGACCGCGCGCTCGACATCCCCGGGATCGACCTCGACGGCAGCTACGGCGCCGCGGACTTCGTCTCCTGGTACGACGGGCACCCGGACGTGCCGCGGACCTGGCCGCTGAACGCGACGTCGGTCGCGGTCCTCGGGGTCGGGAACGTGGCGCTCGACGTGGCCCGGGTCCTCGCGAAGACCGCGGACGAGCTGCTCAGCACCGACATCCCGGAGAACGTCTACCAGGGCTTGAAGGCCAGCCCGGTCACCGACGTGCACGTGTTCGGGCGCCGCGGCCCGGCCCAGGCGAAGTTCACGCCGCTGGAGCTGCGAGAGCTGGACCACTCGCCGAACGTCGAGGTCATCGTCTATCCGGAGGACATCGAGTTCGACGAAGGCAGCATCGCCGCGCTGCGGGCGTCGAAGCAGATCGACATGGTCGTGAAGACGCTGCAGGAGTGGGCGATCCGTGACCAGGGCGACCGGCCGAAGCGGCTGCACCTGCACTTCCTGCACTCGCCGTGCGAGATCGTCGGTGAGGACGGGCGTGTGACCGGGCTGCGGACCGAGCGCACCGAACTGACCGGTGACGGCAACGTGCGCGGCACCGGCGAGTTCCACGACTGGGACGTCCAGGCCGTCTACCGCGCCGTCGGTTACCTGTCTTCGCATCTGCCGGAGATCCCGTTCGACCACACCACCGGGACCGTGCCGAACCAGGCGGGCCGGGTGCTGGACATCGACGAGGACCAGGTGCCGGGCGTCTACGTGACCGGCTGGATCAAGCGCGGCCCGGTCGGCCTCATCGGCCACACCAAGGGCGACGCGGCCGAAACGATCGCGAGCCTGCTGGCCGACGCCGACAGCCTCACCGCCCCGGCGGCGGACGACCCCGACGCGATCCTCGGGTTCCTCGCCGAACGCGGCGTCCCCTTCACCACCTGGGAAGGCTGGGGCAAACTCGACGCCCACGAGAAGTCGCTCGGCGTCCCGCACGGCCGGGAACGCGTCAAGGTCGTCGAACGCGACGAAATGACCCGCATTTCCCGCTCTTGACTCACCTACCCAGCCCCCCACCCGTCCCAGGGGGCGGCCCCGAACCCAGTCTACCGGCTGCGAGCGGGAAAAGGGCTGGTCAGCGGTGGTTGTCCACAGCCGGGAAGGGTTGTGGACAACCGCTGGGAAAGTCATGGAGGGCCCCACTGAGTGCGGTCCTTCTTGGCGTTTCGGGAGTTTTCGCGTGACTGGACGGGGACGGACGGCACGTGTGCTCAGACGGACGACACGCGTGACTGGATGGACGACACGGCCTGAGAGATCGGGGTCCCGCCGCGTGTCGTCCGTCTGAGCACACGTGTCGTCCGTCGGATCACGTGTGTCGTCCGTTCAGGCACGCGAAACCGCCTGGCAAGCAGCGACCCGCTCGCTCGCCGGGTTCGCGGCCGGGACGGAGGCGTGACTCGGGTGATCAGGCGGCAAACTCGCGTGGCTGGGAGCGGAACTCGCGTGCTTGAAGGAGGAACTCGCGTGTTTGGAGGAGGAACTCGGGGTGCGCGGCGTCTGTTCACGCGAGTTCCGGGTCCAGGCACGTGAGGTCGGTGCGAGTCACCGTAGGGCGCCACTGACCTGAACGAGCATTGCCTTGCGCGAGGACCTGAAGCGAAGAATCACGAGCCGAGGTAGGCCAGGACGGCGAGCACGCGGCGGTTCGTGTCGTCCGAAGCGACGATGCCGAGCTTCGCGAAGATGTTCGCGGTGTGTTTTCCCACCGCGCCTTCACTGAAGTGCATCCGCCCGGCGATGGCGGCGTTGGAACAGCCCTCCGCCATCAGTTCGAGCACCTCGCGTTCGCGCGGGGTCAGCGCGGACAAGGGGTCGGAAGCGTTGCCCGCCACCAGTTTCGCGATCACCTCGGGGTCCATCGCGGTTCCGCCGCCCGCGACGCGCCGTACCGCGTCGATGAACTGGTCCGCGTTGAAGACCCTGTCCTTCAACAGGTATCCGATCGCACCGGCGCCGTCGGCGAGCAGTTCCCGCGCGTAGAGCTGCTCGACATGTTGTGACAGCACGAGAATCGGCAACCCGGGGATGTCGCGCCGCACCGCCAGCGAGACCTGGAGACCTTCGTCGGTGAGGGTCGGCGGCATCCGGACGTCGACGACCGAGACGTCGGGCCGATGCGAACGCAGCGCCCGTTCCAGCTCCGGCCCGGTCCCGACCGCCTCGACGACGTCGAAACCGTGTGCGGTCAACAGATGCGTCAGGCCGTCTCGGAGGAGGTACTGGTCCTCGGCGACGACGCATCGGGGTCGAGCTGACACGGGATCTCCATCGTCGCCTTCGTCGGCCCGCCGAGCGGGCTGGTCAGAGCAAAAGTACCGTCGAAGGTGCCCAGTCTGCGTTCGATCCCGCGAATCCCGCTCCCCCGGGCCGCGTTCGCGCCGCCCTTCCCGTCGTCGGTCACCTCGATCCGCAGCAGTCCGTCGTCGTAAGCCAGCTCGATCGACACTCGCCGCGCTTCACCGTGCTTCGCCGCGTTGCCCAGCAACTCGCTGACCGCGAAGTACGCGCACGCCTCCGCGGGCTGTTCGAGACGCGGAAGAGCGCCGGTCACGGAAGCCCGCAGCGGACTGTCCAGCGCCATCGCCCGCACCGCGTCACCGAGACCGCGCTCGGACAACACCGGCGGGTGAATCCCGCGCACCAGCAGCCGCAGCTCGGTCAGCGTCTCGGACGACGTCTGGCGCAACTCCGCGGCCAGCCGTTTCGCGGCGGCGGGATCGCTGTCGATCAGCGCTTCGACGGCACCCAGCTTCATCCCCATCGCGACCAGCCGCGACTGGACCCCGTCGTGCAGATCCCGTTCGATGCGCCGCATCTCCGCGGCTTGCGCGACCGACGCGTCCGTCCGCGTCTGCTTGAGCCGTTCGACGCGCTGCCCCAGCCGCGAAGCCTCCGTCGGTCCGAGAAGCAGCTTCGCGAACAGCGCTCCCTTACGAGCCAGCCACGGCGCCGGGAGCAGCCCGGCGACGAAGGCCGCCACCGCGACCGGAGTCAGCGCGAGCGCCTGCCAGTGAGTGGTCGCCTCCGGCAGGCCGATCATCGAGAACCAGTGCGTGTCCGTCCACCGCGCGATCGGCCGCCAGACCCACAGCGTCACGAGACCCCAGAAACCGAAGAACACCAGCGCCGCCGTCGGCACCGCCATCAGCGCCAGCACCACCGTGTTGACCACCGCCGCCGCCATGTCGCGCCAGGTCGCGCGGTCGCGCATCACCCAGCGACAGCGATCGAGCCGCGCAGGCCACCACGGCGTGTCGTACAGCTGCCGTCCGCGCTGGTACATCCCGTCCGCCCGCGGCATCGGGAACGACGGCTCGGGCAGATACGGCCGGTCGATCCGGACGCCGGTCCAGTTCTTGGCCTCGCGGCGCAGGGTGTCGGTCACCGACCGGCCGGCGATGACCATCGTCGGGAACAGCGGCACCAGCCCGGCCAGCATGAGCAGCGTCGGGACCGCCATCGCGAGCTGCGCGACCGACAGCCCGGCCAGGCTCACCTGGAACCCCAGCGCCTTCAGCCTCGTCTTGACCCACCCGTCCACGGAACGAGCCGGGTGCGGTCCGAGCCACCAGCGCGTCCATTTCCCGTACAGCCGGAGCGCACCCGGCCCGGCCAGGAGAACCGCGGGCACGAGCACCAGACCGGCCAGGGGGTTCCACAGCTGCCAGCCGAGATCGCGGCCGGTCGCCGGGTCGTCGGAGATCCACTCGAACCGCTTGGTCCACCGCAGGAACCACGACCGCTTGAACAGGTTGTTCCCGTCGCGGTACCAGCCGTCGCGCTCGCGTTCCGGCGCCGGCGGGGCGGGCCGGTACGGCGACTCGACCTCGATATCGCACCAGCGTCCGGACAGCCGCCGGGTCAGCGCGGCGCGCGGACGCGTCCCCTCCAGAGCCAGCGTGTACGCGAAGACCAGGCCGACGCAGAGCAGACAGAAGCCGATCAGTTCGAGCAGGAGGTCGAGCCAGCTCACCAGGGCGAGAGCCGCGAGCACGAAGCCGCGGCGGACCGAGGTGAGGTACTTCCGAATCATGCGAGAAGTCTCGCGCACCGACCGGCCGGAAAGCAGTGACCGCAGCCCCACGAAGGGGGTGGGTCCAGCCCCACCCCGGTTGGGCTTCCAGACCCATCCAAAAACAGAACCGTGCTCCATAACGTTTTTCGCATGCCACTCATCGAAGTCACCAACCTCCGGAAGACGTACGGAGAGCACGTCGCGGTCGACGACGTTTCGTTCCACGTGGAACAGGGCGAGATCTTCGGCATCCTCGGGACCAACGGCGCGGGCAAGACCACCACCGTCGAATGCCTCCAGGGACTGCGCACGCCGGACTCGGGCAGCATCTCGGTCCTCGGCCTCGACCCGAACACGGATCACGCGGCCCTCAAGCAGCGTCTCGGCTCCCAGCTCCAGGAGAGCCGCCTGCCGGAGAAGCTCAAGGTCCAGGAGGCGCTTGAGCTCTACGCCTCCTTCTACGCCAACCCCGCCGACCCCGGTGACCTGCTCGCGAAGCTGGGGCTCACCGGGCAGCGGAACAAGTACTTCGGCAAGCTCTCCGGCGGCCAGAAACAGCGCGTCTCGATCGCGCTCGCGCTGATCGGCCGCCCGGAGGTCGCCGTCCTCGACGAGCTGACCACCGGACTCGACCCGCACGCCCGCCGCGACACCTGGAAGCTCGTCGAGGACGTGCGCGACACCGGCGTCACCGTCCTGCTCGTCACGCACTTCATGGACGAGGCCGAGCGCCTCTGCGACCGCCTAGCGATCTTCGACTCCGGGCGCGTGGTCGCCACCGGCAGCCCGCTCGAACTTCGCGACCGCACCGGGAAGACCTCTTTGGACGACGCCTTCGTGACCCTGACCGGCCGCGACTGAAACGGGAGACGACCAGTGAACACGCTCACCAAGATCACGCTCACCGAAACGAAGCTCGCCCTGCGCTCGCCGATCTGGGTCATCTCGGGCCTGGTGCTCCCGACCGGGCTGCTGCTCGGCCTCGGCGCCATCCCGGCGTTCCGGACCGAGAGCGAGAAGACCCCGGGCATGCGGTTCATCGACGCCTGGGTGCCCTCGCTGGTGGTGCTCACCATCGCCTTGATGGGCCTGCAGGCGATCCCGGCCGTGATCGCGGCCTACCGCGAACAAGGCATCCTCCGCCGTCTCGCCACCACGCCGGTGCATCCGGCGAGACTGCTGGTGGCACAGCTGATCATCAACGTCACCGTCACGATCGCCGGCGTCGGCCTGATGATCGTGCTTGGTTCGGTCGTCTTCGACGTCCCCGGGCCGCGGCATCCCTTCGGATTCCTGCTCGCGTTCACGCTCGGCACGACGGCGATCTTCGGGTTCGGGCTGATCGCCGCGTCGGTCGCCAAGACCGGCCGCGCGGCGGGCGGGATCGCGATGATCGCCTACATCCCGATCATGTTCCTCGGCGGCGTGTACCTGCCGCGTCCGCTGCTGCCGACGGTCGTCCAGGACATCGGCGCGTACGTCCCGCCGGGCGTCAAGGCCATGGAGGACGCCTGGACCGGCGCCGGCGCCCAGCCGCTGCAGCTCGCCGTGCTGGCGGCTTTCGCGGTGGGCAGTTGTGTCCTGGCCGCGAAGCTCTTTCGCTGGGAGTGACGACGGCTTCCGCCAAAGTGGTGATGATGATCGTTTTCTCTTGTGACTCGGGCCGCGGGTGGGTAGTCAGGAAGACGGCCCACGTTCACCGTGTCTCTCTCGGAGGTTCGATGTCTCTGGATGTATCGCCCGCGCTGCTGGAGAAGGCCGAGCGCGGGGAGGTCTCCGACGCCGAATTCGTCGCCTGCGTCCGGGAATCCCTGCCCTACGCCTGGACCGTGATCACCGGTGTCATCGCGGAGGCCGAGGGCGCGGCCGACGGGTTCGCCGACAACGAGACGCCGCCGCCGAGCGAGGCCGAACGCGGTCAGCTGCTGCGGGCGCTGGCCTCGGACGCCATCCGCGGCGGACTGGAACGGCACTTCGGCGTGAAGCTGGCGTTCCAGAACTGCCACCGCGTCGCCGTGTTCAAGAAGTCCCAAGTGGACAGTGACCGCTACCGCGCGTTCGTCTCGGTGCGCGGCCAGCTGCTGAACCAGAGCCCGGAACTCCGCGACTGCTAGCCCTTTCGCAGCGCGGGTAGTACCTCTTCCCCGATCCGCGCGATGTTCTCGAGCGTTCCCTCCGGCGTACCGGACGCTTCCACCATCATGATCACGTGGGAGACCCCGGTGCGCCGGAGGCTCGTTCCCAGCTTGTCGACGCAGTACTCGACGCCGCCGATCGGGTGCATCTCGCACAGCCGGTCGGTATAGGACACCGGATCCTTGTCCAGCCCGCGTCTGCCGTCGAGATAGACGTGCCCGGCGAAACCCTCCTTGAGGGAACCCGGCAACGCGGACCGCACGACGTCCAGCGCGTCGTCGCCGACCTGGCACATCACCGTCGAGACGTGCCCAGCGGCGGATTCCCCGTACGCGGCAAGGGTTTCGATCTTGCCGTCGTCGTCGGTGTGCAGGCCGAGCAGCATCGGCAGCCCGCGATCGGCGGCGAGCCGGACCGCGTTCGAACGGGCGTCACCGCAGGCCACGACCAGGCGGGGCGCGCGCTCCGGCCGCGGCACCATGGGCACCTCACGGAACCGGAAGTGGTCGCCGCCCGCCGAGACGGTCTTCGACGTCATCGCCGCGAGCAGCAGATCGAGACTCTCCTCGAACCCGGTTTCGTAGCGGGCCGCCCCGGTGCCGAACACTTCGAGGTCCTGCCACGGCCCGCCGCGGCCGACGCCGATCCGCAGCCGTCCGCCGGAAACCGCGTCGAGCAGCGACCACTGTTCGGCCAGGGCCACCGGATGCGCTATCGACAGCACGCTCACCGCGGTGCCGACCGTGATCCGTTCGGTGCGCCCGAGCACGTGTGCGGCGAGCGTGATCGCGGACGGGCAGACGCCGTACGGCATGAAGTGGTGTTCGGCGAACCAGACGTCGTCGAAGCCTGCCCTCTCGGCGGCGATGGCGGCGTCGACCGACCGGCGCAGGACATCGGCGTCCTCCTGCCCGGGAAACCGCCCGGAGACCAGGAAGACGCCGAACCGCGGGCTTACTGGACGCTCACTTCGTTGAACCACAGCCGCGGCTCCAGCCACGGGAAGACGACGAACATCAGCAGCGCCACGATCCCGAGCGCCAGCACGACGGCCGTCGCCAGCTTCACCGCGAAGGGGCCCGGCAGCTTGCGCCAGATCCAGCCGTACATCAGCGCGCCTCCGAGATCTTGGGCAGCAGTTCGGCGTAGGAGCCGACCTGGTTCTTCGGCACCTGCTGGGTCAGCACCGAGTGGATGATGAGCCGTTCCTTCGCCGAGAACTGCGGGTGACAGGTGGTCAGTGTGAGCAGCGAGACCTGGTCGGCCTTCGGCAGGATCTCGGGATCCTTGTACGGCACCGGGTTGACCGTGTCGCCCTTGGTCGGGAACACGATGCGGCGGCCGTTGGTCTCGCCGTAAGGACCGCCGTCGGCGGCGTTCGGGTCGCGCAGCGTGCCGACGTTCTTGCACTTCGGCTGGGCGCCCTTGCCCGCCGCCCAGCCTTCGACCTCGTCCTTGTACGGCAGCACCTTGTAGATGTAGAAGTCGGTCTGCGTCTCGATGACGATCTGGTCGCACGAGCTGAGGTTGTCCAGGTCGTTGAACGGCGCGCCCTTGCCGACGCGGTGCCCGGCGACCGCGAAGTTGCCCGGCTCGCCCGGCAGCGCGGTGCCCTTGTAGTGGCCGGGACCGACTTCGAGCGCGGCCTCGGTGGTGCCTTCCTGGATGGTGAAGTTGAAGTCGGCGCCGAACACCGGGATGTGGATCCTGGCGAACGCCTTCCCGTCGACCAGTTCCGGATGCAGCGTCCGGTCCTTGCCCCACTCGCCGTCCAGCTCGGTGCTCGCCTCGGACTGCTTGCCCGCGGAGAAGAGGTCGGTCACGTAGACCTCGTAGACCATGAACAGCAGCACCACCAGACCGGCGGTGATGAGGAGTTCGCCCACGGTCCGGATGGCGGCGCCGCCCTTGCCCAGTTCCCGGGGCGGCGGGCGCTCCTCGGTCGCGACGCCACCGCCGACCGGTTCGAAGATGACGGTCTCCTCGGTCGACCCCGGCGGCGGCGTGGGGCGGCGGCGGGGCGGGGGCGCGTCGGTCCGGCGACGCGGCGGCGGACCGTCATACGAACGGCCCTCCGGCGGCCTCCGTCGAGGCGCCGGCGCCTCTCCAGGGGCGCGACGCGGCGAAGTTCCTTCCTCCGGCCTACGCCGGGGGGCCGGACGGCCCTCGCCGGGTGGGCGTCCGGAGTACCGCCGACGGTCCCCGCCCGGCTCTTCCCGCTCAGCCACGCAAAGCTCCTCAGTCTCGAACCAAGCCGCAGTGTCGAACCCAGCCCCGATGTCGAACCGTGTGTGACACCATTGTCACAGTGCGGGAAATCGACCGGTCCCGGACGGTGCCCAGCGGCGCTCGTTTACGTTAACGTGTGCACGTGGCGCTGGTTGCGCACCCGAAAGCGGGTCATCGCCAGCAGGGAAGCCGAACAGTACGCGAGGAACACGATGCCGAAGTCCAAGGTCCGCAAGAAGACGGCGTACACCCCGCCGACCGACCGCCGCACGCCGGTGAAGGTCAAAGCCGCGGGCCCGTCGAACCTGTTCTACAAGATCGTGATGTTCGGCCTCATGTTGATCGGCCTGTTGTGGCTGGTCGTGAACTACATCGCAGGCGACAAGATCCCCTTCATGGCGGATCTGGGCAACACGAACTTCGCCATCGGCTTCGTGCTGATGATCGCCGGTCTGCTCATGACGATGCGGTGGCGGTGAGCATTACCCCGGATGGCGGCTTGACGCCTAATTACACCGGTGTGACTCATCCCCAGTGTGGATAACCCCTGTGGATAACTACCCCACCTCGTGGGCGCCGCAGCAGAACGTTGTGGTAGTGGCCTGGGCGATCACCCTGTTGTTGCTGGCAGGTGTGACGTGGCTGGTCATCGGCGGCGATGTCGGCGGCACCGTCCTGACCGGGGTCGCGATGCTGTCCGTGGGCGCGCTCGCGCTCCACGGCACCCTGCTCCGCCCTCGGCTGGCCGCCGGTCCCGGCGGGATCCTGGCCAGGACCGTCGGTGGCGCGCATCACTACTCCTGGTCCGAAGCCCGGCTCCGGCTGCGCACGACGCGGCGGTTCGGCCGGGACAACCTGACCCTCGAGATCGAATCCGGCGACCACCTGCTGGTGTTCGGCCGGATCGACCTCGGGGAGGACCCCAGGGACGTCCTGGACGTCCTCACCGCCCTCAAGGGTCAGGCGTTGTCGTAGTAGTGGACGTCGCCGTTCGGGCCGTGTGACCAGCCCGGAACGGCCGGGCCGACCGCGGGCGGCGCGTACTCCCCGAAGATCTCGTACGGCGACGCCGGCGAGCAGATCGGGTTGATCTTCACGACGCAGGTCCGCAGAGACCCGCTGAACTTCGCTTTGACGTGCCGGGGACGCTGGTCCTCCACCACCGCCTGGCCCGCGGTGATCTCCCAGCCGGTGGCCGCGCCCGGCCCCGTCGTGCCGACGGTCTGCGTCGCCACCGAGGACGTCACGCCCGAATTCCCGAAGCAGATTTTCAACGCCGAATCGACGTAGGCGACACGCAGCGTGATCGCACTGCCCGAGCCGAGGAAATAGCGTTTGGTGTAGGTCTGGCAGGTCTCGGCGGCTTGCCCGGCCTGCGCGACCGAAGGTGCCAAGGCCGACGCCAGGGCGGCGACGGCGACGAGAGCTGCTGCTTTCCGGAACTTCATCTCGACCCCCACGTTGTCGATGTTGATGATCAACGTGGAAGTACCCAGCCATGTTGCTTCCCCACCGGGTATCCGCCTAACCCACTCGGGGGAAGCGGGACTACTTCGGGTAGCAAACGTAGGTCGGCGCGCCACGGCTGGTGGTGAGCTCGCAGGTCGCGGAGATCGTCTGCGAGTCCTTCCAGACGACGAGCCCGATCAGCGCGACGACCACGATCGCCAGCCCGCCGACCTGCCATTTGAGCCGGTTCTTCTCCGGCGCGTAGAGCAGCGCGAAGGTCACCAGGAGCCCGGCGACGAACCCGCCGGCGTGGCCGAGGATCGAGATACCCGGCACCTGGAACGTGATGAAGACGTTCAGCGCCAGCATGACGAGCAGCCACGTCGGGTTGAGCCTGAGCTTGATGACGATGACCGCGTAAGCGCCGATGAGTCCGAAGATGGCGCCGGACGCGCCGATCACGGGGACGGCGTCGAGACCCGTGAAAGCGAGGTTCGCGACCGAACCGCCGAGCATCGAGATGAAGTAGAGCGCGATGAACGGGACCCGGCCCAGCGCGGTTTCGAGCGGACGGCCGACGAACCACAGCGAGAACGCGTTGCTCGCGATGTGCAGCACGCCGAACTGCAGGAAGCCCGAGGTGAAGATCCGCCACCACTCGTTGCCCGCCAGCGTCGCCGGGTTCCACAGCTCGCCGAGCTGGAAGAGCTCGGAGAAGTTGTTGTTCGCGAGGCTGCCGGACTGGGCGACCGTGATGAAGAAGATGACGACGTTGATCGCCAGGAGGACCGGCGTCACGATGGCCGTCCTGGGCAGCGTGGCGCCGGTTATGGTGCGCGCGCCGTATCCGGCGTCGCGGTACTGCTTCTGCTGCGCGCGGTCCTGCTGACGGCCCGCCTGGACGCAGTCGGTGCACTGGAAGCCCACGGCGGCCTCGCGCAGGCAATCCGGGCAGGCCGGACGCTCACAGCGGGCACAGCTCAGCCCGGTCGGCCGGTTCGGGTGCCACCAGCAACCGGGCATGGCCGCCTGCTGGTACTGGGGATTCGGTGGTTGGCTCACGATGCCACCAACCTACCGAAATCCCCCGTAACCGGCTTTGCGATCAGCCTTCGCGGCTGATGGTGACCTTCTCGATGACGACGTCCTGCAGCGGACGGTCGGCCGGACCGGTCGCGGTGCGGCCGATCGCGTCGACGACGTCGCGGGAAGGCTGGTCCGCGACCTCACCGAAGATGGTGTGCTTGAAGTTCAGGTGCGTCGTCGGCGCGACGGTGATGAAGAACTGCGAACCGTTGGTGCCGGGTCCGGCGTTGGCCATGGCCAGCAGGTACGGCTTGGAGAACTGGAGCTCCGGGTGGAACTCGTCGCCGAACTTGTAGCCGGGGCCGCCGCGGCCGGTGCCGGTCGGGTCGCCGCCCTGCAGCATGAAGCCGTCGATGACGCGGTGGAAGATCGACCCGTTGTAGAACGGGCCCGAGTTCTCGCCCTGCGCGTTGGGCTGGGTGTACTCCTTGCTGCCCTCGGCGAGCCCGACGAAGTTCGCGACGGTCTTCGGCGCGTGGTCGGGGAACAGGTTCAGGTTGATGTCACCCTGGTTGGTGTGCAGAGTGGCCTTCAGCGCGCCACCAATGAGGGATCCCTTGCTTTCAGTCACGAGCTTCATCGTGCCATCTGCGGCAAGATCTGGGGAAAAGGGGCACGATAGGTTGCAAGCAACGAAGCAGAATCAAAACGATTGATGAGGTGAAGGCCATGACCCGGGCCGCAGATTCGGTGAGCGAGTCGGCGAAGGCCGGCGCGCTCGGCCTGCGCAAACGTGCTGTCGAGGCGGGTAAGGAAGCCGTCGAGGTAGCCGAGCAGAAGCTCTCCGAGAGCGCCGGTGAGATCGCTAAGACCAGCCGTCGCGCGCGCAAGAAGCTCGCGAAGAAGACGGAACTGACCCGCAAGGAGCTCAAGCGCAGCTCGAAGGCGGCTCGCAAGGAGGCGCTGGCCAGGCTTTCCGAGATGCGGAAGCCGGGCAGGAAGGCACGCAAGGCCGCCATCCTGGCCGCGAAGTCGGCCGGCGAGTCCAAGCGCCGGGGCAAGAAGGACTTCAAGGCTGCGAAGAAGGACTTCAAGGCCGCGGTCGTCGAGGCGAAGACCGCCGCCAAGGGGACGCGCAAGCGTCGTCGCTGGCCGTGGGTCGTCGGCATCGCGGTCGTCGGCGCCGGTGCCGCCTACGCGCTGCGTTCGAAGCAGGAGCCGCCGGTCGCGCCCGCGCCGCCGAAGGCTCCGCCCGCTCCCCCCGCGAAGCCCGCCGCTCCGGCCGCGGCCGCTCCGAAGCCCGCTGCCGCGAAGCCCGCCGCTTCCGGTCCGGCTCCGGCCAAGCCCGCGGCTCCGAAGCCCGCCGCCCCGAAGAACGGGCACCAGGCTTCGAGCACCAGCTCGTCCGACAAGAAGAACTGAGAACTACGCCTTACCCTCTTCTTCTGCTTGGCGAAGGGCCGTCCAGGACCGCCGCACACCCGGCCCCCTGGACGGCCCTTTCACGTCCCCGGCACGAGTTCGTAGCCCGCTTCTTCGACGGCGATGTTCTCGATCTCTTCGGTGACGAACCCGCGCAGTGCCCGCGGCGCATCCGGGCGGCGATCCGGTCCCCGTTCGCGACCGCTTCGCGCACCTCCATCCGCCCGCTGGGCCGGTTCTTGCGGACCGGGCGGGTATGCGCGATGAGCTTGTCCCGGTCCATCCGCTGCCCCATCGGCGAGCTGTTCACGAGTTCGTCGTGGAAGGACCTGGGGAAATCGGCGATGAACTTCTTCGGATCGGTGCCGTTGAAGGAATTCATGGACGACGCGGACCTTGACGATGGCCCGGCCGCGGACGCGCTTGATCGAAGCCGCCCACCGGACGTCCGGGCGCTATCCCGCGCTGCTTCGGAAGATCAATTCCTTGCCGTCGACCCCGGACGCCGAGGTGCGACGCCATTCACCGGTCGCTGATCGGCTCGAACGCGTCATCCGGCGGGGCAAGGCGAGCGGGGAGGAGTCCGGCTCGGGCAGGATGTCCGGCGACGAAGCGGCCGACGCGTTGCGTACCAGCCTGCTTCGCCTACTCGGCGCGACTCCCTGAAAACGACAAAGGGGCGCCCTTCGCTTCCAACAGAACGTTGAAAGCGAACGGGCGCCCCTTCGGCGCGCTTTACGTCAGCGCGATCGAAATCAGACAGCGCTCGCGTGCTTGTCGATCAGCTGGCCGAGGCGGGGAAGGGCCTCCTCGACGTTCTTCTTGCCGTTCGGGCGCAGCTTCGAGTAGACCTTCTTGATGCTGTCGCGGCTGCTCTGCTCGGCGCGCGAGTCGGTGACCGACAGGAGCGCGTCGGAGGCCTCGTCGCCGCGGCCGACCAGGTAGGCGCCGAAGTCGTTGCCGCCCTTGGCCTTGTAGTCGCCGTAGAACGGCTCGAGGGCACCGGCGAAGTCGTCGAGCAGGGTGTCGACGGCGGCGGGGATGATGCCCGGCTTGATCTTCTTGACGGCCGCGAAGCCGGTCTTCACGACGGCACCGGAAACGCCGCCCTTGTCCGAGACCTCAGCGTCGACGAGGCCTTCGAAGTCGGTCACGACCGCCGGGCGACGGCTGGAGTCGAGCAGGATTTCCTTGAGGGTTGCAGCCACGAAACTCGTCCTTTGTCCTATGGGGAGAAAATGATCTTTTGTGCCGCCGAGCCACACCGCAAGGCGGCCTCCGCCGGATCTGGCGTCGCGCTGGTCCCGCGAAACCGTCGCGCGTGCGGCACAGGGTAGTACAAGATCAACTTCACTCTGACGTGTGGATACCACTACCTAGAGCTTCAGCTCACCGATAGCCTCCTTCGCTACCGTGCGTGCTTTGATGCTCTGCTTCTGGTTGGTGGTCACGACTACCGCGTTCCCGCCCTTCGCGACGGCGTAGACGGCGCCTTCTCCGGAGGGTTGGTAGCCGCCCTTCCAGCCCGCCGGTTCGTCGGCCGGGTTGGAAGTGTCGATGGGCGCCGCTTGATCGACGAGCGCCTTGGCCACGGCGGGTTCTCCGACGTACACGCGCACGGTGAGCTGCAGCTTCCCGCTGAGCGCGTAGAAGAAACAGGTCGGATGCGGCTGGTCGGCCGAGGTCTTGACCTTGGAGACCTTCTGCCCGTTGGCATCCGAGACGAACTCGGTGCCGAGGAACGGGCACGGGCCTTTGCCGGTGGGTTCCGGCGAAGGCGGGATCTGGGGCGCCGGGGTGTTCGACGGCGTGGGCGAGCTCGCCGCGGGCGGCGGCTGCTCCGTCGGCCCGCAGGCCGCCAGCAGCGGCACGACGAGCGGCAAGATCAGAAGACGTCGCATGATGGTCCAGTGAAGCAGATCGGATCACCGCGTCGGTGCGACCGTCCGCCCGGTTCATGCGACGATGGCGGTGCGTAGCGGTCTTCGGGAGGCATCAGTGCTCACCAAGGAGCAGTACCTGGGTGCGGTGGCAGAGCGTATCCAGCGCAGCGGGGGCAGGCTGAACACCGTCCAGATCGGCCCGAGCGCGGCCGTCGTGGGCCTCTTCACCGAGTCCGTGATGATGTCGACGATGAACTACTGCGTGGTCGCGGCGGCGATCCCGGAGGTGACCGCGCCCGCGTTGTACGACTTCACCGGGCTGGCGACGCAGCACGCGCGCGCGAACGTGATGGGCACCGTCGGCTGGACGGCCGCTTCGGTGGTGATCGCCGGACTGATCGGTGACCGGGTGTATCCGGACGCCGCGCAGGCCGCGTCGGCGAAATCCGGCAACCAGTTCGGCGGCGAGACGCGCATGGTGGCCGTCGACGTCTCGGCGGCGCAGATGTACGCGTTCGTCGGCGGGAAGATCTGGGGCGCGGCGGTCCAGGGTTCGGTCAACGCGAAGCTGACGTTCTGTTTCCCGCAGCCCGCCGAGGTCTATCAGCAGGTGCAGTGGCAGCAGTCGCAGGGCCAGCAGCCGCCGATGCCGCCGGGACCGCCCATGCCGCCGCCAGGTCAGCAGCCGCCTCCCGGCTGGCAGCCGCAGCAGCCCCCGCAGCATCCTCAGTACCCGGTCGGCCCGCCGCCCGCGCAGGGTCCGCCGCCGGGTCAGCATCCGCCGCACTATCCGCCGCCCGCACCCGGCTATCCGCCGCATCAGCGTCCTCCGGGGTACTGATGGAGCGCACGCTGCGCGGCTGGCCGTCGTTCCCCCGGGATCTGCCGGACTTCGACCTCGACGCCTCGCCGGCCGGTCCTCGCGAGCTGTTCCTGGAATGGCTGGACGAAGCCGGGGAGCACGTCCTGGCGCCGCACGCCGTCACACTGTCCACAGTGGACGCCGATGGCGTGCCGGACGCGCGGGTCGTGATCCTCAAGGACGTCGAAGGCGACACCTGGGCGGTCGCGACGAGCTCCGAAAGCCCGAAAGGTGTTCAGCTGGCGAAGAATCCGTTCGCCGCGCTGACGTTCTTCTGGCCGGGGCGAGGCCGTCAGATCCGCTTGCGCGGTTCGGTGACCCTCGCCGAACCCGAGGTGTCCGCGGCCGATTTCACCGCGCGCCCGCCCGCGTCCCGCGTCGAGGCGTTCATCGGCAGGCAGTCGCAGGTGCTCGGCGATCCGGCCGATCTCGACCGCGCGGCCGAGGAGGCACGCCTCTGGGTCGAGGAGAATCCGGACGTGGCACCGGAAACGTGGACCCGCTACCTGGTGACGCCGTCCGAAGTGGAGTTCTGGCAGGCGAGTCACGATCGGCGGCACAAGCGGCTCCGCTACCGGAGCGAGAGCGGCGCCTGGCGCAAAGAACGTCTCTGGCCGTAAACGGTAACTGGGAACGACCATCGTCGGGTTGTCGTGGACGATTCACTTCGGCGACGGTGAACGGCACCTTGTCCCCAGATCGTTCGGAGGCGAAATGTCCACACGCCGTCGCATCGGGGGCGCCTTGGCCGCCACAGGGCTCGCCCTGCTGGCCGTCACGACGCCCGTCGCGAGCGCCCAGACCGGCGACCCGGCGAGAGGGCTGTATTCGGTGGAGGGCGCGAACGACTCCGCCCAGCGCACCGCCGTCGCCCGCACCGGTGTCGACATCGCGGGCTCGCGCGGTGGCGCGCTGACCGTCGTCGCGACCCCTGATCAGGCCGCGAGCCTGCGCGCGAACGGGTTCGGCCTGAAGTCGCTCGGCGACTTCGACAGCATGCTCAAACAGCGCAGCGGCAGGGCGGGCACCTCCGCCGTCGCGGGCGACTTCCCGCCGGGCGACGAGGCGTACCACACCTACGCCGAAACGACCGCTGAGCTGCAGAAAGCCGCGAAGGACCACAGCGACATCGCGACGCTGTCCAGCGTCGGCAAGTCCTACGAAGGCCGCGAGCTCAACGTGCTGAAGATCAGCGACAACGCGGCCAAGGACGAGGACGAGCCCGAAGTCCTGTTCACCTGCAACCAGCACGCGCGCGAGCACCTCACCACCGAGATGTGCCTGCGGATCGTGAACCGGTTCACCAGCGGGTACGCGACCGACCCGGCCATCAAGAAGATGGTCGACGAGCACGAGATCTACGTGATCCCGAACGTCAACCCGGACGGTTCCGAGTACGACATCACCGGCGGCGAGTACCAGGGCTGGCGCAAGACGCGGAAGCCCGTGCCGGGCAGCAGCGCGGTCGGCACCGACCCGAACCGCAACTGGGACTACAAGTGGAACTGCTGCGGCGGGTCGAGCAACAGCCCGTCCGCCGAGGACTACCACGGTCCGTCGGCGTTCTCCGAGCCCGAGACCAAGGCGGTCGCGGAGTTCATGAACTCCCGGGTGGTCGGGGGCGCGCAGCAGATCAAGGCGCACATCGACTTCCACACCTTCTCGGAGCTGGTGCTCTGGCCGTACGGCTACACGAAGGCCGAGACCGACACGGGCCTGAACGAGGAAGAAGCGAAGCGCTTCGCCGACGTCGGCAAGCAGATGGCAGGCACCAACGGCTACACGCCGGAGCAGTCCAGCGATCTGTACGTCACCGACGGCGACATCAACGACTGGGCGTGGGGCAAGCACAAGATCCTCAGCTACACCTTCGAGATGTACCCGAAGGACGGCGGGATCGACGGCTTCTACCCGCCCGCTTCGGTGATCCCGGAGCAGACCGCCCGCAACGACAAGGCCGTCGACATCCTGATCAACGAGGCGAAAGCCTGATCAGGACCCACTGAGATCGGCCACTCGCGACGCCCGGCTCTTCGGCGAATCCAAGCTGAAGCTCCGGGCGTCGCCCAGTCGGTCGCGGACGAATTCCTGGGTTTCCGCGATCGTCTCGCGCAAGGTGGCATCTTCGTTCCCGAAGAACCGGTAGACGATCTTGCTCGTCTCGGTGTCGAACTCCCAGAGGCCGGCGAAACGATCCCGGTCGACGATCAGATGGCTCGGCGGATCCGCCTGGCCGCCCAGCGTCTCCCCCGCGCGGCCGCCCGGTATCGGCCGTTCGACGTCGGCGTCGTCGAGCAGCCGCGACATCTCGCGGTGCAGCAGGTGGATGCCGTCGACCCCGGCGAGCAGCGCGTACGACGGCTTCGACGGCACGGTGAAAGCGGCGAACTCGTCCGCGAGTTCCTTGGGCATCAGCAGATCGGTGCCGTCGAGCGGGACGAGGTCCAGCGGCTCCACGGCCTTCTTGGCGCTCGCCGAGGTGAAACCGGAGAACCAGCGGAAATGCTTGAGCGACGCCGGAGCGGCCCACGAGAAGTACCGCCGGGCCAGTTCGGTCCGCGCGGTGTCCATATCGGACAGTTCGCCACGCGGTGACGGCGTCCAGCGGACGTAGCCGTACCGCTGCTGGTCCAGCCGTCCGTTGACCGGGACCCGGCGGATGTCGCCGCGGACCTGGAGCAGGCCGAGCGCGAGCGGCAACGTCGTGGTGGTGCCGCGTTTGCGCCCCGCCTCCCCGAGAGAGCGCACCGCGGTTCCGGCGGCGTCCTTGATCGCGGCCGGCGCGAGCGGTTCGGCGGACGCCTCCAGCAGGTCGGCGACGGTGACGCACAACTGCTCGACCTCGGCCCGCGTGACGCCGAGGTACTTCTCCGCGGCGGCGAGTTCACCCGCCGGGGCCGCGGCGCCAACGGTCAGGCCGAGTCCGAAATCCGTCGAAGGCAGGACGTAGGTGCAGCCGCGGGCCGAGGGCAGTTCGTGGACGGCGAGCCGGGCGACGTCCGCGTCGACCGTCTCGCGATCGAGGCGGGCTCGGGCGAAAAGCCCGAGATAGGGCGCCGAACCGCCGATCGAGCGCATCCAGCCGGTCCGCTCCAGCACGGCGGCCGCCGGTGATCCGTGCAGCGATCCGTCGAGACCTTGCCGATGTGCCCACCACGCGCGCAGCTTGCCGGTCGCCATGCCTTCCACGGTATGGGCACCCCATGGCTTCCCGCAGCCTGGCACGATCGACGGGTGCGGAAACGGTTCTCGATGGACTCTCCGGTCGCCTCGACGGTGGTCACCGGCGACGACTTCGGCGAGCTCGAGCACACCTTCCAGGCGTTTCTCGCGCCGGACACGGTCAAGCTGCACACCCCCGCGCCGACCGGTTCCTTCGACATCTCCCAGCTCAGCGGCCTCCGCATCCCCGGTATCGACCCCGGCGGACTGTCGGTCTACGAGCTGACGCTGGACTCCGACGTCGTGCTGCAGGGCGAGGAGACCGCGGAGGCGTACACCGTGGTCGTGACCCTCAGCGGCCGGAGCCAGATCACGATCGACGGCGAGGTCATCCCGGCGCGCCATGTCGTGACCGGTCCGGAGACGCGGTTCCAGACCAGGTACGACCATCCCGACATCCTGCTGCTCCGCATGGGCAAACGGCTGGTGGCGGACACGATGCGCGAACGGCTCGGCGAGGCGCCGACGTCGGCGCTGCGATTCGATCCGGCGATCATCGAGACGTCGGGCATGGACCAGTGGCTCACCCTGCTCCACACGTTCGGCGAGACCGCCGCGTCCGGGCTGTTCGACCGGTCGCCGCTGGCCGCCTCGCATTTCGAGAAGCTGCTGCTGCACGGGCTGCTCGACACCCAGCCGCATTCGATGTCCGGTGATCTCGCCGAAGAACGGTCCCACGCGAAGTCGACGGCGGTGCGCCGCGCGATGACGTACTGCGAGGAGCACGCCGCCGAACCGGTGTCGATCGGCGAGCTCGCGATGGCCGCCAGGGTCAGCGTGCGCGCGCTCCAGCTGGCGTTCCGGACGGAACTCGGGCTGACGCCGATGGAGTACCTGCGCCGTGTCCGGCTCGACCACGTGCACCAGGACCTGCTCGCGATCGCGCGGGGCCGCGCCGAAGGCACCGTCACCGACGTCGCGCTGCGATGGGGCTTCACGCATCTCGGCCGGTTTTCCGGTCTTTACCGCAGCACTTACGGCAAACTCCCCTCGGAAACGGCACGACTCACCGCCTGAAAGGGTCCGGATGCTGGTCGAACTGGCCATCGGCGACGCGTACGGAGGCTCCTTCGAGCACGCGTACCCGAGCTTCGTCGCGGAGCACAACACGCTGACCGGTTACGTGCCGCATCCCGGCTACCTCGGCGTCCCGGCCGGTCGCTACACCGACGACACGCAGATGACGATCGCGATCGCCGAGCTGCTCGTGTCCGGCCGCCGGTGGACGCCGCCGCTCGTCGCCGAGCAGTTCGTCCGGGGGTATCACCGCGATCCGCACGACGGCTACGCGCCGCGGTTCCATCAGCTGCTCAGCGAGGTCCAGGACGGCGACGAGCTGCTTCGACGGCTCCAGCCGCAGAGCGACAAGAGCGGGGCGGCCATGCGTGCCGGGCCGATCGGGCTCTTGCCGACCGTCGACGACGTCCTCTACCACGCGAAACTGCAGGCCAGGATCACGCACGACACCCCGGCCGGGATCGCCGCGGCGCAGGCGGCGGCGCTCGCCGTGCACTACTGCCACCATCGGCTCGGTCCGACAGCCGAGGTCGCGCGCTGGATCGACGGGATCCTTCCCGAGGACGTCGGGCACGGCGGCTGGTCGCTGCCGTGGTCGGGCAAGATCGGCCCGCAAGGCTGGATGAGCGTCCGCGCCGCGCTGACCGTGCTCGCGGACGGCGGCGGTCTCGCCCGGATGCTCCACACCTGCGTCGCGTTCACCGGCGACGTCGACACCGCGGCGACCATCGCACTGGCCGCCGCGTCCCGGTCGCCCGAGGTGGCGCAGGACCTGCCGCCGGTGCTGTGGCGCGACCTGGAGAACGGCGAGTTCGGCCGCGACTATCTCGCGAAGCTCGACGAGCAGCTTCTTAGGGTTACCTAACCTAGACTGGTCGCATGACTTCCTTGACGCCGGTCCGCGAGGCCGCCGACCATTTCGGGCTGGCGATCTCGACACTGCACTACTGGGAGCGCCGCGGCCTGATCACCGCCTCCCGCCGCTCGGGACAGCGGTATTACGACGACGACCAGCTGTATCGCATCGCGCTGATCAAGCACTGGCGGCGGATCGGCGGGCTGGGCCTGTCCAAGATCACCGAACTGCTCGCCGAACAGCACCGCTGGCGTGAGGTGGTGGCCGGTCAGCTCGCGGAGATCGAACAGGAGCGTGCGCGGCTCGACACCGCGCACGACTACCTGGTCGAACTCCTCACCTGTCGCCGCGAGGGGAGCCTTGAGGACTGCCCGTGGTTTCGCGATCGGGTCGACCTGCCCGCGCACGCGGCGGCGAGCTGAGTCCCGGCATCGCCACCGCCGCGACCACGGCCGCGGCCGCGAGGCAGACGGCGGAAGCGAGGAACGCGGCGGTGTAGCCGTGCACCTGCGCCTCTCCCGCCGGACCGCCGGTCTGCCAGGCCGCGGTCACGGCCGCCGCGAGCGCGGTCAACGCGGCCAGGCCGATCGCGCCGCTGGTCTGCCGGACCGTGTTCAGCAGACCGGCTGCCAGGCCGTTCCGCCATTCCGGCACGCCGCTGGTGGCGGCCACCGTGATCGGGGTGAAGGCCGCGGCGGTCCCGAATCCGAAGACCATCCCGGGCAGCAGCACGGAAACGACGTACGAGGCGTGCGGGCCGGTCAGCGCGGCGACTCCCGCGAGACCCACCGCGCCGATCGAGCAGCACAGCGCCGTCGCGCGCCGGGGTCCCAGCCGCACCGACAACCCGCCCGCCGTCTGCGCGCCGGCGAACATCGCCACGCCCACCGGCAGGTACGCCAACCCGGCCCGCAGCGGCGAGTACCCGTGGACGTCCTGCAGGTACAGCGAAAGCAGGATCGGGCTGGCGAGGAAACCCAGCCCCAGCAGGAAGATCACCACGTTGCCGCTGCTGACCGATCGCAGCCGGAAGATCCCGAGCGCGATCAGCGGTTCGTCCGCCCACCTATGCTGGTGCACCAGGAAGACGCCGAGCAGGACGAGTCCGCCGAACAGCGGAAACAACACGGATCCGCTTCCCCAGCCGTCGGCCGGAGACCGCATCACCGCGTAGACCACGCCGACGAGTCCCGCCGTCGATAGCATCGCGCCGAGCACGTCCAGCCTGCCGCGAGGTCGGCTTCGATCCCGCCGCGGCAGCATCGACGCGGCGAGGACGGCCGCCACCCCGATCGGGACGCTGACGAAGAACACCCAGCGCCAGCCCGCCCACTGGGTCAGCACTCCGCCGATCACCGGTCCCGCCGCGGCGCCGGCCGCGCCCACCGCGCTCCAGGTACCCAGGACCCGCGCGCGGCGGGCGGGTTCGGTGAACGTCGTGGTCAGCAGGGACAACGTCACCGGCATCAGCAGCGCGCCGCCGAACCCTTGCACCGTCCTGGCGACCAGCAGCGTCTCCGGCGAACCCGCCAGCCCGGCGGCGAGCCGCGCGACGGTGAACAGGCTCATCCCGAGCACGAACATCCGCCGTACCCCGAACTCGTCGCACAACCGGCCGCCCAGCAACAGGAAACCGGCGAAGGCGAGCGTGTACGCGTTCACCACCCAGGTCAGCGCACCGGGCGAGAAGCCGAGACCGAACCGGATCGCGGGCAGGGCGACGGAAACGATCGTCGCGTCGAGGATGACCACGAACGATCCCGAACAGGCCAGTGCGAGCACGGCGCCTTCACCGGGACGGCGCGTCATGCCGGATCCCCGTTCGGCACCGGCGCGACGCCGCGATCCATCGGCACCGCGTACAGGGAGTCCACTGTGGACAGCCAGCGCAAGCGGGCCAGCGCTCGTTTGTCTGGCTCGTCGGCCGGGAGTTTCGCCTTGGCCAGCACGAGATCGATCAGTTCCGGGTTCATCGCGCCTCCTGGAGCGCGTCACCGACACGCAGGACGGTCGCCTCGTCGAAAAGGCGGCCCGCCAGTTGCAGAGACAAACCGGTCTTCCCCATCGGCACGGCGAGGACCGGATTCCCGACGCCGTTCCAGTACGGCGTCGTGATCTTCTCGAAGACTTCCGGGTTCTGCTGCCCGGCCGCGTCCGCGACGTCGTCGAGCAGCGGAGCGCCGATGGACGCGACCGGACTCGCGATCACGTCGACGTCGTCGAAGAGCCGCGCCAATTCCTGTCGCGCCACCTGCCGAACCCGTTGCGCCTGAACGTAATCCGCGCCGGACACCAGCGCCCCCGCCGCGAAGATCGCCCGCGTCGAGACACCGAAGTCCGGCCATCTCGTGCTCAGGTCGGCTCGGTGATGAGCCAGGGCTTCGCAGCTCGCGGTGACCAGCACCGCGGTGGTCAGCTCTTCCCAGTACGGCAACGAGATCTCGATCAACTCAGCCCCGAGGTCTTCCGCGAGGGACAGCGCTTCACCGAAAACCCGTGCCAGCGCGGGATCGGCGTCTTCGGGGAAGTGGTGTTCCCGGACGACTCCGATCCGCAGCCCCGCGAGGTCACCGGTGAACTCCGGCGCCACGAAAGGAACTTCGGCGATGACCTCCAGCAGTGCCGCGCAGTCGCGCGCGGTGCGGGCGAGCGGGCCGATCCGGTCGAGGGTGTGCGCGAGCGGCACGCAACCCGATCTCGAAACCCGCCCGTAGGTCGGCATCAACCCGGTGACGCCGCAGAACGCGGCGGGCATCCGGATACTGCCTGCGGTGTCCGAGCCGAGCCCGGCGAAGAACATCCCGGCGGCGATCCCGCTCGCCGTCCCCGAGCTGGATCCGCCAGCCCAACGCTCGCTGTCACCGGGGTTTCGCGGGATCGGGAACGGTTTGGCGGAGTCCGGGACCCCGCACCCGAACTCCATCGTCGAGGTCTTCCCGACGATGACCCCGCCGGCGTCCTTCACCCGGGTCGTCACCGCGGCGTCGATGCCCCGCCCCCAGTCGAGCACGGTGCTCTGCGCCGTCGTCGGCCCCTCCGCGACGGCGATGAGATCCTTGACCCCCAAAGGGATTCCCTGCACCGGCCCGCGATCCACCCCGGCCGCGAACTCCCGGTCCGCCCGCCGCGCGGACGCCAGCGCGTGCTCCGGGAACCGCGCGATGTACACGCCGAGCTCATCGGCGGCGGCCAGCGCGCGTTCCGTCAATTCGACGCTGGTCACTTCCCCGCGACGCAACGCCTGCCCGGCTTCAAGCACCGAGCCCTCGTGTTGTCTCCGCACCACAACCCCTCCGGTCCGGCGGCGCCGGGTCGGCGCCGCCGGGACCAGGGTGCAAACTGAAGCGCGGTTGAGCGCAAGGCCGTACTACCGGCAGCAGCGATAGGCCTCCCGAATAAAGACCTCATGGAATTCCTGACAATCTGAAACGCTCACGAGGCGCGCCGCGACTACCGATTGGACTGTCGATCATCACAGCCAGCGACCTGTCACACTGTGATGTGACGTACATCTCCAATCGGAACCCAGTTCCGCAGCGACCGAGGGTGGGCCATCTTGAGCGATAACACTGAATCCGGCACCGACGAGCACTTTGCTGGAGGCGGTGTCGGGCTCAGTGAAGACGAGCGTCAGACGCTGCGGCGGGCTCGGATCGCGAAAACGGCCGCCACCTCGGTCACTCAGGCCGACCTCCTCAACGAGCTCCCGAAGCTCACCCCACACGCGACGAACCATCTTCGCCGAAGGCTCAAGCTCCGCACCGGCGCTCCGCTGGCCGCAGTCGCCCGGGCCGTTCGGTCCGCACTTGCCCGCGCTGACGAAGAGTTTGCGGCGCAGATCCTCCACAACTGCTTCCATGGGCCGATAGTGGCGGCAACCAGAACCGGGAATCTGACCGAAGGCCAACTGGCCGCGATCCTCAGCTCCGATCCTGACGAACTTACGCAGGCGCTCGAATCGCTATATGAGATCGGGCTACACGAGAATCTGCTTGACATCGAGGACTTCGGGTCGACGCAAGCAGTGCGGGCTGCCGCCTGGTCATCGATGGCCGTGACCGGGCATGCCGGCGCGATGGCCGCCCTTGCGTGGTTACTTGCCGATCCACCTACGTTCTGGAGCAAGGGACAAACGGATGCTGCCCGGCAGGTATGGCAAACGGTTCGCAAACGGTATCCATTGCTGCCGGTGATGCCGAAGCCGCTGGAAACGCTCATCGGAGTCGCCGCGACCCTGGACGACCAGGACCCTCTCAACTTCGTTGCCGACGAGGCGGACACTCCAGAGCACACCTCGGTTCTTGGGGCTACTACGACAAGCATGTTCGAATCCACGGTGACCGGACTGGCTGAACGCCTGGCGGCCGATGTGACCCGAGAACTTGATGTCGGGAACACGCAGCCGTCCACACTCGCAGAGCTCACCGCCCAGGCGGAGCAAATGGAGCAGGAGAGGCAGGCTATCGCCTCCGGCGTTCTACCGGCCCTGGTTCGCGCGGTCGCCGATGGCGTCCCCGCCGAGACGTTCGATATCGCCCGTGTCGCGGGGTTCTCCGTAAGTCTGTCCGGGCTGTTAGCCGCCGCATCGGCTGTTAGCGACGGTGAGCCTGCCAAGAGCTTGGACACGGCAATTGCGGCAGTACGGCGTGCGCAAGATGTCGCTGCGGAAGTGGCTGCGGCTGCCGAACGAATCCAGGAGGTTCGGCGTCTCACCACGCTGACCGGGCCGGAGAATCTCGCTGACGATATCGCGCGGGTGCGGGCCCTGGCCGACGGCATAACCGGCGATACCGATGCGGAAACGGTCGCTGCTCTCATGGCGCTGCTTGAGCTGATCGAACTCGCCGGCAGTGACCCCCAGCGGGCAATTGATCTCAGCAGGACGGTCAACACCAGAGTCCCGGCGGCAATTTCGTTGCTCATGTTCACCGGGATCCCTGGTGTTCTGACGGTAGGTGACGCGGCCACGCAAGGCTCTCCCGAAGCTTCGCCAACCCCGCTCGACACCGAGAAGACTGAGGACCACCTGGCCAAGTCTGCAGACGATGCCGCTGCCACGGGCTACGGCGACACAACACAGCTCGTCGCTGACACCGACGCGGACACCTCAGCCCGTAACTCCATGGCGGGTTCGACTTCAGACAGCGGCGCCACTGACGAGCCTGCCGAAGAACCCATTGCGGCTCAGCCCGCCGCCCAACAGCCTGAGCTGGGGCTTGAGGATGTTCTCGCTCAGTTGAACCTCACCGTACCGGCTCCACGTCCTACCCACCACAAATCGCAGGCCCAAGCCGTCCCATCCCCGGTTGACGCCTCGAACGGCCCGGACACCCCAGATGAGCCCGTGTCGGTCGCGCTTTACGGCGACCTTCTGCGTTCCCATGAGCTGTCGCTGGCGTATTGGCTCAAGGTCGCGGAAAACGCTCAGCCGTCGATCCAAGCCGCGCACCGGCTCGCCGCGCTGTCGGGCGCGATGAAGACCTCTGTCGGCTCCAACGCGGCCGCGTTCGCGTCCACCGTTGCCGAGCTCGAATCGCATGCCCTCAAAGATCATCTCGGCATACAAATGCTCGTATACGGTGCGTCAGTACGCGCCGGTCTGTTGTCTCCCATCGCGGGTGCGTCCGATCCGCTGCGCGACGCGACCATGAGCATCGTTCGATCGGGCAGCGCCGTCGGTGAGCTGACCGAATTCCTGCAGAACGCCATCTACGCAGGGGTGTACCTGACCCCTCGTAACGCCAACGCAGTAGTGGAAGCTGCCGAAGCCGCTTCCGAGCACGACGCGCTCGCCCGAGAAGCGGCGACCAAGCTGAGGAACGCGCCGAACCGAACGATCAGGTACGGTCCGGCAACCGATCTGTGGCAAGCCTGGATGGCGGAGGACGGCTATCTTGGCGAACCCCTCAACATCGTCGCGTCCGGGTCACTGTCGCCGACCGACCTCACCTTCGTACGGACTCGGGTTGCGGAGCTGCGTACGCCCCGCAGTCTCGAACAGGTTCTGGACAAGTCCACGTTACGTACTCGAAGCAGCAAGCGAACCGCTAAACGGATCGAGGCCCGTGCGCGGACCAAGCTGCTCGAATGGACCGGTGACGTCACCGAATTGCTCGCCGGCTGGGTCACCGCCATGGAGAACCTCTCGCCATCCAGCGGCGGAACGTGGATGACGGACCCGATCGCGGACCTGCGGACGAAAGTCGCCGCGGTCCGCGAGCAGGCACTAGCCGAACTCGAGCAGCTGCGTGACAGTGGGGATGAGGAACGCGACGCCGCGACCGATGCCGGACTGGCGCTGCTGAACAATGCGCTCGACCTGCTTATGGGTACCGCGTTGGTCGCTGGACATGAGATCCCGTCCGACCGCGCACTCGGCGGTCTGCTGACGCTCGCGCCGGATGTCGATCTCACTCCAGCGCTCGCACCACGCCGCGCGGTCAAGGTGGAAGACATCGTCACCGCATTTGACGCGCTCCGCGCTGGGGACGACGGCTGGACCGCGGCGTTCGACGTGCGCGTCAAACGACACGACCAGGTAGGCACTCAGCTGCTCATCGAGACCTTGCGCCCGCGGAACGCACAGCTGGCACAGCAGCTGTCGGCTGCGCGCGATGAGGCCATCGACGACTCGATCGCTCAGGTCGACAGGCAAGCTGCCGAGCTCGTAGCTCGTACTGACTCCGATCGGCTGTTCGGGCGCTTGAGCATCGACGAATGGACCGACATCACGACCCGGGCAGGCGCCTATCAGCCTCGGCACCGCGGTACTCGCAACGACTTCGACATCATGCTCGACGATCTCAGCACGATCGAGGCCGAGCGAACCGAGGCCGTGAAGGCGACAATCACCGCCGCCCGGACCAAGCTCGACATCGACGGGATGCCGGCTGCCGCTGTCGAGCAGATCCAGCGGTGTATCGACAGCGGCGACCTGACCACGGCGGCCGAGTACGAGGTCACGATCCGTTCCGGAGGGCAGCTGCCTGGTCCGCGCGAAGCCATTGACCACCTGTCCCTTTTTTACGGGACGTTCCCGGACGCGTTCGCTGCGGGAAGCCCTCGAATCGGCGCTGGTGTCCATCCGATGCTCACCCAGCTTCGGAGCGCCCTGGAGGCAGGCACACCGACTGGCGGTATCCCTGCCGGCGCACTTGCCGACACGCTGACCTCCGCTGACGTCGAGCTCGGGAATGTCGGCCGCGGGACGACGGCCGCGTCCAGGATCGAGCAGTGGACACTGCTGGCGAATGGCCGGTCATTCGACTCCCGCATCAGCAACGTGAAGTCGATCCTCGAGCAAACCGGCTTCGCGTTCGACAAGACGACCACTCCACCCACGCGGCGTGGGCACTCCGGTGGCCGAGGTCTGTGGCTCGACCTGCACGGCGTACGGGCCACGTCAGGCAAAGCGTTGCTGCCAGCGTTCGGCTCTGGCATGAGTCCTTCGGGCGATTCGTTGCGGCTGCTGGGAGTCTGGCGTGGGCCGACCCCACGAGAGCTCGTTGAGATGCTGCGTGAGGAGCCGAACGACCATTCCATCGTCGTGTTGTATTTCGGCACGCTCGATGCCGGAGCGCGCCGTGAGCTGGCGGGTTTATTCCGCAACGATCGGCGCCTGCCTGCCACGATCGTGATCGACGACGCCGCCTTCGCTTATCTGTCCTGTCAGCCGGAACCCAGTCGCGAGATCACCATGTCGACATTGATGCCGTTCACGGCTTCCTCGCCGTTCACGCCGGACGTGCCCGGGGCCAGCATCCGACAGGAGATGTTCTACGGTCGCAGTGACGAACGCGCCAAGATCATCGACATGATGGGGCCGTGCATCGTGTACGGCGGCCGGCAACTCGGTAAGTCAGCGCTGCTGCTGGAAGCAGCTCGCAAGTTCGATGACAAGCACAACCGGCACGCGATTTACGAGTCGATCTTCAAAATCGGCCGAGCGGTGCCGGTCGACGCGGTGTGGACGACCTTGTGGCAGTTGCTCGCCGCGCGAGAAATCGTGCCTCAAGACATTCCGGCAGGCGATGTCGCCGGGGCGCTGACCCGGCACGTCACGAAGTGGATTTCGGCCCGCCCGGGACGGCAGTTGCTTCTTCTCCTGGATGAGTCCGACAAGTTCCTCGACGGTGACGCCGAGGCAGTCAATGGGATGTTCACGCACGTCACCCATTTCAAGGAGCTGATGGAGCGGACGGGACGCGCGGTGAAGGTGGTGTTCGCCGGGCTGCATCAGACAGCCCGGTTCGACCGGCTCGCGAACCATCCGTTGGCGCACTTCGGGGAACCCGTCTGCGTCGGTCCTCTCGCTCCGCAGGCCGCATACGACCTGCTGACCCGCCCCCTGCAAGCGCTTGGGTACGAGTTCGAAGAGCGGGATCACGCTGCGCGAGTCCTTGCGTTGGCGAACAATCAGCCGGCCCTCATCCAGCTGTTCGCCGCGCAACTGCTGCGCAATCTACAGGCCGCCGCAATGCCCGACGACGCGCCGCCGCAGACACTGCACGCCGATGATGTCGAACGGGTGTGGGCCGACGCGGGGTTGCGAACGTCGTTCCGCAAGCGGTTCGACTGGACTCTCGAGCTCGACCCTCGTTACAAGATCATCGCCTACAGCGTCGCGCTCCATGCCCACGCTCGTGGCGTTGAGGCGACAATGACGCCGAGTGAGCTGCGTGCCGAGTGTGAGACTTGGTGGCCAGCCGGCTTCTCCGCCGAAGACGTTCGCACTGGCGAGTTCCGGGCTCTGCTAGATGAGTGCGTCGATCTCGGTGTGCTGTCGTACACGAATCGTGGGTACCGGCTGCGAACGCCGAACGTGCTCGACTTGCTCGGCGCCAAAGAAGAGGTCGAAGCGGTTCTCGACCAGGCCGAGTCGATCGAACTACCGGAGAGTTTCGACGGCAGTTTGATGCGACCGGTGTTCGGCGAAGGCCCGACCCGCGGGCCGTTGACGTCGCAGCAGATCGCGGATCTGCTTACCGCCCGCAATCAGGTTCGCCAGGTCATCGGCTCACACGCCCTGACCATCGAACGCTGTCTGAGGGCACTGCAGGACGAGAACGAGCATGCGGTTTCGGGCTATAGGAAAAGTGCCATGCGGGACGCGACCCCGGCCACATTGGCCAAGGTGTGCAAGCAGGTGACCTTCAAAGCCGCAGGTCGGCATGTGATCGTTATCGTGGATCTGAAGGCGGCCACGCCAGAAATCGCGTCCGCGACGTGGACGCAGGCGCGGGAACTGATCGCCACCCACTCGGGCGGCACCCTTGGAATCGTGCTCGTGTCCGGTCCCGCACAGGCTTCCATGTGGCCGGTAGTGGCTCGGGAGACGGACATGTCGTCCGGGCTCACCGAGCTGCACCGTTACGACCGGACCGACCTGCGACTGTGGATGACCGAGACGACCTTGCCGTTCCAGGACAACGCCGCCCGCGACGAATTGCTCGCGGAGACTGGTGGCTGGCCGATAGTGCTGAACAAGATCGCCGAGAACTTGACCGAGTACGACTCAAGCTTGGGCTCAGACCCGCTGAGCGAGGTCAGGGCACAGCTGATGGACGTCGAGCGTTCCCTTGAACTCATCGAGGCTGCCGGGGTACGCAGTAGTGCCACGCTGAGCCAGGCATGGGATTTCCTCGTGTGGAACGCGGACGAACCTTCCGACCTCGACACGCTCGCGGATTACCTCACACTTCACGGCGAAAGCGGAGAAGACGCGTCTGATGCGCTTACCGCGACCGCGCTGACCACCGCCGGATACACCGACATGGCGGACGTTCTCGAAGTGCTACGTGTCCTGGGTGTCGTTGTCGGGTCGCCCGACGACGGGCAGTTCCGGCTTGAGCCCGTCATGGTTGCCGCTACCAAGCGTGTGCACGAATGAGCCAGGCCGCGACGCAACTGCTCGATGCGCTGATCCTCGACGCGGCTGAGGCGGCCCTGAAATCGCCTGCATACGCCGATCAGCAAATCGACTCTCGCGAGTTCGCTCGAGTCAACCGGCATAGGCTGCTGGATCTGATCGCGAGATTGCCCTCGTTGCGAACCGAACTCGCGCAGAACCACCGCGACGAGCTGGCCGACGCACATCCGCGATTGTTGGCGCTGCTGAGCGACGACTCGGCCGACAGCGCCGATGCGGCTCAGACGCTGCGGGATCCTCGCGCGCTCCGGATCCCCAGGGGCCGCGCCAAGGCGGTCACGAAATCGACTATCGGCGAAGGGGCATCGGCAACCAGCGGAGGGCGTGGATCGGGACCGGTAGATCCGACCTCCGCTCGACGACTGCGAGAGCGGTTCGACCGGCGCCTAGCCGAGACACGTGCGGCTCGTGATCGAGCGAAGGTACAGCGCGACTACGCCCGCACGGAAGCTGATCAGTTACGTCGCGATCTTGAAGCCGCCGAGGACGACCGGGATGAATCGCTGGCCGTCATCGAGGCGCTGCGAGCCGAACTGGCTGCCGAGCGAGCCCAAACGGCGGATCTGGCCAAAGACGTGTTGGCCGCTGCGGCTCTGTTGAAAGCTGCGATCCGTCCGGCACCGATCGAGTCTTCTCTCGTCAACAACGTCGATGTCGATCCTCGCGAGCGTGAAGCCGCCTTAGCCGCCGTCGATGCCGAGGAATCAGAAGGATTGGCCGACCCACAGGTAGCTGCCGCGCTTGCGCGGGCTGGTGTGGAGCCAGATCTGCTGCTTTCGGTCTTCGATGCACTGCTCACGCCGCCGGAACAGGTAGAGCGCGTATGGATCGGCGAGCCGCGCGAGATCGCACTGACGCCGTTGGGTGGCGGCACCGACATTGGGGGCTCCTGCATGCTGGTGAGCGTCGGCGATGTCAGGATCCTCGTCGACGCTGGTATGCGACCCAAGAAACCCATCGACCAGGCCGGGCCGGAACACATCGATGTGGCCTTGGCCGAGTCGATCGATGCGATCGTGATCACGCATGCGCACAACGATCACGCCGGTTACGTGCCAGCGCTGAGCGCCAAGTACCCGAACATGCCTGTGATCTGCACTCCGGAGACAGCGGCGATCCTGCCGACGATGTGGAACGACTCGGTTCGAGTGTTCGACCGGGCCCGCGGCGATCATGCCGAGCGTGACGAACCTCTGGTGGAGCCACCGTACGGGCAAGCGCAGGTTCATGCCGCACAGCGCCGTATCCGTGAGGTTCAGTGCGGTCGGACCGTTGAGGTCGCTGATGGCGTCACGATCATGCTTTTCCCCGCCGGGCACATCCTCGGTGCGGCCGGTGTTGTCGTGTCGGCAGGCCCGAACCGGATCACGGTCACCGGGGACGTATCCGATCTCGCGCAGGCGACCGTACCTGGTCTGGTCGTGCCTGACTCGGCCCGAGGATCGAACCTGTTGGTCATCGAGTCGACGTATTGCGGGCACCATGGCTCGAACCGGGACGCCGAGGTCGAGAAGTTCGTACGGATGGTGACGGAGACGGTCGGCGATTCGGCGGCGACCGGCGGACGTGTGCTTGTACCGGCGTTTGCGCTCGGGCGGGCACAGGAGGTAGCACTGACACTTCGTAATCGGCTCCCGGACGTGCCCGTTCTCATCGACGGAATGGCCAAGGACATCGCGAAGATCTACGAGGAGCAGACCGCCGGAACGGCGCGGCCGCTGGAGATCTATGGCGAGCAGGTGTCTGCGGTGCGGGCGTGGGAGCGGCAGCAGTTGCTGCGCACGTTCCGGCGAGGGGTGATCGTGACTACGTCCGGGATGCTGACAGCCGGTCCCGCGGTCACATGGGCACGATCGATCCTGCCGGACCCGGATGCCGCGCTGTTGATTGCTGGCTACCAGGACGAGGACTCCCCTGGGTTTGAACTGCTCGAGCTGGCTGAGGCCAGCAGGCAGGCCACATTCGTGCTCGACCGCGAAGAGCTCAAGGTCAACTCGCGGGTCGCGAAGTTCGGTCTGTCGGCACACGCTGACCGTCGAGGCCTGTCGTCGATCATTACCGAGGTTGGCGCCCGCGATGTGATGCTGGTCCATGGGATTGCGTCCAAGCAACGGGACTTCGCGGATAACCTCACACGCCGAGGATTCTCCGTCGCACCGACGCGGCGCTGGCAACTCACCGAACAATGAACCGAAGCCCGAAAGCGCACGATTGGTGATCTCCCCCGCTACTGGTTGAGATCACCAACCGCGTCGGTGAGATAGCCACCGAATGCTGGTCGTCGCCGTACTACCAGGAAGGGTTGTACCGCAGGCCTTGCTCGTAATACTGGTCGTCGGATTCCGCCGGGGCGGACCGCTCGTCCTGATCCGGCCCGGCGGGTTCTTCCGAACGATCCTTGAGCACGACGTTCTCCGTGTCCGCCGGTTCCCGTCGCGACACGGGCGGCGCGGGGGAAGCCGTGTCCTGGTACGACGGTGTGAACCCGAGCCGCCAGCGGAGCCTGTCGGAGATGTACCCGGCGTTGCCGATCGGCGCCATCAGCTCCGCACTGCGTTTCGCGGATCCTCGCTGCGCTTCCTGGTAGGTCCGCATGACGGCGTCCGCGATCTCGGCGGGCGACAGCCGCGACACGGCGTCACTCACTCTGAGCCGCGTCATCACACCGTCGGTGTTGACCGAAACGGAGACCGCGCCGTCCGGCGAGGACGCGTCCACCGAAAGGGTGGCCAGGGCTTCGAGCATCGCTTGCCGGTCGGCGGGCGGCTTCTTGGCCGCCGGTTTGTCAGCCACGATCCTCCGTCAGTCGGTCGGCAGCGGGGACAGTTCCATCGGCGGCTGCTCGATCTTGCCGTCGTTCGAGATGTCGACGTTCTTGTCCCGGACCCGCTTTTCCGTTCCCTTGTCGGTGTTCTCCGTTTCGAAGTTGCCAGGGTCGAACGTGTCACCGGGGCTGACGTCCGGCGGGTCGGGGATGACCGGCAGGTTGTTGATCTCGACATTGATCTTCGAGATCAGGGATTCCGACGTGCGGAACATGCTCTCCCTGATGTTGACCACGCCGTCGTGAAAGCTGTTGTAGATGCTTTCAGGGCTGTCCCCGACGATGTCGGCCTGCACGGTGGCCGCGGTGGCGAGCCCGGCGCCTGCCGCCGCGCCGGCGACCTGGACCCCGTTCGCGGTGGTGAAGAACGCCGCCGCGGTGAGGCCGCCCGCCGGTGGCACGGCCGCCACGAGCAAGGCGGTGACAGCGGCGGCGAAGGTCGCGGCGAGCGCCTTCTGCAAGGCGGATTCGTCTTGCCGTTCCTTGTCGTCCAGGTACTTTTCCGCGGCGGTCAGGAAGGACGCGGCCAGGGTGCTCAGGTCCCCGCGAGCGGTCGCGATGGCGTCCCGCGCGGCCACGAGATCCGCTTCCAGCACGGTGAGTTTGGTGCCGACCCGCGAATAGGTGTTCACCAAGCCCTGGATGTAGCTCTTGGCGCTTTCGGCCCCTTCGCCGCGCCATTTGAGTAGCAGTGCCAGAGACCGGTCAAGGGGCGCTTTCGTGTCCTGGAAAGCGTTCCAGAGGCGTTCGTAGGCCTCGATCATGGTCTGCAGGCTGTTCGCTCCGACGAGTTCCGCCTCGGAGAATTCGAGGAAGAAATCGCGGACCTGTTCCTTGCGCCCGCCGCTGAGGTCCGCGTCGACGCCCAACCAGGGTTGCTGGAAAAGGAGATCCACGGCCGCCAAGGCCTTTTCGGCGCCCGCGCTGAGGTCGTCGGAGATTCCTTCGAGGAGTTCGGCGTTGCCGCCTTCTTCGGAGGTGGTTTCCGCGTCCAGTGCGTTGAAGTACCCGTCCATCCTCGCGCTACCCCTGTTCCCCGTACGCCGCGCGGTTCACTCGCTGCTTGTTGTCCTCGTTGACGGATTCGTACAGCTCGGCGACCCGGGCCAGCGCGTGGCCGGCGTCCTGCGTGCTCTGGTGCAGCTTCGCGAGCATCTTCTCGACGGCCGCGCGGTGTTCCTCGTAAGCGGCCGAAACCCCGCGCATGCCCAAGGACTTCCCGAAAGCGGTGTCCGGCGCGAACATGCCGGGAAGAAAGCCGCCCGTGACCGGGTCGGGAGCGGGCACGTCCTGTCCTCTCACCCCCGTGTGGGCGGTGCTGACGATGTCCGCGGCATTTCCCAGTTCTTTGCTCGACGCCCTGAGATCGTCGAGGTCGGTTTCGAAACCGATCATGATGTCACCTCGCTATCCGGAATTCCACCCCCATGTAAGCAGCGTTGACTTGGCTGGGAGCCCGACTTGGTGATCCGGATCAGGTGACGAACATCACCGCGCGGGCGGCTCTTCCCGCTGCTCGATTTCGCGAGGCGGGCCGAGCCGTGTCTGCTGAGGCGCCGTCTCTTCGCGGGCAAGCGGTTTGCCTTGGAGCTCGTGCATCCTGTCGAAGTACTTCGACTGCGTGGCCAGCACCGCTTTGGCGGTGCCAGGCGGCAGGACACCGTATGCCTTCAGCAGGTTCGCGTGTTTGTCCTTCTCGTGGGACAGCACCATGCCGATGATCAAACAGATGACCAGAGCCGACTCGGACAGGTAATCGTCATCGGTGGCCGCCCACAGAGCGGCCAGGAACACGCATAGCTGAAGAGGACCCGTATGAGCGCTTTCCCAGTAGTCGAGCTTGCGCTGAAAGTACTCCGCGGCGCGCCGATGTTCGGCCTCTGCCTGCTCGGGCAGCGGGTACTCGTGCGGGTAAGGCGGACCGGTTGGATCCGGGAAATGACAACGGCTTGGCCCGAGGAAATCCTCCGGCCAAGCCGTTGTCGTGCGTGGAGCTGAGGGGAATCGAACCCCTGACCCCCGCCTTGCAAAGGCGGTGCTCTACCAATTGAGCTACAGCCCCGGGTCGCAGGCGATCATGGTAACCGCCCGCGGAAAACTCAGTTGTTGCGGGACGCGTCCGCGGCCTTGGCCGGGGCGCTTCCGTTCGTGGAAACGGAGCCGAGCGGACGCTCGGTCGGCGCGGTGGCCTCACGCCAGAGGTCGGCCTCGGCCTTGGCGGCCTTGTTGCGCTTGATCACGAACAGCACGCCGCCCGCGATGACCGCGAGTGCCAACAGCTTCTTCATCAGAAGCCCCCTCTTCCTGCCGAGTTGCTCCGCTTACCCACCGATGCTACTGCACCCCGCTCCCCAACCCCCCGGCCCCCACGTTCCACGTGGAACCAAGAACCCTGCCGGGAAGAGAAAACCGACAGGGCACCGTAAGAACACCAACCAACCACAATCTCTTCCCGCCCACCGCGATGGGCCCGCCAGGGCCCAAGCCCCAACGACCACCCGCACGTCACTACGCCACGCGCCCCGACGCCTTGGGGGGTCTGGGGGTTCGACCCCCAGAAACGAAAAACACCCGATCGAGGTTTGCGTTGTCCGCAAACACGACCGGGCGAATCGGGTGGGCCCACCAGGACTTGAACCTGGGACCTCTTCGTTATCAGCGAAGCGCTCTAACCGCCTGAGCTATGGGCCCGAACGAGGAGAAGATTACAGGACGCCTTTCGACGTCCTGCAACCGGGTCACTCTCGTTCGGAAAGGGTCACTTCGAGGCCTCCGGCGAGGTCGGCGGAGACGTTGTAGATGAACGCGCTGACGGTGGCGAGGGCCGAGATCAGCACGATGTTGATGGCGCCGAGGATGGCCGCGATGCCGAAGACCCGGCCGGCGCTGATCAGCGGGTCGGCCGGTGCGTCGGCACCTTCCCCGCCGACGAGCGACGAATAGGTCCCGTTGAGTTTGTCCCAGACGCCCATGCCGTCGAGGACGGTGTAGAGGACGCCGACGGCGACGAGCCACACGAAGAACAGCGCGACGCCGAGGACGAGGGACAGTTTCAGCACCGACCAGGGGTCGAAGCGTTTGATCTGCAGGCTGGCGCGACGCGGTCCGCGGCCGGGGCGGCGGAGTGCGGTGGGGGTGGCGCGGGTGCGGGAGGCGGACGGGATGGCGGAGGGGGCGGGTTCGCCCTCTCCGCTGTCGCCGAACAGCCTCCTCGCGGCTGTGCCGCTCACACCGTGATAGTCGGTCACGGTCGTCGCGTCCTGCTTCGGTTCCGAGTGGGCCACGTCTTCGGTGGCGACCGAAGACACCGAGACCGTCTGCTCACTGGAGCCTTCGGGTTCCCCGGCACCGCTGTCACGCTGCCAAGGCGGGGTCGGCGAACCCGCCTTCGCGCCGCCTGCTTCGGGCTTCTCGGATGGTGTCACGAGGTGTCAGTCCTTACCCAGTACGTGGGGCGTCGTCTACTGCTCCGACGCCGGGGTGTCTTCTCCTTCAGTACTACCTGCAGTGGCGACGTCTGAGGGCTCGTCCGCGTTGCGTGCGACCGCGAGAAGAGTGGTTCCTTCGTCGAGATTCATCAGCCGCACTCCCTTCGTCTGCCTGCCTGCCTTGCGCACCTGTCCGGCCGAAGTGCGGATCACCCCGCCGCTGGAGGTGATCGCGTAGAGCTCGTCTTCGGCGTCGACGATGACCGCGCCCACCAGCCTGCCACGTTTCTGGTCGTACTGAATGGTGAGCACACCCTTGCCGCCGCGGCCCTGGACGGGGTAATCGTCGGTCGGGGTGCGCTTGGCGTAGCCGCCGCCGGTGGCGACGAGGAGGAACCTGTCCGGCTGGACGACGTTGATGCCGAGCAGTTCGTCGCCGTCGTTGAACCGCATGCCGAGCACACCGGACGTCGCGCGGCCCATGGGGCGGAGGGCTTCGTCGGTGGCGTGGAAGCGGATCGACTGGCCTTCGGCGGACACGAGGAGCAGGTCGTCCTCGGCGGCCGCGAGGACCGCACCGACGAGTTCGTCGCCTTCGCGCAGGTTGACGGCGATGAGGCCGCCGGCGCGGTTGGAGTCGAAGTCGGTGAGCTTGGTCTTCTTCACCAGGCCGCGCCGGGTCGCGAGCACGAGGTACGGGGCGACCTCGTAGTTCGGGATCTCGATGACCTGGGCGATCTGTTCGTCGGGCTGGAACGCGAGCAGGTTCGCGACGTGCTGGCCGCGCGCGTTGCGGTTGGCCTCGGGCAGGTCGTAGGCCTTGGCGCGGTAGACGCGGCCCTTGTTCGTGAAGAACAGGATCCAGTCGTGCGTCGAGCAGACGAAGAAGTGCTGGACGATGTCGTCCTGTTTGAGGGTCGCGCCCTGGACGCCCTTGCCGCCGCGTTTCTGCGAGCGGTACAGATCGGTTTTCGTCCGCTTGGCGTAACCCGTGCGGGTGATGGTGACGACGACGTCCTCGACCGCGATGAGGTCTTCGACCGAGACCTCGCCGTCGAACGGGATGATCTTGGTGCGCCGGTCGTCGCCGTACTTGTCGACGATCTCCTGGAGTTCCTCGGCGATGATCGCGCGCTGCCGCTCGGGCTTCTCGAGGATGTCCTTGAGGTCGGCGATCTCGAGTTCGATCTCGGCCAGGGTGTCGATGATCCGCTGCCGCTCCAGTGCCGCGAGGCGGCGGAGCTGCATGTCGAGGATCGCGGTCGCCTGGATCTCGTCGACGTCGAGCAGGCTCATCAGGGCGGGCCGGGCCTCTTCGGCCGAGGGCGACCGCCGGATCAGGGCGATGACCTCGTCGAGCATGTCCAGCGCCTTGACCAGGCCGCGCAGGATGTGGGCGCGTTCCTCGGCCTTCCGCAGCCGGTAGCGGGTCCGGCGGACGATGACCTCGACCTGGTGCTTCACGTAGTGCCGGATCATCTGGTCCAGGCGAAGCGTGCGGGGCACGCCCTCGACCAGGGCCAGCATGTTGACACCGAAGTTCTGCTGCAGCTGGGTGTGCTTGAACAGGTTGTTCAGCACGACCTTCGCGACCGCGTCACGTTTGATGGTGACGACGATCCGCATGCCGCTGCGGCTGTTGGACTCGTCGGCGATGTCGGAGATGCCGGTGAGCTTGCCGTCGCGGACCAGGTTCGCGATGTTCTCGACCAGGTTGTCCGGGTTGACCTGGAACGGCAGCTCGGACACGACCAGGATCGTGCGGCCCTTGGCGTCCTCTTCGACCTCGACGACCGCGCGCATGCGCACGGAGCCGCGGCCGGTGCGGTACGCGTCCTCGATGCCGGAGGTGCCGAGGATCATCGCCTTGGTCGGGAAGTCCGGGCCTTTGATCCGGACCAGCAGCGCGGCGAGCAGCTCGTCGTCGTCGGCCTCGGGGTTCTCCAGCGCCCATTTGACGCCTTCGGCGACCTCGCGCAGGTTGTGCGGCGGGATGTTGGTCGCCATCCCGACCGCGATCCCGGAACCGCCGTTGACCAGCAGGTTCGGGAACCGCGACGGCAGGACGTCGGGTTCCTGGGTGCGGCCGTCGTAGTTGTCGGAGAAGTCGACGGTGTCTTCTTCGATGTCCTGCAGCATGTGCATCGCGAGGTGCGCGAGCCGGGACTCGGTGTACCGCATGGCGGCGGCGGGGTCGTTGCCCGGCGAGCCGAAGTTGCCCTGGCCGTCGATCAGCGGGTACCGCAGCGACCACGGCTGGGCGAGCCGGACGAGCGCGTCGTAGATCGCCGAGTCACCGTGCGGGTGGTAGTTGCCCATCACGTCGCCGACGACGCGGGAGCACTTGTTGTACCCGCGGTCCGGCCGGAAGCCGGAGTCGAACATCGAGTACAGCACGCGGCGGTGCACCGGCTTGAGGCCGTCCCGCACGTCCGGCAGCGCCCGCGACACGATGACGCTCATCGCGTAGTCGATGTAGGAGCGCTGCATCTCCTGCTGGATGTCGACCGGTTCGATCCGGTCGTGGTCCGGAGCGGGCGGCAAGGTTTCCGTCATGAGGTCCTTCTCGTGGGAGCAGTCCTAAGGGGACAAAGAGCGGGACGTCGCTAGACGTCGAGGAAGCGCACGTCCTTGGCGTTACGCGTGATGAAGGAGCGGCGCGCTTCGACGTCCTCGCCCATCAGGACGGAGAACAGGTCGTCTGCCTGCGCGGCGTCGTCCAGGGTGACCTGGCCGAGCAGCCGGTTCGCCGGGTCCATCGTGGTCTCCCACAGCTCTTCGGCGTTCATCTCGCCGAGACCCTTGTAGCGCTGGATCGCGTCGTCCTTGGGCAGCTTCCGGCCGGCCTCGACACCCGCCTGGATGACGGCGTCGCGCTCGCGGTCGGAGTACGCGTACTCCGGCTCCTGGCGCGGCCACTTGATCTTGTACAGCGGCGGCCGCGAGAGGAACACGTGGCCGTGCTCGATCAGCGGGGTCATGAAGCGGAACAGCAGGGTGAGCAGCAGCGTGGTGATGTGCTGGCCGTCGACGTCGGCGTCGGCCATCAGCACGATCTTGTGGTACCGCAGCTTTTCGAGGTCGAACTCCTCGTGGATGCCGGTGCCGAGCGCGGTGATCAGCGACTGGACCTCGGTGTTCTTGAGGACGCGGTCGATACGGGCCTTCTCGACGTTGATGATCTTGCCCCGGATCGGCAGGATCGCCTGGTACATCGAGTCGCGGCCTTCCTTGGCCGAACCGCCCGCCGAGTCGCCCTCGACGATGTAGAGCTCGCATTCCGACGGGTTGGTCGAGCGGCAGTCCTTGAGCTTGCCGGGCAGCCCGCCGATCTCCAGCGCGCCCTTGCGGCGGACCAGGTCGCGCGCCTTGCGGGCGGCCATCCGCGCCTGCGCCGAGGAGATCGACTTGTTGATGATCGTCTTCGCCTCGGTGGGGTTGCGCTCGAACCAGTCGCCCAGCCATTCGTTCGACGTCTGCTGCACGAACGTCTTGGCCTCGCTGTTACCCAGCTTGGTCTTGGTCTGGCCTTCGAACTGCGGCTCGGAGAGCTTGATCGAGACGATGGCGGCGAGGCCCTCGCGCACGTCGTCGCCGGAGAGGTTGGCGTCCTTCTCCTTGAGCAGCTTCTTGTCGCGCGCGTACGCGTTGACGACGCGGGTGAGCGCCGCGCGGAAGCCCTCTTCGTGCGTGCCGCCCTCGTGGGTGTTGATCGTGTTGGCGAAGGTGTACACCGACGGCGTGAAGCCGTTGTTCCACTGCATGGCGACCTCGACCTCGAGGCCGGTGCCCTTGGCCTCGAAGGAGATCACGCTGGAGTGGATCGGGTCCTTGCTGCCGTTGATGTGCTTGACGAAGTCTTCGAGACCGCCCGGGTAGCAGTAGGTCTTTTCCTTGACCCGCGCCGCCTGGCCCGAAGCGTCTTCTTCGGTCTCTTCGTCGGCGACGCGCTCGTCGCGCAGCGAAAGGGTCAGGCCCTTGTTGAGGAAGGCCATCTCCTGGAGGCGCCGGGAGATCGTCTCGAAGTTGTACGTCGTGGTCTCGAAGATGTCGCCGTCGGCCCAGAAGGTGATGACCGTGCCGGTGTCGTCGGCCGGGCCGAGGTCCTGCAGCTCACCGGGGATCTGATCGGTGTACTCCTGGCGCCAGCTGTGCCCGCCGCGTTTGACCTCGGCGATCAGCTTGGTCGAGAGCGCGTTCACCACGGAGACGCCGACGCCGTGCAGACCACCGGAGACCGCGTAGGAGTCGCTGTCGAACTTGCCGCCCGCGTGGAGCACGGTGAGCACGACCTCCAGGGTCGGCTTCTGCTCCTTGGGGTGGATGTCGACCGGGATGCCGCGGCCGTCGTCCACGACGCGCACCCCGCCGTCGGCGAGCAGGGTAACCTCGACCTTGGTGGCGAAGCCTGCCATCGCCTCGTCGACGGAGTTGTCGACCACCTCTTGGACGAGGTGGTGGAGGCCGCGTTCCCCGGTCGAACCGATGTACATACCGGGACGCTTGCGGACGGCTTCGAGGCCTTCGAGCACCGTGATCGACGACGCGTTGTACTCGCTCTTGTTCTCGGTCACAGGCGTTGATTCTCCTCGTCTCGCCCGAGCGGACGCTCGCTCATCTCCAGTGTACTTGCCCGCGTTCGCAGACATGCGGCAAGGACACCCCTGATTTGCTCACAGGCGCGCTAATTCGTTCGAAGAAGAGTCTTGACGTTCGCGAAGCACTCTGAGCGGCTTCTCGGGGCTTTGGCGGCATGGTCTCGGAAGCACAGACGCGGCGAAGCGCAAGTCGGGTCAGCCGTACGTGTCACGCGGGCCGCGTCCCGGGACGTGCCGCGGCCCTTTCCGCCAGCTCGGCGCCGTCGGCCCCTGGATCCGCATCTTCTTCACCACGCCGTGCCCGACGCCTTTCGCGATCTTCGCCAGCAGCTGGCTCTGAAGCAGGCGAAGCTGCGTCGCCCACGCCGTCGAGCTGGCGCGCACTGTCAGCTCGCCGTCCTTCAAGGCGACCGGCTGCGCGTGTTCGGCGACCTCGTCACCCACGAGCCGGGCCCAGTGACCGAAGACCTGACCGTTGGCCAGCCGCGTGTTCCAGCCGCGATCGACCGCGATCCGGGAGGCGAGCCTGCCGAGCGGTTGCGGGTCGCGGATGTCGGCGCCCGGTCCTGACCAGCGCCGACGTCGCGAGCCCTGGCCGTTCGCCCCGGCCCCTCCCCCGGTGATACGGCCGCGGCGCACGCCCGGTTCAACTCCGCGCGCCTTCGCTTTGGCCTTCGCGGCGTCCAAGGCGGCACGCGCGAGGTCACGACCGGTAGTCGACTCGTTGCCTTCGGTACCGGTTGGGCCGTTCGATACCGAAGGCCGCTCACTTTTCGTGTCGAACAGGGCTCCCTCACTCGGGTTACCGCCCGAGCGGGGGGTGTCAAGCCGCTTATCAGGCCCTTTGGTCACGCGGGGCGATAACGCGTTCCCGGTGTTATCCACACTGTCCACAGGTTTGTCCCCAGATCGGTGGGCAACTGCTGTGGCGCCGATCACCCCGGGTGTCCGTCGCACGTCTCACCCTCGGTTGATCTCACCATCCGCCACGAGGAATCGGTGTCCGGCCAGCTCGGCGGGCACGTCCTCGTCCACGGCGGCGGTCACCAGCACCTGCTCGGCGCCGGCCGCCACCTCCGCCAGCCGGGCCCGGCGACGCCGGTCCAGCTCGGCGAACACATCATCCAGCAGAAGCACCGGTTCCCCGGCCTCGCCACGCAGGAGCTCGTAGCTTCCCAGACGCAACGCGAGGGCGAACGACCAGGACTCCCCATGGCTCGCGTAGCCCTTCGCCGGTGCTTCGCCGAGGATGAGATCGAGCTCGTCCCGATGCGGGCCGACCATGCTCACCCCGCGCTCCAGCTCCAGGTTCCGCGACCGTTTCAGGGCCTCGACCAGCACTTCCTTGAGCACCGCCTGGTCGGCGCGAGGACCGTCCGGGGTGCCGTAGCCCTCTGGCATCGCTTCGCCCAGGCTCGACTTGTACGTGATCTTCGCAGGCCTCGAATCCGGCGCGACCCCCATGTACGCGGAGGCCGCGTACGGCGCGAGGTCCGCGATGAGGTTGAGCCGAGCGGCCAGCAGCGCGGCTCCCGCCACCGACAGGTGGTCGTCCCAGACGTCGAGCGTCGACAACGCGTACGGGTCTTCGCGCCCTGTACGCCGCTTGCCCGCCGTCTTGAGCAGGGCGTTCCGCTGTTTCAGCACCTTCTCGTAGTCCGCGCGGACCCCGGCGTACCGGGGCGCGCGCAGCACGAGGAGCTCGTCCATGAACCGGCGACGCTCCCCGGGATCCCCGCGCACGAGCGCCAGGTCCTCCGGGGAGAACAGCACCGTGCGCAGGATCCCGAGCACGTCACGCGGCTTGCCGACCGCGCCGCGGTTGACCCGCGCGCGGTTCGCCTTGCCGGGGGTGATCTCCAGCTCGACCGTGAGTTCGCGGTCTTCGTTGACGACCGCGACCCGGATCAGCGCGCGTTCGCACCCGTGCCGCACCAACGGCGCGTCGGTCGCGACGCGATGCGAACCCAGGGTCGCGATGTAGCCGATCGCCTCCAGGAGGTTCGTCTTGCCGCGGCCGTTCTGTCCGACGAGGACGGTCGGGCCGGGTTCGAGCGCGAGATCGGCTTGTGGCCAGGACCGGAAGTCGGTGACCTGGAGATGTCTTAAGTACAACCCTGCTGCCTAGCTGCCGGCCTTCTTGACCGAGTGGCCGCCGAACTGGTTGCGCAGCGCGGCGACGGCCCGCATGGCGGCGGAGTCCTCCTGGCGCGAGGCGAACCGCGCGAACAGCGCGGCCGAGATGACCGGCGCCGGGACAGCGTTGTTGATCGCCTCTTCGAGGGTCCACCGGCCTTCGCCGGAATCCTCGACGTAGCCCTCCAGGTCGTCCAGCTCCGGGTCCTCGTCGAGCGCGCGGACGAGCAGGTCGAGCAGCCACGAGCGGACGACCGTCCCGCGCTGCCAGCCCTTGATCACCGCGGGCACGTTCTCGACGACCTTCGCGGCTTCGAGCAGCTCGAAGCCTTCGGCGAAGGCCTGCATCATGCCGTACTCGATGCCGTTGTGGATCATCTTCGCGTAGTGACCGGAGCCGACGGCGCCGGCGTGCGAGAAGCCCTCTTCGCGGGGACCTTCGGGGCGAAGCGCGTCGAAGATCGGCATGGCCTTCTCGACGTCGGAAGCCGAGCCGCCGACCATCAGGCCGTAGCCGTTGTCCTTGCCCCACACGCCACCGGAAACCCCGCAGTCGAGGTAGCCGATCTTCTTCGCCGCGAGGAGGTCGCCGTTGATCTTGTCGTCGGTGTACTTCGAGTTGCCGCCGTCGATCACGAGGTCGCCCTCGGACAGCAGGTTGCCGAGCTCCGCGACGGTCTGCCGGGTGGGTTCACCGGCGGGCACCATGATCCAGACGATCCGCGGACCGTCCAGTTTGGACACCAAGTCCTCGAGCGAAGTGGAGTCGGTGACGTCCGGGTTGCGGTCGTAACCGATCACCTCGTGACCGGCCGCACGCAGCCGCTCACGCATGTTGAACCCCATTTTGCCGAGGCCGACGAGTCCCAGCTGAGCCATGAAGATCCCCTTTGGTGCGAAAGAAAACTAAAGACCGGTCAGCCCGGGAGACGGACCGGCATCAGGAGGTACAGGTAGCCGGGGACGACGTTGCCCTCTTCGTCGGCGGGCTTGATCAGCGCCGGCCGGTTCGGAGTGGTGAACGTCAGTTCCGCCCGGTTCGCGTTCAGCGCGCCGAGCCCGTCGACGAGGTAACCCGGGTTGAACGCGATGGTCACCGGTTCACCCTCGTAGTCGACCTGAAGCTCTTCTTCGGCCGAACCCTCGTCGTCGCCACCGGCGGAGAGCCGCAGCGAGTTGTCCTTGAACTCCAGCCGTACCTGGGTGCCACGTTCGGCCACCAGCGAAACACGCTTGATCGACTCGGCGAGCGCGGAGACCTCGATGACCGCGCGCGACGTGTGCTGCGCGGGCAGCAGCTGCCGGTACGGCGGGAACTCCGCGTCGAGGAGACGGGTCGTCGTGTAGCGGCCGGAGCCGGAGAGACCGAGGAGGCCCTCACCGCTGGCGAGCGCGAGGCGGATCTTGGAACCGCTGGCGCCGAGCGTCTTCGCGGCTTCGGCGAGCGTGCGCGCCGGGACGAGCACGGCGGCGTCGGACAGGCCCTCGGCCGGCTCCCAGGTGAACTCGCGCATCGCGAGCCGGAAGCGGTCGGTGGCGACCAGGGTCAGCGAGGAGCCGGAGATCTCCAGCCGCATGCCGGTCAGCATCGGGAGGGTGTCGTCCTTGCCCGCGGCGACGACGACCTGGGTGACGGCCTGGCCGAAGGCGTCGCCGGTGAGCTCGCCGGCGAAGGCGGGCTGGGACGGGAGCTGCGGGTAGTCCTCGACCGGCATGGTCGGCAGGGAGAAGCGCGCGGAGCCGCAGGTGATGGTCGCGCGGGCGCCGTCGACGGAGATCTCGACCGGCTGCGCGGGGAGTGACTTGGTGATGTCGGCCAGCAGACGACCGGAGACCAGGAGGCGGCCGCCGTCGGCGATGGTGGCCGGGACGCCGACCGTGGCGGAGACCTCGTAGTCGAATCCGGAGACGGTGAGTGCGTCACTCGTCCCGTCGGATCCCGCATCGAGCAGGACACCGCCCAGAACCGGGACCGGAGGCCGCGACGGGAGGCTTCTCGCCACCCACGCGACGGCGTCGGCCAGCCCGTCACGCTCGACGCGGATCTTCATGCGCGCTTCCTTTCGACAGCCGAGCCCCTGACGGCTCGAAAGCTCAACGGGTCACCGCGGCCGGAGAGCGCGATGGCCAGGTGCCTCGCAGGTGTGTTCGGTCCGTGCGAGGACGCGAACGCACGTCGACACGCAGACCAGGTGCAGGGACCCACGTTAGGCCGTCCCCGGGGTCCGCGTCACCTCGGCCTCCCCTTGCTCATGTCGACAAACCGACACAGCTCTCCGGCTGTCCCCAACTTCGTCCTTCGCCTGTTTTTGTTTTGTTCTCTTCTAGAGAAGAAGAAAAGACAGCAGTAGTAATAGGTGCTGTGGATTGTGTGGACAAGGCTCGTTCGCGCAGGTCCGGGCGCCTCGGAGGCTGTGGACTCCGGGTGTGTACGGACGGTGGACAGCTGGGGCCGTCCGTGGATGGTTTCGGGCCACGCTCGATCTGTCCACAGTCATCCACAGTTGTCCCCACGGTTATCCCCAGCTGTGAGGCGATTTGTACCCAGGGGCTGTGGGCCCGGTTCGTGACCGGAATCGCTCGGGAGAGTGATCCGTGCAGCCCGCGTCACCCTTGTGCACAAGATGTGGGCAACCTGGGGACAGCGTGTGGATCATGGTGTGGAAATGCTGTGGATTGCCTGTGAGTGCGATGTGGACGGAAACCCGATCGCCGCTGGTCTTCCCGTTGCCGGAGTTGTGCACAAGATACCCACAGCATGTGGATTCCCTTTGTACACAAGGAAAATTCAGAAGTCCGTGTACGCAAGCTTCGCCACTTTCGAGTGCATACGTCGCTTCTCTTACGTACCCGATTCTCGCGGCTTTACGCGTCCTTCCGACCTATGTGGACGACGCCGCGGGCCAGCTGGGGCATGAAGAAGGGGCTCCCACCTGGACGGTGAGAGCCCCTGAAAGCCTTGTGTGCTAAGGAATTACTGCCTGGCTCGCTGTTTGATGCGCGAGGTCAGCTCCTGGACCTGGTCGTAGATGCGCCGTCGTTCGGCCATCTCCTTGCGGATCTTCTTGTCCGCGTGCATGACCGTCGTGTGGTCGCGGCCGCCGAAGGTCTGCCCGATCTTCGGCAGCGACATGTCCGTCAGCTCGCGGCACAGGTACATCGCGATCTGACGCGCGGTCGCGAGCGCCTTCGTCTTCCCGGGCCCGCAGAGATCGTCGAGGGTCACGTCGAAGAACTCGGACGTGACGCCCATGATGGTCGGCGCGGTGATCTCCGGCGCGTGCGAATCCGGGATGAGATCCCGGAGCACGATCTCGGCGAGCGCGACGTCGACCGGTTGCTGGTTCAGCGACGCGAAGGCGGTGACGCGGATGAGCGCGCCTTCGAGCTCCCGGATGTTCGCCTCGACGCGCGAAGCGATGAACTCCAGGACCTCGCCCGGAACCGCGAGCCGGTCCTGCGCGGCCTTCTTGCGAAGGATCGCGATCCGGGTTTCGAGCTCGGGCGGTTGGATGTCGGTGATGAGGCCCCACTCGAACCGCGTGCGCAGCCGGTCTTCCAGCGTTTCGAGGCGCTTCGGCGGGCGGTCGGAGGAGACGACGATCTGCTTGTTCGCGTTGTGGAGGGTGTTGAAGGTGTGGAAGAACTCTTCCTGCGTACCTTCTTTGCCTTCCAGGAACTGGATGTCATCGACGAGCAGGATGTCGATGTCGCGGTAGCGGCGCTGGAACGCGACCTTGCGGTCGTCCCGCAGCGAGTTGATGAAGTCGTTGGTGAACTCTTCGGTCGACACGTACCGCACGCGCATGCCGGGGAACAGCCGCTGCGCGTAGTGCCCGACGGCGTGCAGCAGGTGGGTCTTCCCGAGTCCGGACTCTCCCCAGATGAACAACGGGTTGTACGCGCGCGCCGGTGCTTCGGCGACGGCGACCGCGGCCGCGTGCGCGAAACGGTTGGACGCGCCGATGACGAAGGTGTCGAAGGTGTACTTCTCGTTGAGCTTCGTCTTCGAGGTCTGCGGCTGCGCCGGCGCGGTGTAGGGCTGGCCCGCGATCGGCTGCCCGGAGAAGGTCGGCCAGATCTCGGTCACGGCGGCGAGGGCCTCGCCCTCTTCGTCGACTTCTTCATCGCTGTCGTCGCCGTCGTTCAGGCTGTTGTCCACCGGCGGCCGCTGCCTCGGCGGCCTCGGCTTCGGCGGCTCGGGCCGGGGCCTGGCCGGGGGCAGCATGCCGTCGCCGTCGGGCAGCGGCGGGGGACCCGGCGCCGGGCCGGAACCGTTTTCCACCCGACCGGGTGAAGGCTCGTAGCGAGGGCCGGGCGCGGGAGGCGGCGGCATCGAGGTGTGTGGCTCGGTGCTGTCGACCTTCACCGCGAGCGAGACCGCGCGGCCGAGCCGGCGCGAGAGTGCCTCGGTGATCGCGCCGCGAAGGGCGCGTTCGATCGCTTCCTTGGCGAAGTCGCTGGGGGCGGCGAGGAGCGCGGTGCCGTCGAGCAGGCCGATCGGCCGGGTCACCCGCATCCAGGCGCGCTGCTGCGGGGAGAGGGTGCCATCGGACAGCTCGCGCACGACCTGTTCCCAGATGACGCCAAGATTGTGCTGGTGATCGGACACCTGCCTGACTCCCCTCCCCTCATTCGGTGCGTGCGTGAGATCACTCAGCGGCCCGAAACGCCGGGTCGAGCGTCATCATGGCCCGATCGGCTCATGCGCACAGCAAATATCCACATGGTTGTCCACAGCTGTGCACTAATGTACGGCGACCCGCGGTGACGCCACCTGCGGGATCGACGTATGCCGACGGGACGCCTCCACATCCCAAGGACACCCGGGCGCCTGCACCGTTCCACCTCGGCGAAAACCCGGGAGGGGCACGCTAACAAGCCCCGCTCGTTGCCACAAGGCATCCTTGTTCGCAAGCATTTCACGGCCCCTGGCGTGTTGCCATTCGATGCCCGCGCGTCGTCGGTGATCACTCTCCCGGTACGGTCGCGGTCCGTGGTCGAGGGGGTGCCTGCCGGGCTCCGGCGGTGGGTGCGTACCCTCGTAAGGTCTCCCGTATACAGCGGGGGCGTTTCGCGTGCCCACGTTGTCGTCGCTCGACGTGACGAGGCCACACGTTGGTAGGAGACACCAGAGACTGCCGTGCGTCAGCACGACACGCCAGGAACGGGTCGAACCGTTCCCGGCGGCCGAGAAACAGGAGAAGTTAGTCGTGAGCAAGGGTAAGCGCACCTTCCAGCCGAACAACCGCCGCCGCGCCCGGGTCCACGGATTCCGCCTGCGCATGCGGACCCGCGCCGGCCGGGCCATCCTGGCGGCTCGCCGTCGCAAGGGCCGCGGCGCGCTGTCCGCCTGATCCGGCCGCCGTCGAGGGACGTCGTGCTGCCGGCCGCCGCGAGGTTGCGGCGCAGTGAGGATTTCCGTGCCGTGATGCGGCGTGGGGCCAAGGCAGGCAGGCGCCGCCTCGTCGTCCATGCGTTGACCACGGACCCGTCCGATGCCGCCGAAGCGGCGCGGGCGGGTTTTGTGGTGAGCAAGGCCGTCGGCAATTCGGTGGTGCGCCACCGGGTGAGCCGCCGGTTGAGGCATCTCATTTCCGACCGGATCGGAACACTGCCGCCGGGGAGCTCGTTGGTGATACGGGCACTACCACCGGCCGCGGACGCGTCCAGCGCGGAACTCGGCTCGGACCTCGACGCGTCGTTGCGGCGCCTCGGACTGTCCGGGCACTCCGCCGTCGCCGGGAAGTCCCGCCAGACGCGACCCCCCGACAACGGATCAGCGGTGTAACGGCATGCGAGCCACCGAGAACGAAACCACCGAAGAAGCCCGGCCCGGCCCGGTGGCATGGGTGCTGCTCCTGCCCATCAAGCTGTACCGCAAGGCGATCTCCCCCTTCCTTCCTCCGGCGTGCCGGTTCTACCCGAGCTGTAGCGCGTACGCCGTCGAGGCACTGACCCGGCACGGCGCCGGCCGCGGCACCTATCTCGCGGTCCGGCGCCTGCTGCGCTGTGGCCCGTGGACCATGCCCGGCCGCGATCCGGTACCCGAGGTTTTCTCGTGGCGCCACCGACGACCTGAAACACCGATCGAGGAGTAGCTCAGTGCTCGACTTCATCTACTACCCCGTGTCCTTCATCTTGTGGTGTTGGCACAAGGTCTTCGGGTTCGTGCTCGGCGAGTCGAACGCGCTCTCCTGGATCCTGGCGATCATCTTCCTGACGTTCACGGTCCGCGGCATCATGTTCAAGCCGTTCGTGAACCAGGTCCGGTCGATGAAGAAGATGCAGGACTTCGCGCCGGAAATGAAGAAGATCCAGAAGAAGTACGCGAACGACCGGCAGCGCCAGGCCATGGAGATGCAGAAGCTCCAGAAGGAGCACGGTGTCAACCCGCTGGGCAGCTGCCTGCCGATGCTGCTTCAGATCCCGGTCTTCATCGGTCTGAACCACGTCCTGCGGATGTTCACGATCAACCCGTACGGCGGCCCGAAGACCGAGAACTACTTCTTCACCCAGGCCGGTGTCGACTCGTACGTCCACGCGAAGATCTTCGGAGTCACCCTCGGCGACGCCATCTACACCGGTGTCGGTGTGGTCAGCGGCGGCAACACCGTCGCCGGTTTCCACTGGGGCGTCGCCCCGGTCGCGATCCCGCTGATGATCGTCGCGAGCATCGCCACGCACCTCACCGCGCGTCACTCGGTCGCCCGCCAGAACCCCGAGTCGGCGACCCCGCAGACCGCGATGATGAACAAGCTGACGATGTACATCTTCCCGCTCGGTGTCCTCGTCTTCGGTGCGCTGTTCCCGGTCGGCCTGCTCTTCTACTGGCTCGCCAACAACGGCTGGACCCTGATGCAGCAGCGCCTCGTCTACACGCGGATCGACAAGGAAGAAGAGGCCCGCAAGGAAGCCGAGAAGGAGAAGCGCGCGAACCTCGGCCCGAAGCCGGGTCAGAAGCCGACCGCGCCGCGCCCCGGCCAGAAGCCGGTCCAGCAGAAGAAGAACAAGCCGTCCTCCGGCGGTCAGGTCAAGAAGGCGGGTTCGCCCCACGGCTTCGCCCAGACCGGTTCCGCGACCGCGGAGAAGAAGGACACCACGAACGCATCAGCCGAGCCGTCGGCGAACGGCTCGAAGGAGAGCGGCGCGGAGACGCCCGGTCTCATCTCGGACTCGACTAAGAAATCGGGCCGGAAGCGTCGCTGACGCCGATCCGGGCTGGAGAGGAGACCAAAAATGGCGGAGACGATCGACACGATCGACGCCGAGGAGAACAGCGCGGCCGAGGTCGAAGGCGCCGCTGAGGAGACCGCTCGGAAGGGAGGTGTCGACGACGACGTCCTCGTGAAGGAGGGCGACATCGCCGGCGACTACCTCGAGCGGCTGCTCGATCTTCTGGACTACGACGGCGACATCGACCTCGATGTCGAAGCGGGCCGCGCGATCGTCAGCATCGACGGTGGCGAGGATCTGGAGAAGCTCGTCGGGCCGCGCGGCACCGTCCTCGAGGCGCTGCAGGAGCTGACCCGGCTGGCGGTCCAGCAGGAGACCGGTTCGCGGAGCCGCCTGATGCTGGACATCGCGGGCTGGCGCGCGGACCGTCGCGAAGAGCTTCGCGAGCTCGGCCGCTCGACCGCGGAGACGGTGGTCTCCTCCGGCGAGCGTGTCCGGCTGCAGCCGATGAGCCCGTTCGAGCGGAAGGTCGTGCACGACGCGGTCGCCGCCGTCGACGGCGTCAAGAGCGAGAGCGAAGGAGAGGACCCGAAGCGTCGGGTCGTCATCTTCCCCGCCTGACGGATTCTTTGAGCGAAGCGGCCCGCCGGTCATCCGGCGGGCCGCTTCTTCGTTGCCGGGGTGAATTACACGCGTGGCGTTTCACGTGAAACGGTTCGAGGCGAGTGGAGTTGTCCACAACTTCGGTCTGTCTCCCCGCTTTGAGGTCGGCGTCATGGACAATCAGTCGGAACGCGTTTCACGTGAAACGGCGTCGAAGTTGAGGAGCGAGAGTGGGCTTGGACGGGGTCGCCGCATCGGTACGGAGTGCGGCGTCGGAAGTATTCGGAGACCGCGTCGAGCAAGCCGCCGGCTACGTCGAACTCCTGGAGCGGCACGGCGTCGAGCGCGGGCTCATCGGACCCCGCGAGGTCGACCGGCTCTGGAAGCGTCACGTCCTGAACTCCGCCGTGATCGGCGAGCGGATCCCCGACGGCGCGCGCGTGGTCGACGTCGGGTCGGGCGCCGGGCTTCCGGGTGTACCGCTCGCGATCAGCCGACCGGACCTCGATATCGTTCTCCTCGAACCGATGGCCCGCCGGGTCGACTGGCTGGCCGAGGTTGCCGAGAAGCTGGAACTCCCCATCACCGTTGTCCGCGGGCGCGCGGAGGAGCGGCAGGTACGCGAGGAGCTCGGTGGCGCGGATGTCGTCACCGCCCGGGCGGTCGCTCCCTTGGCCCGGCTCGCGAACTGGTGCCTCCCGCTCGTGCGTTCCCAAGGAACTCTGGTCGCCCTCAAAGGAGCGAGCGCCGGAGAGGAAATCGAACGCGATCGCGCCGCCGTCCGGAAGGCAGGCGGTGGCGAGCCGGAGGTCTTCGAGTGCGGTACCAAGGTGCTCGAAGTGCCCAGCACGGTCGTCGTGATCCACCGCCTGCCCCCGAAGCCGTCCCGGTCGCGCGGCAGGCGCAGCTAGTCCAGTTCCACGTGAAACAACGCAGAACGACTCCAACGTCTATACAGAGGAGGTTCGAGACCGGTGACTCCCCCGCCGTCCGACCCTGCGAGCACTGGCCACGAACTCGGCTGGACGCCCATCGCTGAAGAAGCCGTCCGCGCAGCCAGCGTGCTGCACCCCAAGGAGGGCGCGCTCCCCCGCCCGAACCGTCGCCGCGTGCTGACGGTCGCCAACCAGAAGGGCGGCGTCGGCAAGACGACGAGCACGGTGAACCTCGCCGCCGCCCTCGCCGTCCACGGGCTCAAGACGCTCGTGATCGACCTCGACCCTCAGGGCAACGCGAGCACGGCGCTCGACATCGACCACCGGTCCGGTACGCCGTCGATCTACGAGGTGCTGATCGGTGAGGTGTCGCTCGCCGAGGCGGCGGCGCAGAGCGAGCAGTCGCCCAACCTCTACTGCGTGCCCGCGACCATCGACCTCGCCGGTGCCGAGATCGAACTCGTGTCGATGGCGTCCCGCGAGATGCGGCTCAAGGAGGCGCTCTCGTCCGAGATCCTCGACGAGATCGGCGTCGACTACGTCTTCATCGACTGCCCGCCGTCGCTCGGTCTGCTGACCGTCAACGCGATGGTCGCCGCGCAGGAGGTGCTGATCCCGATCCAGTGCGAGTACTACGCGCTCGAAGGTCTGGGGCAGCTGCTGAGCAACATCGAGCTCGTCCAGGCGCATCTGAACCGCGAACTCAGCGTCTCCACGATTCTGCTCACCATGTACGACGGTCGGACGAAGCTGGCCGATCAGGTGACGAACGAGGTCCGGAACCACTTCGGGGACACTGTTCTGAAGACCGTCATCCCTCGCAGTGTGAAGGTCTCCGAGGCGCCCGGATACGGGCAGACGGTCCTCGCGTACGACCCCGGTTCCCGGGGCGCGATGAGCTACGTGGACGCGGCGAAGGAGATCGCGCAGCGTGGGGTGGAGATGAAGGAAAGGAGCGGTACGGCATGAGCGAGCGCAGAGGGGGGCTCGGGCGCGGGCTCGCCGCCCTGATCCCCACCGGCCCGCCACCGGGCTCCGCGGCACCGGCCGAGAACGGTTCGCCCGCCGCGGTCCCCGCGCCCCCGGCCGGTCCGGCGGGACCGGAGGACAAGGGCTGGTTCGCCGCCAACGGTGCGGCCGGTTCGCAGAGCGGCACGGTGGCCGGCGCGGTCTACCGCGAGGTGCCGGTCAGCCAGATCAAGCCGAACCCGAAGCAGCCGCGGCAGGTCTTCGACGAGGACGCGCTCAACGAGCTGGAGCACTCGATCCGCGAGTTCGGGCTCATGCAGCCCATCGTGGTCCGGGAGCTCGGCGCCGACGAGTATGAACTCGTCATGGGCGAGCGGCGGCTGCGCGCGTCGCAGCTGGCGGAGCTGGAGGCGATCCCGGCGATCGTCCGGCAGACCGCCGACGAGGCGATGCTGCGCGACGCGCTGCTTGAGAACATCCACCGGGTTCAGCTCAACCCGCTCGAAGAGGCGGCCGCGTATCAGCAGCTGCTCGACGAGTTCGCGGTCACGCACGAGGAGCTGGCGGGCCGGATCGGGCGCAGCCGCCCGGTCATCACGAACACGATCCGCTTGCTCAAACTCCCCCTCGCGGTCCAGCGACGGGTCGCGGCCGGGGTGCTTTCGGCGGGCCACGCGCGGGCTCTGCTCTCTCTCGAAGACGCCGACAGTCAGGAAGAGCTCGCCGCGCGGATCGTCGCGGAGGGCATGTCGGTCCGTGCGACCGAGGAAGCCGTCACGCTCAAGAAGAGCGAGAAGCCGGCCAAGCCGAAGCCCGCTCCTCGCAAGCCGATTCAGGCGCCCGGTCTCCAGGAACTGGCGAACCGGCTTTCGGACCGCTTCGACACCCGCGTGAAGGTCGACCTCGGACGCCGAAAGGGCCGGATCACGCTCGAATTCGGCTCCGTTGACGATCTTGAACGCATCGTTGCACTGATGGACGAAAATCAGGCAAAACAGACACCTGAAACCGATTAGGGATCACACCGGGTCGTTTTGTCACGGTGACGATAGCTCTGTGATGACAACGAAGTGACACTGAGTGCTTGAACTGGGGGCAAGTGTGAAGAGGTTCTTCGACGGCCGAAATCCGCGCGCGGTGGTCTTCGACTGCGACGGACTGCTCATGGACACCGAGCCGTGTTGGTCGGTGGCCGAGACCGAACTGTTCGCGCGGCGAGGTCTGCCGTTCGGTCCGGATGAGAAGGCGTTGGTGATCGGCAAGTCGCTCCCGGCCGCTGCCGAAGCGATGGCGGAGGCGTTCGGCGAACCCGGCGGCGGCGCCGGGATCGCGGACGAGTTGCTGAGGTTGGTGACCGAAGTCGTCACCGCGAAAGCGGAGGCGATGCCCGGCGCGCGTGAGTTGGTCGAACTGACCGCCGCCGCCGTCCCGGTCGCCGTCGCGAGCAACTCGCCCCGGGCGCTCCTGGACGCCGCGCTCGCCCGCGGCGGGCTTTCGGGAATGTTTCCCGTGAAACTGGCCGCCGACGAGGTGGCCGCGCCGAAGCCGGATCCGGAGATGTACCTGACCGCCTGCGCGCTCCTGAACGTCGAGCCCGCTGACGCGCTGGCGTACGAGGACTCGATGACCGGGCTCCGGTCGGCGCGAGCGGCTGGGGTGCCTGTCGTCGGAGTGCCCACGCTGAAGCATCAGGACTTCCCCGCCGACGTCGTGGTCGACTCCCTGCGCGATGAGGAGCTGCTGGCGTGGGTGCGTGGATGGCCGCGTCGATGACCTTCGTTCGCTTTCAGAGCCCGACCCGCGACAAACGAGGCAACTTCACGGGAGTCTTCGGTCTCGTCAACAACCTCGCGCGGGCCGGACGCCTCACCGATGAGCAGGAAGCGTTCCGCCGGGCGAACAACGACTGGTACGACGCGAACTTCATCAACCCGGCGCACACCGATCCGAGCGTGTACGACGCCGAGGTGAATCCCGGCGCCGCGGCGTGGTTCAAGGCGAGTGCCCGGGTCTTCATCGAGCGGGTCGACGGTTACCTGGCGATTCTGGAGACGCACGAGATCCCGTGCGAGACCGTCCGGTCGACGGATCCGGGGCGGGTCATCTACGAAGACGAATTCCAGGTGGTCGTCGTCCGAGACTGAAAGAAGCTCAGCTCTTGCGGGAGATCGCCCGCCCGACGAGGTCGGCGAAGACCGAGCCGAGGGTGGCGCCGGCGGCCTCGATCGCCACGGGCACGATCGACGTCTCGGTCAGGCCCGGCGACAGGTTCACCGCGAGGAAGTAGACGGTCCCGTCTTCGGCGACCACAGCGTCGGTGCGCGAGATGTCGCGAAGCCCGAGCTGCCGGTGCACGGCGACGGCCAGCTCGCCGACCGACTTGGCCGCGTCGTCGCTGATCCGCGCGGGGGTGAAGAAGTCGGTCAGCCCGGCGGTGTAGCGGGCCTTGTAGTCGTACACGCCGCTCTCGGGCACGATCTCGACCGCGGGCAGGGCTTCGGGTCCCTGTTCGCCTTCGATGACCGTCACGGCCACCTCGACGCCCGATACGAACTTCTCCGCGAGAACGGTGTCGCCGTACGCGAAGCAGCCGACCATCGCGCCGGGCATCTCCGAAGCTTCCTTGACGACCTGGGCGCCCAGGGCCGAACCGCCCTGGTCGGGCTTGAGGATCAGCGGCAGGCCCAGCGTGTCGACCATCGCGTCCAGCACGGCCTGCGCGCCGAGTTCGCGGAAGGTGCTGTGCGGCAGCACGACCCAGTCCGGTGTGGTGAAGCCCGCGTCGGCGACGAGCGCCTTGGCCGTCGGCTTGTCCCACGCGCGGCGGCAGCCCGCCGAGCTGGTGCCGACGTAGGGCACGTCGAGCATCTCCAGCACGGTCTGCACCGCGCCGTTCTCCCCTTCCCCGCCGTGCAGGGCGACGATGGCCGCGTCGGGGCGCTGGGTGCGAAGACGTTCGAGCAGACCCGCGTCGGTGTCCCACTCCTCGACGGTGAGGCCTTCCGCCCGCAGCGCGACCGAGAGCCTGCGCCCGGAGCGGAGTGAGACGTCGCGTTCGTGGGAAAGCCCGCCTGCGAGGACGGCAACGGTGCGGTCGACCACCGAGGACTCCTTTTGTGCTTGGGGACGTCCGGTCGATCAGACCGTGTCCGGAGAGGGGTTCTGCGGCCCCGAGATCGAGCGTGGGCTCACGTTACCGAAGGTACGCGCGAGATCCATTTCGGATTCGAGCACCGCGGCGAGCCGCCGGACGCCTTCGCGGATCCGCTCCGGCGTCGGGTAGCAATAAGAAAGCCGCAACTGTCTGCTGCCGAAACCATCTGCGTAGAAGCCGGTTCCGGAGGCGTACGCGACCCGGGCCGTGACGGCCCTCGGCAGCATCGCCTTCGTGTCCACGCCTTCCGGGACGGTCATCCAGACGTAGAACCCGCCGTCGGGTTTGGTCCAGGTGCAGCCGGCGGGCATGTGCTGTTCGAGGGCGGACAGGATCGCGTCCCGGCGCTCCCGGTAGTTCTCGCGGAAGGTCTTGATCTGACCCATCCAGTCGTGAGTCGAGAGGTATCGCGACACGATCAACTGGTTAAGCGTAGGCGGACAAAGCGTCGCGGACTCGGCTGCGAGCACGAGTTTCTCCCGGACGGCGTGCGGCGCGAGCACCCAGCCGACCCGCAGGCCGGAGGCGAACGTCTTCGAGAAAGAGCCCAGGTACACGACGTTGTCGGGATCGATCGAACGGAGCGCCGGGTACGTTTGCCCGCCGAAGCCGAGCAGGCCGTACGGGTTGTCCTCGACGATGAGGATGTCGTTCTCCCGGCAGATCTCCACGATCTCCGCGCGCCGCTCGACGGCCAGCGTGACGCCGCCGGGGTTGTGGAAGTTCGGGATCGTGTAGAGGAACTTGACCCGGTGGCCGGCTTTCCGCGTCTCCGCGAGCGCGGCGCGCAGACCTTCGGGGACCAGGCCGTGGTCGTCCATCGCGACGTGGACGACGTCGGCCTGGTACGCGGCGAACGAGCCGAGCGCGCCGACGTACGACGGTCCTTCGGCGATGATGACGTCGCCCGGGTCGCAGAACAGCCGGGTGACCATGTCGAGCCCCATCTGCGAACCGACCGTCACGACGACGTCGTCCGGGTGGGCCTTGATGCCTTCGAGGGCCATGATCTCGCAGATCTGCTCGCGCAGCGCCGGGACGCCGTGCGCGGAGCCGTACTGGAGCGCGACCAGGCCGTCTTCGGCGATGAGCTCGCCGACCTGCGCGGACAGCGTGTCCAGCGGGAGCGCGGCGAGGTTCGGCATCCCGCCGGCGAGCGAAACCACTTCGGGGCGGCTGGCGACCGCGAACAAAGCCCTGATCTCGGAAGCAGTCATCCCGGCCGTGCGCGCGGCGTAGCGGTCGAGATGAGGGTCGAGGTTGTGGCGGCCGGGCTCCGGCCGGACAGGGCGATTCTCGGTCATCAGGCGTTCACCCGTGCTTCGAAGTGGACATAGTCGCTACCGACTGGTAGTTCCATCGAGTGTAACCACCCTCCCTTGAGGGGCCCTGGCCTTCCGGTGTTCATCACATCGGCCTATCCTCGGTCAGGACCCCTTCAGCAAGCCCTGCTCGGGACAGTGCTGCGTCGGGTGTCGTCGTTCAGGGAGGTTTGTCTGTGTCGCGTCGCGTCGTGGGCGTAACCCTGGACAACCTCGAGCATCTGCCCAAGAGCTGCCGCCGCTGCGTGTACTGGGAGCTGGCGCCGCATATGAAGGCGCAGGCCGAGGAATACGGCGCCACCGAGGTCGAAAAGGAAGCCTGGGTCTCCAGCGTCCTGCTGGAATGGGGCTCCTGCGGCCGGATCGTCTACAGCGACACCCTGCCTGTCGGCTTCGTGCTCTACGCGCCGCCGAACGCCGTGCCGCGTTCGCTGGCCTTCCCGACTTCGCCGCCCGGTCCGGACGCGGTGCTGCTGACCGCGTTCCAGGTCCTCCCCGAGTTCCAGGGCGGTGGGCTCGGCCGGATGCTGGTGCAGGCCGTCGCGAAGGACCTGACCAAACGCGGTGTCCGCGCGATCGAGGCCTTCGGCGACGCCAAGCCCGACGAGACCGACCCGGACGGCGGGCACAGCTGCGTGCTGCCCGCCGCGTTCCTGCAGAGTGTCGGGTTCAAGACCGTGCGGCCCCATCCGCGGTGGCCGCGGCTGCGGTTGGAACTGCGGTCGGCGATCTCGTGGAAGGAAGACGTGGAGGCGGCCCTCGAACGGCTGCTCGGCCAGGTCTCCATCACGACCGCCGAGCCGAGCCTGGGCCGCGCCTGAATCCGTTCCGCCCGTTCTGGACGGTCACTTTCCGCATGCTAGGACCGTTCCTTTCCTTGCAGATTTCGCAAGGAAAGGTACCTTTCCTCTCGCTCGGGTGAGGCGCTCTAGCAGAGTTTCTGAGCGCGCGCAGCGGCCATCCCCCGGCCTGGGGACAGCTGTGGGTAACCCGCCGAGTTATCCACAGATCGCTGCTAGGAGCGGTGGAAAATCTGTGGATGGGTAGGCTGGACCTGGGGACGCCCCCCGGGAAGGGCGGGGGCTGCGCGCCGGGGGGATCTACGGGTGGCGTGCTCGGGAGTGGGGGCACACAACCGGTTGTGCCGAGGGGCTCGGCAGGGGGATGTGCGCCCGCGTGCGGGTGTGGAGGACTGGCTACTCCGCTTTGGCGAGTTCGTGGGCCAGGACGTCCGCGAAGGTGAACGTGCCGGTCGGCTGGTCCCCCTCGCCGAGGAGGTACAGGCGCTTCACGGCGACCAGGATGCCTTCGGCGACGACGTCGCGGAAAGCCGGGTCCGCCAGTTTGCGGCTGTCCTCCGGGTTCGTCAGGTAGCCGATCTCGATCCGCACCGCGGGGCAGCGGGTGCGGGTGAAGATCTCCCAGGTCTTGTAGTGCGTGCGGCAGTCGAGCATGCCGGTGCGGGCGGCCAGCTCACGCTGGATGAAGCCCGCCAGCAGCTCACCGACGGTCGACGTGGTGCCGTTGCCGGTGCCGAAGTGGAAGCTCGCGACACCCTGCGCCTTCGGCGAGGGGTTCTTGTCGTTGTGCAGCGAAAGGAACAGGTCCGCGCCCGCCTCGTTCGCGAACTTCGCCCGGTCGCTTTCGCTCGGGCTCTGGTTCGGGCCGCGCGAGATCAGCGCCTCCATGCCCGTGGCCTGCATCCGGCCTTCCAGCCGCCGCGCCAGATCCCAGGCGATGTCCGCTTCCCGCAGTTCGCCGGCGACGACACCGAGGTCCTCGCCGCCGTGACCCGGGTCGATCACGATGCGCTTGCCGCGCAGCCGCGGGCCCGCCTGGCGCACCTGCTCCTGCTCGCGCAGGAAAACGGGGCGACCGCCGCGGGCACGCGGCGAGGACAGCCGGTGCAGCTCGCGGATCGTGGCCGGACCGCACATCCCGTCGGCGACCAGGCGCATGTCGCGCTGGAAGGTCTTGAGCGCGCGCTCGGTCTGGGCGCCGAAGTGCCCGTCCGGGCGGCCGGCGTCGAAACCGAGCTCGGTCAGCCGCTCCTGGAGCGCGAAGACGTCGTCACCCTGCATGGGGGCGGAGAACATGTAGGTCAGCGGGCGGCTGCCGAGATGGAAGCCCGCGCCGCGAAGCGCCTGGTAGGTCGCCGGACCCACCAGACCGTCGGTGATGAGCCCACGACGCTGCTGGAACGCGCGCACGGCGTGTTCCATCGCCGTATCGAAGACCTCGTACTCCCCGGATTCGGTCACCGGCGGGAGCAGCTCCATCGCCGCCAGCGTGGACCTGATCTCGGCGACGTCCGGTCCGGCGTCACCGCGGCGGAGTACCCGCATGCACTCCTCGCTCTTCCCTTTGGGGCACCGATCGAGCTCGATGCACGACTTTGAAAACCCTGCGGGGCGAACCCCGGTGCTCTATTGTGCCCTGTGAACTCTCGGTGAGCGCGGAGGCCCGGCCGGTGCGTCAAGTCCCCGTTCGTGGAGCCCGTCCAGGCGCCGCCGTAACAGTGAGATCTACCCGATCCGCGGAAAGACGAAACCCGGAGCCTGGGCAGGCCCCGGGTTTCGGCAGGTGAAACGCGAGATCAGAGGACGTCGGCGAGGTCCGACAGCAGCGCGGCCTTCGGCTTGGCGCCGACGATCTGCTTGACCGGCTTGCCGCCCTGGAACAGGATCAGCGTCGGGATCGACATCACCTGGTAGTCACGCGCCGTGTTCGGGTTGGCGTCGATGTCCAGCTTCGCGATGGTCAGCTTCTCGCCGTTTTCCGCCGCGATCTCTTCGAGCACCGGGGCGACCATCTTGCACGGACCGCACCAGGTCGCCCAGAAGTCGACCAGCACGGGCTTCTCGCTCGTGAGCACGTCGTCGACGAACGTCTTGTCGGTCACCGTCACGGTGTTGTTGGCCATGGTGTCTCCTCCTGGGGGTGGTGAACTCCGGTGCGGGAAAGTCAGTTGGCGGTGGCGCCGTAGCCGCCGCCGACCAGCTCAGAGGTTTCCTGGGCGGTCTCGACGCCGGCGTGCTCCGCCAGCCATCGTTCCGCGTCGATCGCCGCGGCGCAGCCCGAACCCGCGGCGGTGATCGCCTGCCGGTACGTGCGGTCGACCAGGTCGCCGGCCGCGAAGACGCCGGGAAGGTTCGTGTACGAGGTCCGGCCCTTGGTGAGCACGTAGCCGTCCTCGTCGAGGTCCACCTGACCGCGCACCAGTTCGCTGCGCGGGTCGTGACCGATCGCGACGAAGAACCCGGTCACGTCGAGCTGGGACTCCTCGCCGGTCACCGTGTCCTTGAGCTTCAGGCCCTCGACCTTGCCCTCACCCTCGACCCCGGTGATCTGCTTGTTGAGCGCCCACTTGATCTTCTCGTTCTCGCGGGCGCGCTCCAGCATGATCTTGGAGGCGCGGAACTCCTCGCGACGGTGGACGATCGTGACGGACTTGGCGAACTTCGTCAGGAAGGTCGCCTCCTCCATCGCCGAGTCGCCGCCGCCCGCGACCACGATGTCGTGATCGCGGAAGAAGAAGCCGTCGCAGGTGGCACAGGCCGAAACACCGCGGCCGAGCAGTTCCTGCTCGCCGGGCACGTTCAGGTAGCGGGCGGCGGCGCCCATCGAGAGCACGACCGCGCGGGCCGCGTAGCGCTTCCCGTTCGCGACGACGTACTTGACGTCACCGGTCAGCTCGACGGACTCGACGTCCTCCTGGCGCAGGTCGGCGCCGAAACGCTTGGCCTGCTCACGCATCTCTTCCATGAGGTCGGGACCCTGGATGCCTTCGCGGAAGCCGGGGAAGTTCTCGACCTCCGTCGTCGTCATCAGCGCACCGCCGAACTGAGTGCCCTCGAACACCAGCGGTTCGAGCTGCGCTCGTGCCGCGTAGACAGCGGCGGTGTATCCCGCAGGACCCGATCCCACAATGATCAGGTTCCTGATCTCCTCGGCAGCCACCCGTGACCTCCGCTCGTAGTGACCTGTTCACCAGGCTCAACACGATCGTAAGGGCCGGTGTTCCCGGGGTGACCGGCGCTACTTCTCCTGCTTTGCTCCCCAGGTGACAGCAAAGGTCCCCTGCTCTCCGCGGCGGGAGCAGGGGACCTTCGCTATCGCTCTACAGCTACTTCTGGCCGATGATCTTGTCGAACAGGACAGACGGCTTGCCCGGGCCGCAGTCCGCCCCGAAGGCGACGATGCGGAACTGGGCGAGCTTCCCTGTGGTGTAGATCACCATCACGCCGTCCTTGCCCGCGACGTTCACCGGCCGGATGCCCTCCGGCCGGACGTCGGGATCCAGTCCGGCGGCCTCGACGCAGGCGTCCAGCTTCTCTTCGGTCTTCAGCGAGCCGAAGTCGCGGACGCCGATCGCCTTGCCGACGAGCGCTTCCGCGCCGCCGCCGTCGCCGCCGACCGAGGGGCCGGTGGGGGCGGGCGGAGGCTGCGCGACGCCGCCCGGTGTCGTCTGCTGGGTGGTGGGAACGACGATCGCGACGGCGGCGATCGCGGCCGCGGCCACGGTCGCTATCCCGGCGCCCCAGCCGATCCGCTTGTTCCTCCGCCGCCGTGCGGCCGCGAGGTCCACCACCGGGGCGACCTGCTCCGGCTGCCCCTGAGGTGCGTCTTGAAAGGCAGGCGACGCCTGACGGGTCTGCATTTCCGCGGCCAGCGCCGCGTCGATCCGTGCCGCGTACTCCGCCGGCATCGGTACGACCGGCTCGTTCGCGAGTGACGCGAGGTCGGCCGTGGTCGCTTCAAGTGCTTCGATGATCGCCAGTGCTTCGGGGTCGGCGTTCACCAGCGGCCACAGTTCGGCCGCCTCTCGCTCGTCCAGTACACCTGCGTGCAGGTCGGCGAGCACATCGACAGACCACGGCGGACCGACGGTCCCGCCGATCCCCCTGCTCTCGTCTGTCATCTTCCCTCCCCGTCACCCGGCGTGCCCTGAGGACGCCTGGCACCCCGTTCCGGGGTAGCGCGCTCTCGTTTGCTTTCGTGAGTTGGGACGTTCGCAATCGCATCGGGGTTCCGTAGATGTCCGAGAACCTTCGCGAGCTTTCCGCGACCTCGGGCACACCTGCTCTTCACCGTGCCCTCGGCGATGCCGAGCATCTTCGCCGTCTCGGCGACGGAGTATCCCTCGACGTCGACCAACACGATCGGGGCACGTTGTTCTTCAGGAAGCTGGTCGAGGGCTGCCTTGACCACGAGGCTCGTCTCTCGCTCGGACATCGAGTCGCGTGGCGAGGCGGGCTCGTTGAACTGCCCGGTCTCGGGCAGCGGAACGGTCGGTCTGGCCTTGCCCCGCCGGATGCGGTCGAGGCACGCGTTCACGACGATGCGGTGCAGCCACGTCGTGACCTGCGATTCGGCTCGGAAATTGCCCGCTGCTCGGAACGCGGAGATGAACGCGTCCTGCAGGGCGTCCGCGGCTTCTTCCGGATCCCGCACGGTGCGCAGGGCGACGGCCCACATGCGGTCTCGATGTCGCTGGACCAGTTCACTGAACGCGTGCGGGTCACCGGCGGCATGCGCCGCTATGAGATCCGCGTCCGTTGGAGCTGCAGCTGTCACCCGGGAGAGCCTACTGACCCGGTGTTCGGCGTCACCCCGCAGGCAGGAACGTCAGCTCTTTGAGTTCGGTCACGAACTTGCCGTCGCCATCTTCACCCAGCTGAGTGATCCAGACGATGAAGTACTGACCCTGCTGCGGCTGCTGCAACGCGATGGTCGATTCACCCGCCGCGAGGTCCCCGCCGCCGACGACCTTCGTCTCGTCGAGCTTCGGGTTCTTCTTGTCGGCGGAGCGGATCTCGACCTTCGAGCCGGCGCTTCCCGCGTCGATCTTGACCTGGCTGAGGTTGATCGGGTCCTTGAAGGTCACGACCAGCCCGACACCGTTCTTGAGGACCGGGAACTGCTCGTCGTAGTCGTCGGTCTTCCACACGGTGCCCGGGTCGCCGTCCGTCGCGTTCTTGGCGCGGCCGGGGCTGTCGCCCTTGCTGCCCGGGTTGAACACGGCGACGGCCGACGGCTTGACCGCGGCCCCCACGGTCGGACCCGGCGGCGGCTGCTGAGAGGGCGGCGGCTGCTCGCCCGAAGGCGGCGGGGCCGCCGAAGACGACGACGCGGCGACGTTCATGTTCGGACCGCTGGACTTCGATTCACCCTGGAACAGGTTGATCAGCATCATCCCGCCCCAGGCGAGGATGACCACGGTCGCGACGACCAGCACGGTCACGCCGAACGCCAGCTTCTTGCGCCGCGCGACGTCCTTGACCGGCTTCTTCGTCGTCCAGACCGTGCCGTCCGGTTCGGCGACGGCCTCATCCTCGCCGACGGCCTTGATCAGCTGGGTGCGTTCCTCGGCCTCGGCGACCTGGTCCAGCACGCGCAGGATGGCCGCGCTGGTGCGGATGCCGCCGTGGCCGCCGTCCTCGATGGTGCGGACGGCGAGCGAGGACAGTTCGACCGGGACCGTCGGGACCAGCGAACGCGGCGGGATGACCCTGCCAGTCGGCGCGTGCGGCGCCGCCGGGATCGCGGCCGGACCGCCGGGCAGGGCCCAGCGACCGGTCAGCAGCAGGTACAGCACCGCGCCGAGGGCCTTGACGTCGTCGCGAAGGGTCGCTTCGGGCAACGGACCCGGGAAGGCGAGCTTCAGCGCGCCGTCCGGGGTGAGCCGCAGCCGCTGCGGGTGGTCGAGCCCGAGGACGAGACCGTTCTGGTGGGCGTGATCGACGGCTTCCGCCAGCGCCTGCACCATCCTGGCCGCCGCGGCCGGCGCCACCGGGCGCTGCGCCACGAGGTCGACCAGGTCGCTGCCCTTGGTCCATTCCGCCACGACGACCCCGAGCAGACCTTCGCTCGAGGTGACGCCGCTGCCGAGGCTCAGCACGTCGAGGACGCGCGCGACCCCGCCGTGACCGAACTTCGAGGCGTGCGCGGCACGCTCCAGCGTCCGGCGCGCGAGCCTCGCGGCCTCCGCGTCCGCCGGGTCGCCGACCAGGAGCGTCAGCGCCACGTCCCGCTTCAGCTGCCCGTCGCGGGCGCGCCAAAGATGCGCCGCCGCCCGCTCGTCCACCCCGAACTGTGCGAGCAGGCGATACCGGCCGTCACCGACGACCCGGCCAGGGGCCAACGACCCACCCTGGGCACGAACGCCCACTTGGCTCGCCTCCCCTGCCTGTTCGCTCCGTCTCGTATCCACCGCACTCTCCCGCGTAGCTCCCGCCCCGAGGGTACCCAGAATACGACCCGTGAACGCGCGCCATCCGTGCGTGAATCGTTATCGCCGCTTGATCAACCGGGTGATCCTCGCCGTGGCGGGCTTCAATTCCTCGACCTTGAGGGCCATGAGCACGCCGAACGACACCACGATCCCGACGATCGTTTGGAGCAGAAGTTTCACCCAGGCATGGAAAGTAGGCCCGAACGAGTCGGGAACGACCTGCCCGGCGAGCCACGCCGCGCCGACCCCGAGCACGCTCGCGACGACCGTGAAGAGGATCACTCCGAGAACCCGCTTGCTCCGGAGGTTACCGAGCGTCACCCAGAGCCAGACCTGACCGAGGATCGCGCCGACGACGAACGTGAGGCCGTTGACCATCATCACGCCGAGCACGATGTTGTCCGGCGACAGCAGCGCGGGGCACAGGTACAGCAGCGGCACCTTGACCACGGTCATCACGATCATGATCAGCACTGGCGTCCGCGCGTCCTTCATCGCGTAGAACACCCGCATCTGCAGCATGACCAGCGCGTACGGCAGCAGCGCGAACGCGGAGATGGCCAGCGCCTCGCCCAGGCGCGTCGCGTCCTCGATCTTGCCCTTGCCCAGGGTGAACAGGGCGATACCGACCGAACCGCCCACCACGGTCATCACCGCGGAGATCGGCAGGAGCGTCACCGTCGAGATCCGGGAGGCGTACGAGAGGTCGCCGATCAGCTTCTTGTGGTCGCCGTCCGCGGCCGCGCGGCTCATCCTCGGCATGATCGCGGTCAGCAGCGACACGCCGATGACGCCGTACGGCAGCTGGAAGAGCAGCCAGGCGTTGGCGTACGCGGTCACACCGCCCGACGAACCGCTGGTCAGCACACGGGTCGTGATCGTGTAGCCCACCTGGCTGACCGCGACGTAGCCGACGGTCCACAGCGCGAGCCCGCCGAATTCCTTCATGCGCTTGTCGATGCCCCAGCGCCACTTGAACTTGAACCCGGACCGCAGCAGCGGCGGGATCAGCAGCACCGACTGCGCCACGATGCCCGCGGTCACGCCGAGGCCCAGCGTCAGCACCTTCGGGTCGGTGATCGACACGGGGTTCGTGGAGATGTCCCCCGGCATGATCCACACCACGAGGATCGTGAAGATGACGACCAGGTTGTTGATCACCGGCGCCCAGGCCGTCGGGCCGAAGATGTGCTTCGCGTTCAGCATCGCCGAGAGCAGCGCGAACACGCCGTAGAAGAAGATCTGCGGCAGCAGCAGGTACGCGAACGCGGTGACCAGGTCGGGGTTCGCCTGCCCCTTATCGTCGACGTAGAGCTTGGTGATCAGCGGCGCCGCGAGGACCGCGATCGCCGTCCCGGCGATGAGCAGCGTCCCCGCCACCGTCACCAGCCGCTGCGTGTAGGCCTCGCCGCCGTCCTTGTCGTCCTGCGACCGCACGAGCAGCGGGACCACGAGACTGGACAGCACACCGCCCATCAGCAGTTCGAAGATGATGTTCGGCATCGTGTTGGCGACGTTGAACGAGTCGTTCTCGACCTTGGCGCCGATGGCCGCGACCAGCAGCAGCTTCCACGCGAAGCCGGTGATGCGGCTGATCAGCGAGGCGATCGCCATCCGGCCGCTGGATTTCGCGATGGACGGTGCCTGCGCCGGGGCGGCGACGTCCTGTTCGCCGGTCTCCCCCGGCCGCGGTTTGACCAGCGGCGCGTCCTTGATCGCAGGCATGACCTGCGTGGCGAGCTGGTCGTACGGGCGGAGGACGTCGGGGTCGGCGACCGGCCAGCGCGAGCCCATCGGGACGCCGGGGGTGCGCGGGATGAACCGCGTCGCGTCGGGTTCGTCGCGCCGGTCGACCTGCCACGGGCGGACCGGTGGCGGCTGGCGGCGCCCGCGATGCGGCGGGGGCGGAGTCTGATGCGGGGCCTGGTGCGGTCCCTGCGGCGGTGCCCCGGGCGGACGGCGCTGCGCCGGACCCTGGGACGGGTTCTGAGCCGGATTCTGCGTCGGCTGGGGCAGCGGCGGCCCTTGCTGCTGAGGCGGCGGGACCTGCTGACGCCGGGTCGGCGGAGGCGCTTTGCGCGGCGGTGCCTGGTTCTGGTTCTGGGGTGGCCTCAGCCGTCGTGTCTCGTCGTCGGCACGGCCCGCGGTCCGCTGGCGGCGGCCGTCCGGCGGCTGCTGAGGCGGTGGCGCGGCACGACGCGGCCGCTCACCGCGCTCGGGCGGGAGCTGCTGGGGCGGCGGTTGACGACGCTCCGGACGACGCGCGGGACCATCGGTGCGACGGGGCGGTGGCGGAGCGCCTTCGCGCCGGGGACGGCCTGCACGCTCGGGCGGTACACCCGGCTCTCTTTCCAACGTGCGCCCAATCCTCGGTGCTCGACTACGTGATGCCCGATGGCATCGTCCGGACCAGGGTAATCGGGAACGCCCGGAAACACTTAAACCTGTGCGTCTTCGGTCACACGCGGGGCCGTTTCGTTCGCCCGATCGGTCCGCGCGTCCTTGATCTTCCGGTAGATCCGGCGGGACGAGAGCAGCAGCAACGCGCCCGCCGCGGTGACGGTGATGATGATGGTGATCGCGCCGTACTCGGTCGAGGTCAGTTCGAAGCGGGCGGCGGAGCCGAGCGGGGTCCCGTCGGGTGTGGTCAGCGCCACGTCGACGCTGAACCGGCCCGCCCGCAGCGCCTCGACCGGGAGCAGCCGGTTGCGGGCGCTGTTCGCCGGGACCATCTGCGCCTGCAGCTGCGTCTCGTCGGTCGGCCGCAGGCCCACGTTGTTCTTCAGCGCGACCTGGACGGCGACGCCGACCGGCAGGCTGTTGGTGATGAACACCGGCAGCGGCGACGCGCCGGACGCCAGCGCGATCGTCTGCTTCGGCCGTTCCACGGTGACCTGGCTGCGGATCGCGTCGAGGTCGCCGCGCGCGTTGCCGGTGGCGATCGTCGCGTCCGCGCCACGCCACGAGGTCGAGGCGGCCCGGATCAGGGCGAGCCGGACGGGGGCTATCACGTCGGCCGGATTCACTCGTTTGGTGGCATCCATCGTCATCGCGGACGACAGGCCGAGCGTCTCGTTGTCGATCTGGGACATCTTCGCGGTGACGTCTCCGCTGGTCGCGGCCGTCAGATCCTGCGGGGCGTAGTTGACCGACGCCGTCCCGGACGGGCCTTGGCCGAGCAGTTCGGGCAGCGGTGCCGGCTTGACGAGACCGGCGCCGTAGAAGTCGCCCATCCGCCCCAGGAACGAGGTGAGTTCGGGGCCGGTCGCGGCCCAGTGGCGCGGCGGCGCGATCAGCAGCCGCGAGCGTTCCTGCTCCTCGTTCTGTCCGCCGAGCCCGGCCCGGAAGGCGATCGCGCCGAGCCCGTTCTGGGTGGATCCCGAGCCGTTCAGCGCGGACGAGATCAGCGTGTCGATCGGCTGCGCGCGGAGATCCGTTCCCTCGATCGAGACCCCGCCCGAAACCGGGGAACCGGACTGGAGCCTGCCCGAATCGGTCAGCACGGTCTTGACGCCCGCCTTGCCGATCGCTTCGAGGGTCTGCGAATCGAGGACGCCGCCGGGCCACAGCACGCCGTCCTGCGGCTGGATGCCGAGCAGGTTCTTGATCGTCGTCGCGCCGCCGAGCGCGGCCGACAGGAGCGCGGTGTCGGTGGCGTCGCCGGCGCGGACCTTCGTCAGCGCGGCGAGGTCGGCGTCGGCGAACGGGAGGGTGACCACGCAGCGGCCCGCGACCAGCGCCTTCAGCTGGCCGAGCCAGTTCTTCGCGGTCTCGACGCCCTTGCCGGGGACGGGTCCGCCGCCGGTGGCGACCTGGTAGCCGCGGGTCATCCCGTCCACGGTCGCGACCAGATCGGGGTCGATGGCCAGGCACAGCGACGACGAGACCTTCGTGTCGGCCTCGGCCGCGCGCGCCGCCGCGACCAGCGAGTCCAGCCGCCCGCCCGCGGCCAGCTCGTCCGCCAGCCGCTCGTCCGCCAGGGTCAGCGGACCGCCGAGCGGGGACGAGACGACGTGCACGGTGCTGTTCGCGATCGGCCACAGCAGGCTCGCCGACGGCGCCGAGGGCACTGCCGGCGGACGCGACGAGGGCGCTTTGCCGGGGACGCCGAGCACCGGCATCAGCAGGCTGATCGCCGCGAGCCGTTCCGGGCCGCCGAAGTCGGGGGTGCCGTTGACGTTGACCAGCAGCGGGTACACGCCGGCCTTCGGGAACTGGAGCTTCGACGACGGGCCGAGCGGGACGGCCAGGTCGAGCGTCGCGCTCTGTCCCGCCTCCAGGGTGTCCGGTTCGAGGTCGACGAACTCGGTCGCCGAGAGATCCTTGAACTTGCCGCCCGCGAGCACGTCGCCGATCTGCTGGTCGCTCTGCAGCCGGGTGCCCAGCTGCAGCCGGACGCCCAGTTTGCTGATCGGCCGGTCACCGATGTTGGTGACGCGGCCGGTGACGGTGATCGACGTCGAGCCCGTGGTGATCACGCGGGGGTTCAGCTGGTCGAGGTCCACGCGCAGCCGGGGCTGTTCCTGGGCCTGCGCGACCGCGACGGGCAACGCGGAGAAGGCCAGGAACAGGATCGACAGGACAGTGGCGGCAAGCCGCTTCACTCAGGTGCTCCCTCGGCGGTGTGCTGTTGCTGCGCGAAGAGTTCTTTGGCCTTCCGGACCAGCTTGCGCTCGTCGGAGTAGGCGAGGGTGGTCTCCAGGTCGGCGAGCGGCACCCAGGCGACCTCGGTCACCTCGACATCTTCGTCCGAAAGCTCGCCGCCGGTGGATTCCAGGATGAAATGGTGCACCGTCTTGTGCACGCGGCGTCGCTCGGCCACGAACCAGTAGTCGATGGTGCCGAGGGGCTGCAGGACCCGCGCGGAGATGCCGGTCTCCTCCTTCACCTCGCGCACCGCGGTCTGCTCATGCGTCTCACCGTCCTCGATGTGGCCCTTGGGCAGCGACCACAGCAGTCTGCCGTGCCGGTCGAGCCGCCCGATCAGCGCGGCGTGCGCGCGTTCGACGTCGACGACGAGACCGCCGGCCGAGGTTTCGTCGACCGTGGTCAGCCGCCTTCCCCGCCTGCGCCTCCGCCGGCGGCCCGGCTTCGAAGCGCCGGAGCGGCCGGCTGATCCAGACATGCTGCGATGCTAGAGCAAACGGCGGTACGGGTACGCTGGCTCTCCGTGCCCGGGTTGGGCCGGGCCGTAGTAAGTACATCCAAATCGTGGTGGGATTGTCGTGAACAAGGTGGTCGCCGGGCAGGCGATTGCGGGGAAGAGCACTGCGATGCAGAACGCTGTGACGGAGCTGATGCGCATCTCCCCGCTGGCGGACGAGCTCGCGAAGCTCTTCGCGAAGGCGGGGTACAGCCTGTACCTGGTCGGCGGCAGCGTCCGGGACATGATGCTCGGCAGGTTGTCGAGCGACCTCGACTTCACCACGGACGCCAGGCCGGATCAGGTCCTCAAGATCGTGAACGCCTGGGGCGACGCGGTGTGGGACGTCGGCATCGCGTTCGGCACGGTCGGGGTGACGAAGCAGGGCATGACCCTGGAGATCACCACGTTCCGCGCCGACAGCTACGACCGGGTCGGCCGCAACCCCGAGGTCACCTTCGGCGACAGCATCGAGGGCGATCTGCTCCGCCGCGACTTCACGGTCAACGCGATGGCGATCGACCTCGCGAACCAGACCTTCGTCGACCCGTACGACGGGCTCCAGGCGCTGCAGGACCGGGTGCTCGACACGCCCGCGACCCCGCAGGAGTCCTTCGCCGACGACCCGCTGCGCATGCTGCGGGCCGCGCGGTTCTCCGCGCAGCTCGGGTTCGTCGCGGCGCCGCGGGTGATCGACGCGATGACGTCGATGGCGGAGGAGATCGACCGGATCACCGCCGAGCGCGTCCAGACCGAGCTGTCGAAGCTGCTGCTGGCGGCCGACCCGCGGCCCGGCATCGAGCTCCTGGTCGACACCCGCCTCGCCGACCGCGTGCTGCCCGAGGTGCCCGGCATGCGGCTGGCGATCGACGAGCACCACCAGCACAAGGACGTCTACCAGCACTCGCTGACCGTGCTCGCGCAGGCGATCGACCTGGAGTCCTCGCACGAGCCGACCTCCGAGCCGGACCTGATCCTGCGGCTCGCGGCGCTCCTGCACGACGTCGGCAAGCCCGCGACGCGCGAGTTCCAGCCCGGCGGCGGGGTGAGCTTCCACCACCACGAGGTCGTCGGCGCGAAGATGGCCCGCAAGCGTTTGCGTGCCCTGAAGTTCTCGAAGGAGATCGTCCAGGACGTCAGCCAGCTCGTGTTCCTGCACCTGCGGTTCCACGGGTACGGCAAGGGCGAGTGGACGGACTCGGCGGTGCGGCGCTACGTCACCGACGCCGGCGACCTGCTGCCCCGGCTGCACAAGCTGGTGCGCGCCGACTGCACCACGCGCAACCGCAAGAAGGCGGCCGCGCTGCAGGCGACCTACGACGACCTCGAGCGGCGGATCGCGACGATCCAGGCGCAGGAGGACCTCGACCGGGTCCGGCCGGACCTCAACGGCGAGGAGATCATGCGGATCCTCGATCTCAAGCCGGGGCCGGACGTCGGCAAGGCGTGGAAGCACCTGAAGGAGCTGCGGCTCGACCGCGGTCCGCTGGAGCACGACGAGGCGGTCGCCGAGTTGAAGAAGTGGGCCGCCGAGAACGGCATCGGCGGCTAGCGTTCGCCCGTTTCGTCACGGAATTCCAGGTCATCAGCTGAGATAAACACCGTTGGTCTCTGGATCCATACGGCGTAACCCGAGATACTCCTGCCGGTGCTCCGGGCAGGGGGAAATTCCATGGCGAAGCGGCCGTCCAGTTTTCTGGTGACGCTGCTGCGTCGTGGCGCGCCCGCGCTGGCCACGGCGACCAGTGAGCTGTCCGACGAGGTCGGCGACCCGACACCCATGCGGGCGCTCCGGCGGATCCAGCAGATGAACGGTCCCGTCGACACGGCTTATCGCGACAACCTGCTGCTCAGAGCCGCTCGCTACGTCGCCCTCGTCCCCCTGGTCTACCGGCTCTTCGCGGTGCCGGGCACGTTCGGCGTCTACGTCTCCACCCACGGCATGGTCGGGATCGGGCCGGTCGGGCTGGTGGCGCTCGGCTCGGTCGCGCTCTCGCTGTACGGGATCCGGTGGATGCTGCGGTCGGCGCCGTTCCGCCCGCAGCACGCCGTCCGGCTGCTGGCCATCGACCTCGCGTTCACGCTGCTCGCGCCGCTGGCCGTCGGCGCGCTCGTGCCGGCTTCGGTGTTCACCGAGGCGATGGCGGTGCCGGGCAAACATCTGCTCGGCGAGGTCGCGCTGCTGGCACTGGCGCTGGGGATGCCCGCCGCCGCGGCGCTGGCCGTCGTCAGCTTCCCGGTGCGGATGCTCGCGTCCCTGTTCGGCACCGGTCACGCCGCGCCCGGCGACGCGATGGCCACCTTCCCGTCGATGCTCGGCGTCCTCTTCACCGCGAGCGGTGCGCTCGTCCTGATCGGGCTCGGCACCCGGCTCGCGCTCGCGTACGGCATCCGCAACGGCCGGATCGCCGAACGCGCCCGCCAGCACCGGATGCTGCACGACTCCGTGCTGCAGACCCTCGAAGCGATCGCGCTGGCCCACCAGGGCGACCCGGCCGACCGGCTCGCGGAGGTGCAGCGGCTGGCGCGGGCGCAGTCGATGGAGCTGCGGCAGACGATCGAGAACGAGGCTTCGGAACGGTCGGAGGCCGGATCGCGGCCGCTGGGCGAGAAGCTCGCGTCGCTGGCGGCGGAGATGGCACGCGACGGGCTGCGCGCCCAGCTCGTGATCGCCGAACTCGACGACGACACGCTCTCGGAGGTCCGGCAGATCGCCATCCGCGACGCCGTCCGGGAGTCCCTGCGCAACACCCTCAAGCACGCCGGGACGGACAAGGTCGTCGTGCGCGTCGAGGAACAGGAAGGCGGCGTCGCGGTGATCACCCGCGATCACGGCGCCGGGTTCAGCCTCGATTCCCGGCCCGCCGGTTTCGGCATCAGCGAGTCCATCACCGCCCGGCTGAACGAGGTCGGCGGGACGGCCAGGGTGGAGTCGGCTCCGGGCAATGGCACCAGAGTCACCCTCTGGGTGCCGTTCTGACGGTAAACAGGAGAACATGAAGAAAACGGACGTCCTGGTCAAAGCGCTCACCGCGTACCGCGACGGTGACCAGGCCAAGGCAGCGGACCTCGCCGAACGTGCCGGATCCACGCTCGGCATCGAACTGCACGGATACCTGACCGAAGGCGGCGGCGGAGGTGTCTACGAGCAGCCCGCCGCGTTCACCGCGTTCATCCGCGGCGGCGGGAACGTGAAGCTCTACCGGCAGCTCAGCGCCATGCTCGCCCGGCGTTACGGCAGCGTGGGTTCCCTGCTCGACCTCGGCTGCGGCGACGGGCTCGCCGTCGTCCCCGCGCTCGAACAGGCGGACCGGCAGCCCGGCCGGATCGACCTCGTCGAGCCGTCGAGCGCGTTGCTCGCCGAAACGCGCAAGCACCTCGACGGCACCCACGGCCTCCACACCTGGGAGGCGACCGCGCAGGAGTTCCTCGCCCGCGAAGACGACAAGCAGTGGCAGCTGACGCAGTCGACCTTCGCGCTCCAGTCGATCCCGACCGCCGAGCGCACCGAGGTCCTGCGGGCGCTCCGGCCCCGCACCTCGTGCCTGGTGCTCGCCGAGTTCGACGTGCCCGAGTACGACGAAGGCTCCGACGAGTACTTGGTCTCCCTGGTCACGCGCTACGAACGCGGGATCTCGGAGTACGGCAAGGAGGCGTCGCTGGTGGCGCGGGGGTTCCTGCTGCCGATCCTGCTGGGCCTGGTCAAACCGGGGGCCGACCGGACGAACTGGGAGCAGCCCGCCACCGACTGGGCCTCGCAGCTGAAGGAAGCGGGCTTCACCGGCATCCGGATCGAGCCGCTGGCGGACTACTGGTGGTCGCCCGCGGTGCTCATCACCGCCTCCTGAGTTTGGCTACGTTGGGGTCATGGGGATCTTGCTTTCCGCGCTCGAACTCGCCGTCGTCGAGGAAGGCCGCGCGGCCGCCGAAGTGCTCGCGTCCACGGCCTCGGTCGCCGGGAAACTGGAGGAACTCGGCTACCACCGGATCTGGATCGCGGAGCATCACGGCTCGCCCGCCATCGCGACGTCCTCGCCGCCGGTGCTGGCCGCGCATCTGGCGGCGGTGACGTCGTCGATCCGGATCGGCTCGGGCGGGGTGCTGGCGCCGAACCACGCCCCGCTCGCGATCGCCGAGCAGTTCGCGACGCTTTCGGCGCTGCACCCCGGCCGGATCGACCTCGGCGTCGGACGGGGTCCCGGCACCTTCGACGAGAAGATCGTCCGCGCGCTGCGCCGGGGCGCGGACCCGGCGACGGACGACGAATACCGCGCCGACGTCGCCGAGCTGCTGCGTCACCTGGCCGGGGAGACCGGCATCCGGGTGCTGCCCGGCGAGGTGCCGACGCCGGAGCCGTGGCTGCTGTGTTCGAGCGCGGCCGGCGCCTCGCTCGCCGCCGGACTCGGCCTGCCGATCGCGGTCGCGCACCACATCAGGCCGCAGAACACGGCCGAGGTGCTGGAGGCCTACCGCGAGAACTTCAAGCCGTCCCGGTGGCGCGAAGAGCCGTACGTGATCCTCTGCGTCGAGACCATCTGCGCGGACACCGACGCCGAAGCCGCGTACATCGCCGGGCCGTGCGCGGTGATCAAGTCGTACCTGCTCAACGGTGAAGGCGGCGACCTGGCCTTCCCGACCATGGAGGCGGCGGCCGCGCACGAGTTCACCCCGGAGTCGGCGGAGCTGATCGGGCAGTTCACCGCCGCGCAGGCGCACGGCGGACCGGAGACGGCGGTGACGTCGCTGCGGAACCTCGCCGCGGCCACCGGTGCCGACGAGCTGATGCTGACGGCACCGGTGTACGACGCCGCGGCGCGGGCCCGGTCCTACGAGCTGGTCGCGAAGTCCTTTTAGCGCGGGTTATTGGACGCGGGACAGGGCGCCGGATTCGAGATGCTGGGCGAGCGGCCGGGGCAGCACGTAGGCCACGGCCCCGCCCGGCGTCCCGTTCCACGGCGTGGTGACGCCGGTGACCACGCGCAGCGGCCGCAGGACGCGGTACAGCCGGCGTTCCCGTTCGCGGTCCACGGCCAGTGACGTCTCGCTGAAGCGCGCCGTTTCCGCGTGCACGAGGTTGCCGGTCTCGTTCCCGAACCGCTGCACCGTGGTGCCCGCCGGCAGGACGACGATCCGCTTGCGGCGGAAGAAGTTCAGCGGCGGCTCGCCCCGCAGCGGCAGGATCGGCCAGTCGGCCGGGTTGTCGGCCTCCTCGCTCGCGCCCACCGCGGCCCGCGCCGGGTACAGCAGCAGGGTGCCGAGGAAGAACCGCGCCGCCTCTTCGAGACTCGCGAACGCCACCGGCTCGTCGGTCGGCGGCCGCGAGACCTCCCAGCCGTTCTCGGTGCGGCGCAGGGTCCAGAGACCCGGCTCCGGCACCGCGTTCGCGCCGATCCGGTAGGACGTCGGCGCGACGCCGTGTTCGGCCAGCCGCTGGTACAGGACTTCCAGCACCTCGGCGGCCCGGATGTCGCGGACCGGTTCGCCGTCGCGTTCGACACGGGCGCGGACGCTTTCGTCCGGCAGGTCCGCGGCGGTCTGCGGCGGCCGCGGCTTGCCGACGATCTCCGCCTCGGCGGTCGCCCGCACCAGCTCCCCGACCAGCGGCGGCCGGAACCCGGCCGCCCGGATGTGCTCGACCAGCTCAGGCTCCGGCGGCACCCCGTACTTGCGCAGGTAGTGCGGCACGGCCGCGGGCCAGATCCACACGCCGTCGGTGTGGAAGGCGTTCGGCACGTCCGGCGGGCTGTTCGGGGTGAAGATGTCGGGCTGCGGGCCCGGCCGGGACACCGCCACCGGCGAGCGGAAGAGGTAGTCCAGGACGCCGCGCATCATGTCCGGCGGGACCGGCGGCCGGTTGACGACCGGGCGTTCGCCCTCGTTGTGCGCGTCGGCGACCTTCGCGTGCCGGAACACGACGTCCAGTGGCAGCCCGGCCTTGGCCGAGAGCCAGGCCGGGACGTGCTTCTGGTCGCGCGGGAAGATCGCGAGCTCGGTCGCGTACGCGCGCGGGGAAGGCTTTCCGCCCTCGTTCGGCGCGATCCGCCAGGTCGGTTCCTGTTCGGCGTCGAAGTCGAAGTCGAAATGCGATTCCGAGTCCAGCGTGAAGGTGCCCTGGAACCAGGTGCCGGTCTCGGGCTGGTGCATCGCCGCGCGCAGCCGCGCGAACAGCGAGCCGAGCTCCGGCGGGGCCGCGAGGGACACCGACACCGGGCCGTTGCCCTCGTCGCCGACCGAGCGGACCTCCAGCTCGGAGTAGTCGCCGACCTGCCGGAACTGCGCGCCGACCCGCTGCCAGCCCGGCGGCAGCACCCGCAGCAGCGTCCGCCCGATGGCGCGCAGCAGCGGCGGCTGGTCGCCCGAGCCGATCTCGGGCCGGGCGTCCGGCGACTCGACGAAATCGTGCCTGGTCTGCCACAACGCCGTCAGCCGCGACGGCGAGGCCGTGGTCGAGAAGTCCGTGAGCCCCAGTTCGGCCGCACGGGCCGCGTCCTCGCTCGCCCAGCGCAAGGTCAGGTCGCCGCCGCCGGTCTGCGGCGCGATCTGGAAGTGCTCGTCGTCGAACCGGCCGTACGACTGGAGGCTGAAGGTCACGCCGACCTCGCCGTTCAGCACGACCCGGGCGGGCCGTCCGTTCCAGTCACGGTCGAAGCCCTCGGGCGCCGCTTCCCCCAGCGGCGCGATGAGCAGCAACGTGCCGTCCTCGGTCGACCGCTGGGCCGCGAAGACGGTGTCCCCCCATACGGCGTACAGGCCATCCGGCCGCTCTGCCGCTTGAACCCGGTAACGCACTCTGTGTCCCCTCCCCAAGATCCCCGATCGGGGTCAATCTAGTGGGCCGGATAGCGGACGTACCACCGGTCGTCACCCGGGGCGGTCCCGCCGAACTCCGCGAGCGCGTCGTCCGCCAGCCCGCCGATGACCTCGCTCAATTCCAGCTTCACGAGCCAGTCCGTGTTGAGCTCTTCTTCCCCGTACATGGCGCCGACGAGGTTTCCGCAGATCGAGCCCGTCGAGTCGCTGTCGCCGCTGTGGTTCACCGAAGCGAGCAGAGCGGTGTCCGGATCCGTCGTGGCCAGGGCGACGTAGACCGACATGGACAGCGCGGTCTCGCCGATGTTCCCCTGACCGAGCGTTTCGAGCTTCTCCGGCGTCGGCGCCCCCTCGCGGGCGAGCGCGAGCGCCTGGTCCAGCGCGACGCTCTGCTCCTCGTGCCCCTGGTACTTCTCCAGTTCGGCACGGGCGGTCGCGACGGCGTCGAGCAGCGGTTTCCCGAGCAGCAGTTCGCGCACGATCACCGCGAAAGCGCCCGACGAGAGGTACCCGCTCGGATGACCGTGCGTCAGGGCCGCGCTCTCGGCGCCGAGCCGGAACACCTCCGCGAGGTCGTCCGACCACAGCGCGACGGGTGCCGCGCGCATGACGCCGCCGCAGCCCTTCGAGTTGTTCACCGGCTTGTCCATGCCGGCGCGCACGCCGGTCTTGCCGTACGCCTCCAGCTCGCTGAAGCAGGTGAGGCCGGGAGCGCGACGGCTGAAGAGCTCGCGGTTCGTGATGAGCCAGCCGTCGGGTTCCGTGCTCGTGTCCTCCGGCCCGCGCGCCCGCTCCCACGAGACGCCCTGGGTGTGCAGCCAGCGCTGGTAGGCCAGCTGGAGCGACTGCTCGACGGGCACTGTGCCGTGGTGGGCCCTGATCAGGCCTTCCAGGGTGAACAGCGTCATCTGGGTGTCGTCGGTGATCCGCCCGATCCCGCCGTACGCGGGGATGAGGTCGGTGATCCCGGCGGGTCCGGCTATCTCCCGGATGCGGTCGATCGAGTCGAACTCGGTCTTCGCGCCGAGCGCGTCGCCGATCGCCCCGGCGAACAGGCTGCCGCGCAGCCGGGACCTGGTCGCCGGATTCTGAAGCCACTCGCGCATTTCTCTACTGATCTCCTCGTGGGTACCGGTTCGCGTCCCAGCGCCGCCGCTCCTCGGGCTCGCGGGTCAGGCCGAACCGGTTGAAGTAGTAATAGGCGTCGCCCGCCATGGCGTCGACGACGCCGAGGCCGGAGTACGCGGCGAGCCAGCTCTCCGGCAGGCCGGGCACGGTGAGCCGGGCACCGACCATCGCCCCGGTCAGCGCCGCCGTCACCGCGCCGCCGCGTGCGGCCAGCGTCAGCGCCGCCTCGGGATCGTGACCCCGTTTGGCGGCGGCGAACACCGCCCTGCCGAGTACCGAAAGCGGTGTCCGGCCGTCCCCGATGCTGTCGAACTGTTCGACGTCGGCGACACGGCCGCCGTCGAGGTCGTTCCGGAGGTCGAGCACGGTCTTGACCAGGTCGCCGACCTCGCCGCTGTACTCGTCGAAACCTTCGAGGAAGTTCGCCACCGCTGGTTCGCCGTTCCGGGCCGCGAGCTGCGCGCGGAACACGTTCACCAGCAGCTCCGCGCCGTGGACGACCTCGTGGCCCGCCGCGGAACCGACCAGCTCGCGGACCACCTTCATCGCGTAGAAGGTGCTGTCGGCGGGACCCGGCGTCCCTCCGGTCACCGTCGCGGCGAGCGCCGTCACCAGCATGGCCGAGAACTCCGCGGGAGGCGGTCCGGCGGCCGCGGTGGCCTTGGCGACCCAGCCGTCCGGGCGTCCGCCCGCGGGCAGTGACGCCGGGATTTCGGGCTTGTCCGGGGTCGCGTCCAGGCCGCGGATCACCGACTCGGTGTGGAAGAGCAGCTGCCGGGTCAGCCCGCCCAGCGGCAGGCCGTCGGCGGGATCCGCGCCCGAGCCGAGCGCGTCACCGATCGCGAAGCCGACGTGGACGAGAAACGCGGGGACCTCTGTCGTCGCGCTTGCACGGCGCTGTCGTCCGGGCGAGCGCGGGCCCGGGCTACCCCGGGATGG
>NZ_JBFBGL010000032.1:0-98925 GCF_040684635.1 Amycolatopsis sp. NPDC089917 | reverse complement strand
AACCCCACGAGGCAGGGTTTCAATACATAAGCTCTACTGGCTTAGTTCACTAGCACACTGTTGAGTTCTCAAGCAACACACCCCGAATCGCACCACACTCACGCGGCCTTATCCGAAGCAGTCATTTCTTGGCTTTGTCCGGAGCACACCCTAGCACCTGCTCGAAACTGCCGTTTCAGCGGGGGTAGAGTTACCTCTCCGGTTCGGGACCACCCACTCTACCACCGTCCGGTGGGAGCTTGGTTCGTGTTCCCGGCGGCCGCTCGGTTTCCCTGGCGACGAAGAGAACATTACACGGCTCGAAACCGGCGTTTACAGGGGGGTCCCTTTTTTCGCGCCAGCGCTCTGACCTGCGTTGATCTAGCTCTCGGCCGCCGGCTCCCCTGGAACCGGCTCCCCGTGGGTAGCGACCACTGTCAGGACGACGAGGGCGGCGGCGAGCCCGGCGGTGATGTGGATGGGCGCCGGCGTGAACGAAGCGGCGAGCACGAGCACCGCGGTCGTCGGGAAGCCGATCGCGATCGGACGGCATTCGTTGCTCGGCCCGATGTGCATCAGCCAGACGCTCAGCAGATAGATCGCGACGGGCACGGTCGTGGCCATGGCGGCGGGCAGCGAGGCGACGTGGCCGGTGTGGGTGTCGTAGTCGACCGCGACTTCGAGACCGGCGCCGAGGGCGGCCGCCGAGGCGAAGATCAGGTAGTGCCCGTAGCCCCAGCTCGCGACGGTGAACAGGTTCTTCGCCTTCTCGAGCCGGACGTGGCCCGGCTGGTCGAAGTACAGCCACCACAGGGAGAAGACCAGCACGAGCCCCGCGGCGGCGAGTGAGATCAGGCTGCCGGTGTGCTCGCCCTTGTCCAGCCCTTCCTTGACCGCGGTGGTCGCGCCGAGGATGGATTCGCCCAGCACGATGATCGTGAACAGGCCGTAGCGCTCGGCGATGTGGTGTGGGTGCCAGCCGGTCCAGCGCTTGCGTTCGGCGATCACCGGGACCGCGAGCTCGGCCACCAGGAGCAGGAAGAACGACGGCAGCGCCAGCGATTCCGGCAGGCCGAGCCGGACGACCCAAAGGATCTGGACGATCGTGATGCCGACGGCGTATCGCAACGCGGCGGGCTGGCACCGCGGATCGGTCCGCGCGGCGCGCAGCCACTGCACGACCATCGCCAACCGCATCAGGACGTAGCCGCCGACCATGATCTCGAAGTGACCTTCGAAGGCCGAGGAGACACCGGCGGCGACGGTCAGCCCGCCTGCGATCTGCACCAGCGTCACCACGCGGTACAGCACGTCATCGGTGTCGAACGACGACGCGAACCAGCTGAAGTTCAGCCAGCCCCACCAGATCGCGAAGAACACCATCCCGAAACTGAGCACCCCGTGCCCGATGTGGTTCTCGGCGATCGCGTGGTGCAGACCGGCGGCGGCCTGCGCGACGGCGACCACGAAACACAGGTCGAACAACAGCTCCAACGGCGTCGCGACCCGGTGTCCTTCACCGGAATCGCGCATCGTCATCGGCCGGTACCAGACCCGCAGCCGATTCCGCCGGTCGGAAGTCTCCGCCATCTCCGCTCCTCGCACTCTCGGACTCGCGAAGATCTTCTCAGCCGGAAGCGGTTCACACACGCGGAGAAACGCGCAGCGGGTGGGTCCGGGCCGGGTGCACCTCCCCAGGCGACCCCGCACGGACCCACCCGCGCGAATGCCTCACCGGGACTCGGCTCGCCAGTGGTGTGAGCCGGCTGCCGCCGAACGGTCCCCCGCGGACGCCGACGGCTGTCCACCGGCCCGTGACCGTGGGTGTCCATCCCTGAGAACTCCGGACTCACCACGATCGCTTCGCCGATCGATCCATCCCCGATCGATCGACAGAAATACCACTGTCGGTAGCCATGACACAGCAGTGAAGGCTCCGTAAGGTCTACCCGGTTGCTCTGAGTAGCACCAGAGGATGACTACCTCAGTCACTCGGATGGAGCATCGGGTCTTGCCGAACGTAGTCATCGGTACGCACGGATGACTCAGCCGCGTTGACTGTCGGCGGCAGCACGGGCGACTTCCTCCCCGTCAGTGAGCGAACGCCGTTTCCGGCGCGCCCGGAGCTCGATCACGGCGAGTAAAAGCGCCGAAGTCGTCAAGCCGGCGGCGCACAGCATCGCCGCGGTCAGCGCGGACGAGTAACCGCCGTTCGCGCCCAGCACCGCGTGGAAGACCGAGGCCAGTACGACCGTGCCGATCGCGGTGCCGATCCGTTGTCCGGTCTGCAGCGCTCCCCCGGCCACTCCCGCCATCGATGTCGGGACGCATTCCAGGGTCAGCGTGGTGTTGGGCGAGATGACCATGCCGCCACCGACGCCGGCGACGAGCAACGGCACCGCGAACCACCAGCCCGCCGCGGCACCCGGGTCCTGCCCGGCGAGAACGGCGACCGTGACCATCCCGGTGATCACCATGACCAGCCCGGTGACGGTGAGCTTGCGGCCCCACTTCGGCACCAGCCGTCCCGCGATCGCCGCCGAGACCGCCGAACCGAGAGCGAAGGAGGTGACGGCGAGCCCTGATTGAAGCGGCGTGTAGCCGAGCCCCTGCTGGAAGAAGATCGCGAAGACCAGCCACATCCCGGTGAATCCGCTGAAGTACAGCGCGCCGACGGCGGCACCGGTGGCATAGCCGGGGGTGCCGGTGAACAGTCGCGTGTCCAGCAGCGGCGGGCGGCCGCGCCGCACCATCGAACGTTCCCAGCGCACGAACGCGAAGCCGAAGACCACCGCGACGACGAACAGCCACCACAGATCGCCGAGTCCGCCCTGTTCGGATTCGATCAACGGGAGGAGGACGCCGAGCACGGCGACACCCAGCAGCATGATGCCGACGACGTCGATCTCGCCCCGCAGGCTTCTCGGCGATCTCTCGTCCTTCGGGAGCCACCTCAAGGCCAGGGCGAACGCCAGGATCCCGATGGGCACGTTCACGTAGAAGACCCAGCGCCAGCCTTCCGGGTCGCCGAAGACGGCGAGGATCACCCCGCCGAGCACCGGTCCGACGGCGGTCGAGATCCCGACGGTGGCGCCGAACATGCCGAACGCGCGGCCTCGTTCCGCGCCGCGGAACAGATCCTGGATCATCCCGCTGTTCTGGGGCGTCATCATTCCCGACGCGAAACCTTGCAGGAGCCGCGCGATGATCAGCGTCGTCTCGTCCGGCGCCGCGCCGGCGAACGCGCTGGTCAGCACGAACGCGGCGAGCGCGACCAGGAACATGCGGCGGCGGCCGAGCGCGTCACCGAGCCGGCCGCCGGACACCAGCACCAGCCCGAAGGCCAGTGCGTAACCCGAAACGACCCACTGGATCGCGCCGCTCGACGCGCCGAGGTCCTTCTGGATCGAGGGCAGCGCCGTGTTGACGATGCTGACGTCGAGCAGGCCCATGAACCCGGCGGCGAGGGAGACGGCGAGCGCCTTCCAGCGCCGGGGGTCGGGTTCGTAGGTGCTCATCAGGTGCTGGCGGCGATCCCGGGGATGCCCTTGAGCTCACCGATCAGCATCGACGTCACCTTGACCGGATAGTCGTAGAGCGCGAAGACCGTCTGGTTCTTGCCGACCAGCTTGAGGTGCACCGGGGTCTCGCCCTTGTGCGCGAGCAGCGTCTGCTTCAGTTCGCTGACCACCGACTGGTCGATCTTCTCCGCGGCGGCCAGCAGGACCAGCGGGAGGTCCTCGTCACCGTTGCCGACCTCGGACAGGTCGAGCGGCACGAGCCCGCCGCCGAAGATGGACATCTTGTCCTCGCGCCAGTTCACCCGGCCCTTGACCAGGACCGCGTTGTCCTCGATGAGGTCGGCGGAGAACATGGCGTAGGACTTCGGGAAGTACAGGACCTCGAGCGAGGCGTCCATGTCCTCGATGGTGCAGATCGCCCAGGGCTCGCCCTTCTTGTTGACCCGGCGCTCCAGCGAGGTGATCAGCCCGGAGACGATCAGCTCACCTTCCTTCGGCGGGTCGGCGAGGATCGCGGCGATCGGGCGCGGCGCGTGTTTGCGCAGGATGCGTTCGGCGCCGTCCAGCGGGTGCGCCGAGACGTAGAGGCCGAGCATCTCCCGCTCGTAGGCGAGGAGCTGTTTGCGCGGGTACTCCTCTTCACCGAACTTCAGATGCGCGAGCGGTGACGAAGACGCCGTGGCTTCCGCGTCGTCCTCCCCGCCGAAACCGAAGAGGTCGAACTGGCCCATCGCCTCCTGGCGCTTGAGCGGGACCACGGCTTCGACCGCGTCCTCGTGCACCTGGATCATCGAAAGCCGCGAGTTGCCGAGCGAGTCGAACCCGCCCGCCTTGATCAGCGATTCGATGACCCGCTTGTTGCAGGCCACCAGTTCGGACTTGTCGAGGAAGTCGGTGAAGGAGGAGTACTTCCCCTTCTCCGCGCGGGTCTTGATGATCGACTCGACGACGTTCGCGCCCACGTTGCGGACGGCACCCATGCCGAAGCGGATGTCGTCCCCGACGGCCGCGAACCTCAGCGCCGACTCGTTGACGTCCGGCGGGAGTACCTTGATCCCGAGGCGGCGGCATTCCGAGAGGTAGACCGCCGACTTGTCCTTGTTGTCACCGACCGACGTGAGCAGCGCGGCCATGTACTCCGGCGTGAAGTTCGCCTTGAGGTACGCGGTCCAGTAGGAGATCAGGCCGTACGCGGCGGCGTGGCTCTTGTTGAACGCGTAGCCGGCGAACGGGAGGATCGTGTCCCACAGCGCCTTCACCGCTTCCGGCGAGAACCCGCCTTCGATCAGCGGGCTGGCCTTCATCCCGGCCTCGAAGCCCTCGTACTCGAGATCGAGGACTTCCTTCTTCTTCTTACCCATGGCCCGGCGGAGCACGTCCGCGCGGCCCATCGTGTACCCGGCCACTTTCTGGCCGATGTGCATGATCTGCTCCTGATAGACGATCAGGCCGTAGGTGTCGGCCAGGATCTCCTTCAGGGGCTCCTCGAGCTGCGGGTGGATCGGCTTGACCTTCTGCCGATTGTTCTTCCGGTCGGCGTAGTCGTTGTGCGCGTTCATTCCCATCGGACCGGGGCGGTACAGCGCGCCCACGGCCACGATGTCGTCGAACACGGTCGGCTGCATGCGGCGCAGCAGGTCACGCATGGGCCCGCCGTCCAGCTGGAACACGCCGAGCGTGTCTCCCCTGGCGAGCAGCTTGTACGTCTCCGGGTCTTCGACGCCGAGGGTGTCGAGGTCGATGTCGACCCCGCGGTTGGCCTTGATGTTGTCGATCGCGTCACCGATGACGGTGAGGTTCCGCAGGCCCAGGAAGTCCATCTTCAGCAGGCCGATGTTCTCGCACGACGGGTAGTCCCAGCCGGTGATGATCGAGCCGTCGTCGCGCTGCCACAGCGGGATGGCGTCGGTCAGCGGGTCGCAGGACATGATGACCGCGCAGGCGTGGACGCCGGCGTTGCGGATCAGCCCTTCGAGACCGCGGGCGGTCTCGAAGATCGTCTTGCACTCTTCGTCGGTCTCGACGAGCGCCCGGACCTCGGCGGCCTCGCCGTAGCGCTCGTGCTTCGAGTCGACGATGCCCGAGAGCGGGATGTCCTTCGCCATGATCGGCGGCGGCAGCGCCTTCGAGATCCGGTCCGCGATCGCGTACCCGGGCTGGCCGAAGTGGACCCGCGCGGAGTCCTTGATGGCCGCCTTGGTCTTAATGGTGCCGAAGGTGATGACCTGCGCGACCTTGTCGACGCCGTACTTGTCGGTGGCGTAGCGGATCATCTCGCCGCGACGGCGGTCGTCGAAGTCGATGTCGATATCGGGCATCGAGACGCGCTCGGGGTTCAGGAACCGCTCGAACAGCAGCTTCTGCGGGATCGGGTCCAGGTTGGTGATACCGAGGACGTACGCGACCAGCGAACCGGCGGCGGAACCACGGCCGGGGCCGACGCGGATGCCGACCTTGCGGGCGTAGTTGATGAGGTCGGCGACGATGAGGAAGTAGGCGGGGAAGCCCTTCCCGATGATGACGTCGAGCTCGATCTCGATGCGCTCGTTGTAGTACTCGTCCGGGACGCCTTCCGGGTACCGCCACTTGAGGCCGCGCGCGACCTCTTCCCGCAGCCAGGTGCCCTGGTCGTAGCCGTCGGGGACCTCGAAGAACGGCAGCCGGTCCTTGTGTGTGTAGACGTCCTTGTAGGACTCGACGCGCTCGGCGATCAGCAGCGTCGAGTCGGCGGCGCCGGGGACCTCCTTGTCCCAGTACTCCCGCATGTCGGCGGCCGACTTCAGGTAGTAGCCGTCACCGTCGAACTTGAACCGGTTCGGGTCGTTCAGCGTCTTGCCCGCCTGCACGCACAGCAGCGCGGAGTGGGTGTCGGCCTGGTCCTTGGTGACGTAGTGCGAGTCGTTGGTGGCCAGCGGCCTGAGGTCGAGCAGCTTGCCGATCTCGAGCAGGCCCTCACGGACCGACCGCTCGATCGGCAGTCCGTGGTCCATCAGTTCGAGGAAGAAGTTTTCGCCGCCGAAGATGTCCTTGTAGTCCGACGCGGCCTGGATCGCTTCGGTGCGCTGCCCCAGCCGCAGCCGGGTCTGGACCTCGCCGGACGGGCAGCCGGTGGTCGCGATGATGCCCTGGTGGTTCTCCGCGATCAGCTCGCGGTCCATCCGGGGCTTGCGGTAGTAGCCCTGCATGCTCGCGAGCGAGGAGAGCTTGAACAGGTTGCGCAGGCCGGTGGAGTTCTCGGCGAGCATCGTCATGTGGGTGTACGAACCGCTACCCGAGACGTCACCGCCCTCACCGAACTCGTCCGAGCCACGCTGGTTGGCCTGCCCCCAGAAGACCGGCTTCTTGTGGAAGCGGCTCTCCGGCGCGATATAGGCCTCGATGCCGATGATCGGCTTGAGGTCGTGTTTGACCGCCTGCTGGTAGAACTCGTCCGCGCCGTACATGTTCCCGTGGTCGGTCATGCCGACCGCGGGCATGCCCAGGCGCGCCGCCTCCTTGAACAAGGGGGCGATCTTCGCCGCACCGTCGAGCATCGAGTACTCGGTGTGCACATGCAGGTGGACGAAGGAATCGTTCGACACCAGCGAAAACCTCCCCTAGGCAGACGGATCCCTGGCTGCTTGACGCGGGCCGGTCCTCCCACCCTATGCGCCGGAGGATCTCGGCGCCCGGGCGGGCTCGCACCCCGGCGAGGCCAGTCTCTACCTCCGACCGGCCGTCGCCAAGCACCGACGCGGCGCGGGTTCGCGATGATCCCGATTACCCCCGAACGGGGTGCCGGGTCAGCCCAGCCGGGCCAGCCGCTCGTCGACCACCTCCTTGTCGAACCACTCCGGATCGAACCCGTGGCCGCCGAGCTCTTCGAGCAGCTCCTCGTTCTCTTCGTTCTCCGGATCGCGCAGCGCGTACAGCAACATCTCGTAGCTGCTCTGGTCTTCGCATTCCGCCGGGGGCGCCGCGCGTTCGCCGTCGAGGCACCTCGGCGCCGGGGGAAGGGCGACCGGCCGCTCGACGCGGATCCAGTGCCTCCAGCGCTCCGACTCGTAGACGAGCCGGTGGCCGGGAGAGGTGACGACCTGGCCGAGTGTCACCTCGTCGTCCAGGCGGTCGCCCTCCCCGCCCTGGATGTCGGCGCCGAAGCCGCCGTACGAGGTCTCGAACCGGTGATACTCCCGTTCGTCGCGGTCGAACGCGGCCGCGAGGATCCGGTGCAATCCGGCGAGGGTGACGTCGGAGCGGACTTCGAGCCGTCGCCAGATCGCGTCGTCCGGCTCGGCAAGGGCGACCGTCAACCGGAGCCCGGTGGCCGGTGCGGGCGGGGGCAGGACGAGCGGCAGCGGATCGGCCGAGGGCAACCGGGGCAACGGTTCGTACTCGGGGAGACCGAGCCATCGGCGCAGCTGGGCCGCACGCGAGGGCAGATCGGACTCCGGTCTGCCTCCCAGCTCGAAGAGTCTGGGTACCTTTTCCCGGAGCCAGGCGCCTTTGTCCGCCGTGGCGATCAGGGCCGTTTCGACCTGGCTCCGGAACTCCTCGGGGGTCAGTGGTGCCTCGGTGACCTCGAAGCCCGCGCGAAGAACCGCGAGGGCGTCCTCGGGAACGGGGTGGAGTTCGATCACGTCGACCTCGCGATCGTTGACCACGACCTCGACGCCCACCGAGCGTTTGCCGGCGGTCAGCGTGGCGGCCAGGACCACCAGGTCCTGATCCGCCTGGCCTTGGACGACGCAGTCCGACAGCTCGACAGGTCCGTGGAACAGCTTCGGCCAGCGATCCACCCTGGTCACGTCCAAGGGCGGACGCGTCCGGCCGGAGCGCTGGTGCTTGGGTCTTTTGGCGGGCTTGCGGCCGCGGCTGACGGGGGACACACGATCAGTATCGCCAGCGGTACCGACAGTTTCGGCGCCGTGAGCAGCCATGATCGAAAAATGCTTGCCGACCTGGGCGCGGATGGGCAGACTTGCCAGCCGCCAAGGCCACCGAACCGCCCGGAGAGTTGATGATCGACCTGCAGGCCATGAACGAACGCGTGATCGCGGAGTTCCGCGCGAACGGCCGCCACGGCGACGGTCTCCCGACGTTGCTGCTCACCACCACCGGCGCCCGCACCGGACGGCGGCACGTGACGCCGATGCTGTTCCTGGCCGACGACGACCGCTACATCGTGTTCGCCGCGAACGGGGGCGCTCCCGCGCATCCGGACTGGTACCGCAACCTGGTCGCGGAGCCGTCCGTCGACGTCGAAGCGGACGGAGAGGCCTTCACCGCTCACGCGATCGAAGTCACCGGAGCCGCTCGGGACCGTCTGTTCGCGAAGCAGGCGAAGACGTTCCCTCGGCTGGCCGAGCACCAGTCGAAGACCAGCAGGCCGTTCCCGGTGATCGCGCTCAAGCGGGTATGACGTTCGGTGGCGCTTTGGCTGCGGTCGATCCCAGGTCCGGTCCGGGTCGCCACGTCCGCCCCAGACGCACCAGCCGTCACAGCGGACTCGGGTAAAGGTCACCTCCCCAAGTACATGAAGGACCCCTTCACGGCGCTAGGCGCTGTGAAGGGGTCCTTCATGTACTTCAAGCGGGCGGGGTGACGGCACCACCCGGACCGACGACGTTGTGACGCTGGCCACCTCGGCGCGGGAATCCGGTGTCAGCACGGAACTCCGCGTCTACGAAGGCGCCCAGCACCGGTTCGAATTCTCGGGCCAGTACCCCGTCGACGCGGACCTCGCAGCGTGGATCGGCGACCTCGGCTGAACGCTTGACAAAGCGATGGGCCGACCGCACGATCTCGTCTCATGAACCTGTCTGACAGCCAGACAGCCGGACACGGTGGTCCACGACGCGTCAGCGCGATGGAGGCCGTTCTGGCCCATCTCCGCGGCGCCATCGAGCGCGGCGAGTACCCCGTCGGCCAGAAGCTGCCGTCGGAATCCGCGCTCGGCAAGGAGTTCGAGGTCAGCCGTTCGGTCGTGCGCGAAGCGTTGCGCGGACTGCAGGCGCTCGGGCTCACCGTGTCCAAAACGGGCAAAGGCACCTTCGTGACCGCGACCGGGCCGGTCGAGAACCCCACCTTCGGGACCTATTCGGCCCGCGACCTGTTCGAGGTCCGGCGTCACGTCGAGATCCCCGTCGCCGGCTACGCGGCCGTGCGCCGCAGCACCGACGACCTCGACCTGCTCGGTCACCTCGTCGAGCGCATGGACCTCGAAACCGACAACACCGCGTGGGTGGCGCTGGACTCGCTGTTCCACATCACCATCGCCCAGGCCTCGGGCAACCCGGTGTTCGGCAAGGTCATCGAAGAGATCCGGGACGCGCTCGCCCGCCAGTCCTCTTTTCTCAACCAATTGGGGGACCGTCGCACCCGCTCGAACACCGAGCACCGTGAGATCGTCACCGCCATCGCCGCCGGTTCCGAGGCGGACGCCATCGCGGCGATGACCTCCCATCTCGAGCACGTCGAGAACGCGCTGACCACCATCGTGCGGCCAAGCCACACGACGCACCAGAACAAGGACGACTGACACCGTGACCGAACAGACCCTCAGCGCGGACGGCAAATCCGCGCCGGTGCCGGCCGACGCCGGTGACGCCGGCTACGACAAAGCGCTGAAACCCCGCCACGTCAACATGATCGCGATCGGCGGCGCCATCGGCACCGGCCTGTTCCTCGGCGCGGGCGGACGGCTCGCACAGGCCGGCCCGGCCCTGGCGATCGTGTACGCGGTTTGCGGCCTTTTCGCGTTCTTCGTGGTGCGCTCGCTCGGCGAACTCATCCTGTACCGCCCCTCTTCCGGCGCCTTCGTTTCCTACGCCCGGGAATTCATGGGCGAGAAGGGCGCGTTCGTCGCGGGCTGGATGCACTTCCTGAACTGGTCGACGACCGGGATCGCGGACATCACCGCGATCGCGCTGTACGCGCATTTCTGGTCGTTCTTCACGCCGATCCCGCAGTGGGTGCTGGCGCTGATCGCGCTCGCGGTGGTGCTGGCGCTGAACATGGTGTCGGTGAAACTGTTCGGCGAGATGGAGTTCTGGTTCGCCATCATCAAGGTCGCCGCGCTGGTGACCTTCATGGGGATCGGGATCTTCCTGCTGGTCACCCAGCAGCCGATCGACGGTCAGGTCCCGGGCTTCTCGCTGCTGTCCGACCACGGCGGCATCTTCCCCGCGGGCGTGCTCCCGATGGTGCTGATCATCCAGGGCGTCGTGTTCGCCTACGCCTCGGTGGAACTGGTCGGCGTCGCCGCCGGCGAGACCGAGAACCCGCGCAAGATCATGCCGAAGGCGATCAACTCGATCATGTGGCGGATCGGGATCTTCTACGTCGGCTCGGTGGTCCTGCTGGCGATGCTGATGCCGTGGAGCTCCTACTCGAAGAGCGAGAGCCCGTTCGTCACCGTGCTCTCGCACGTCGGGGTGCCGCAGGCGGGCAACGTGATGAACCTGGTGGTGCTGACGGCGGCGCTGTCCAGCCTGAACTCGGGTCTCTACTCGACCGGACGCATCCTGCGGTCCATGTCGCTGGCCGGGTCCGCGCCGAAGTTCACCGGCGTGATGAACAAGAACCACGTGCCCTACGGCGGGATCCTGCTCACCTCCGCGGTCTGCGTGGTCGGTGTCGGCCTGAACGCCGTCGTGCCGAGCCAGGCCTTCGAGATCGTGCTGAACTTCGCCGCCATCGGCATCCTCGGTACCTGGGCGATCATCGTGCTTTCGCATCTGCTGTTCGTGCGCAAGGCCAAACTCGGCGAGGTCGAACGCCCGTCGTACCGTCTGCCGTTCTCGCCCTACACCGAGATCGCGACACTGATCTTCCTCGCCGCGGTCATCGTACTGATGGGCTTCGACGAGACCGGCCGGATCACCCTGTACTGCCTGCCCGTGATCGGGCTCGCGCTGGTGGCGGGCTGGTTCGGGGTCCGCAAGCGGATCAACATGGACGTCTTCGAAAAGACGAAGCTGTGACCCCCGAGATCCGCGTGCCCGCCCACGAACCGCTGGTGCACCTCCTCCGCGACGGAATGGTCGAGGGGGTGCACCACGGTTCGGCCGTGGTGCTCGCCCCGGACGGCCGGGTGCTGTTCTCCACCGGTGACATCGAGGCGGCGTTCTACCCGCGTTCGGCGGCGAAACCGTTGCAGGCCACGGCGATGGCGCGGCTCGGCGTCGAGCTGAGCGCCGCCGGGTTCGCCGTCGGCGCGGCCAGCCACTCGGGCGAGGAGATCCATCTCGCCGAGGTGCTCAAGACCCTTGAGAGCGCCGGGCTCACCGAGGAAGACCTGCGGACGCCGGAAGACCTGCCGTTCGACCCCGTCGAGCGTGACGCCTGGATCGCCTCGGGGCGGCCCGCTTCGAGGTTGGCGCACAACTGTTCCGGCAAGCACGCGGCGATGCTCGCGACCTGCCGCCTGCACGGCTGGTCCACGAAGGACTATCTGGACCCGGGACACCCGCTGCAGCGCGCTGTCGCGGAGTGCGTCGAAGATCTGACCGGGCAGCGGATCCCGAAGGTCGCCGTCGACGGCTGTGGCGCTCCCCTGTTCGCGGTCTCGCTGCGCGGGCTCGCCAGGGCGATCGGCAAGATCGCCGCCGCTTCCGCCGGAAGCCCGGAAAGCCTTGTCGCCGAAGGGATCCGGAAGCATCCGGAGCTGGTCGCCGGCACCCGTCGCGACGTCACCGCGCTCATGTGCGCGGTGCCCGGCCTGATCGCCAAGGACGGTTTCGAAGCCGTCCAGGTCGCGGCCCTGCCGGACGGCACGGCGATCGCGATCAAGATCGCCGACGGTGGCGACCGCGCACGGAAGCCGGTGCTCGCCGCCGCGCTCGCGCTGTGCGGCGTCGAGCAGGACGCACTGGAACCGACCCCCGGTCTGCGCGTGACAGGCGCGCTGGCCGAACACCACCTCGCCGCCTGAGGAGCCTTTCGATGCACCGCGTGGAACACGATCTGCTGGGAGACAAGGACGTTCCGGCCGACGCCTACTGGGGCGTGCACACCGCCCGCGCCAGGGAGAACTTCCCCATCACCGGCACCGCGATCTCCGCGTACCCGCATCTGATCGAGGCGCTCGCCTCGGTCAAGGAGGCGGCCGCCCGCGCGAACGCCGATCTGGGACTGCTGGAGCCGGACGTCGCCGACGCGATCCGCCGGGCGTGCGGCGAGATCCGGGAAGGCGCGCTGCACGACCAGTTCGTCGTCGACGTCATCCAGGGTGGCGCGGGCACCTCGACGAACATGAACGCCAACGAGGTCATCGCGAACCGCGCGCTCGAACTGCTCGGCCACGAGAAGGGCGACTACGCCCGCGTGCACCCGAACGAGCACGTGAACCTCGGGCAGTCGACCAACGACGCGTACCCGACGGCGGTCAACGTCGCCACGATCATCGCCGTCCGGGAACTGGCCGAGGCGATGGTCGTGCTGGAGCAGGCGTTCGCGGCCAAGGCCGTCGAGTTCCACGATCTGCTGAAGATGGGCCGCACGCAGTTGCAGGACGCCGTCCCGATGACGCTGGGGCAGGAGTTCGGCACCTACGCGGTCATGCTCGGCGAAGACCGGCTGCGGCTCACCGAAGCGGTGACGCTGCTGCACGAGATCAACCTCGGCGCGACCGCCATCGGCACCGGCCTCAACGCCGCGCCCGGATACGCCGAAGCCGCCGTCGCGCACCTGCGCGAGATCACCGGACTGCCGGTCGTGACCGCCGCCGACCTCGTCGAGGCGACGCAGGACTGCGGCGCTTTCGTGCACCTTTCCGGTGTGCTCAAGCGGATCGCGGTGAAACTTTCGAAGAGCTGCAACGACTTGCGGCTGCTTTCGTCCGGGCCACGGGCCGGGCTCAACGAGATCAACCTGCCGCCGGTGCAGGCGGGGTCGTCGATAATGCCCGGGAAGATCAACCCGGTGATCCCCGAGGTGGTCAACCAGGTCGCGTTCGAGGTCATCGGGAACGACGTCGCCGTCACGATGGCGGCCGAGGCGGGCCAGCTGCAGCTCAACGCGTTCGAGCCGCTGATCCTGCACTCGCTTTCGGAGAGCATCACGCATCTGCGGGCGGCCTGCCTGGTGCTGGCGGAACGATGCGTCTCCGGGATCACCGCGAACGCCGACGTGATGCGGGGCTACGTCGAGAACTCGATCGGACTGGTGACCGCGCTGAACCCGAGCATCGGGTACGCGGCGGCGACCGAGATCGCCAAGGAAGCGCTCGAAACCGGGCGCGGCGTGGCGGAGCTCGTCGTCGAGAAGGGCCTTCTTCCTGCCGAAGAACTGGCGAAGCTGCTGAAGCCGGAGACGCTCGCGCGGCTTTCGTGAGACCAGCGGGGCGGTACCGGGCGGTCTGCCCCGCGCCAGTGTCATGAAAGTGGCTTTCAGGACATTTTTCGTCCTGAAAGCCACTTTCATGACATGCGGGTACGGTCGTAAGTGGAAGGTGATCATCCGCACGAAAGGCGGCCCAGGCGTGCTCGACCGACTTCTCGACCGATACCTCGGCCTTCCCCCGGCCGAAGGCCCCGCTCCCACGGTCACCAAGGCGATCCCCGTCCCGATGCCCGACGGCGTCCGGCTGCTGGCGGACCGCTACGCCGTCCCGGGCGGCGAGCCGCGGCCCGTCGTGCTGATCCGCACGCCGTACGGCCGCAAGGGCGTGATGGGCAAGGTCTTCGGCGAGACGTTCGCGCGGCACGGGCTGCAGGTGGTCCTCCAGAGCACCCGCGGGACCTTCGGCTCCGGCGGCGAGTTCCGGCCATTTCACCTGGAGAAGGAGGACGGCCTGGCCACCGTCGCCTGGTTGCGCGAGCAGCCGTGGTGCGACGGCCGGGTCGCGATGGCGGGCGCGAGCTACCTCGGTCACACGCAATGGGCCGTCGCGCCGTACCTCGACGAGCCGCTCGAAGCGCTGTGCCTCGGTGTCACCGCGTCGGAGTTCGTCTCGGCCTTCTATCCCGGCGGGATCCTCGCGGTCGACAACATGGTTTCGTGGTCGTCGCTGATCGGCCGCCAGGAGGGCCGGTTCGCCGGCCTGCCGAACCCCTGGCAGACGAAGAAGACCCGACGGGCCATGGCGCATCTGCCGGTTTCCGGCGCCGACGTCGCGGCGATCGGGAAACAGGTGCGGTTCCTGCAGGACGTCGCGGGGCACGCAGAACCGGGTGACGACTTCTGGGCGCCGTCGGACCACAGCGCCGAGGTCGCCGGGCTGACCACGCCGGTGAGCATGGTGACCGGATGGTACGACCTGTTCATCTCCGCCCAGCTGCGCGACTTCAAGGAACTCGCCGCCGCCGGCCGCGAGCCGCGGATCACCATCGGGCCGTGGGCGCACGGCGAGCCCGCCAGCCTGAAGACGCTGATCACCGACCAGATCGGCTTTCTCTCCGCGCATCTGCTCGGCGATCGCGCACCGCTGAGGCAGGCGCCCGTACGCCTCTATCTCCAAGGAACGGGACGGTGGCTGGACTTCGAAAGCTGGCCGCCGAAGTCCGACGCCACCCAGTACTTCCTGCGCCCCGGTGGGCTTTCCCCCGCCGAGCCCGTCGAGTCGAAACCGGGCACGTTCACCTTCGACCCGGCGGATCCGACGCCGACCGTCGGCGGTCCCCTGCTGTCGGGTGTGCAGAAACAGCAGGACAACAAGGACGTCGAAGCGCGCCCGGACGTGCTGCTCTTCACCGGTGACGTGCTGAAGCGCGACCTCGACGTCATCGGCGAGGTGAGCGCTCTGGTGCACGTCCGGACCGACCTCGGGCACGGCGACGTCTTCGTCCGGCTGTGCGACGTCGACGGCCGCGGGGTCTCCCGCAACGTCACCGACGGCGTCCTCCGCCTGCGCCCCGGCAGCCCCGGGTCCGATGTGGACGGTGTGGTCGCGGCCGAGGTCCGGCTCGATCCGACCGCCTACCGGTTCCGGCGCGGGCACCGCCTGCGGCTGCAGGTCGCGGGCGGCGCGTTCCCGCGCTTCGCCCGCAACCACGGCACCGACGAACCGGTTTTCAGCGCGGTGGACGGGAAACCCGCGCGGTTCGAGATCTTCCACGACCCCGCGCACCCGTCCAGGATCACGCTGCCGGTGTTCTCGGCTTAGTTCGGCACCACCCGCTGGTGGGTGGTCAGCCTGCCGTCGTCGTGCAGCACGTGGAACAGCAGCGACGGCGGCAGGTCGTAGTCGACCGGCCCGCCTTCTCCCCAGGGCCGGAGACCGTTCTCCTCCCACGGGAACAGGATGCTGGACCCGACCGAAGGCGCCGACCGCAGCGGCAAGCCCGCGAACGTCGTCGACGCCGAGGCATGCACGTGCCCGCAGAGCAGGGCCACCACTCGCGGGTGACGAGTGAGCACTTCGGCCAATTTGTCTTCGCCGTACTGGCGCATCGCGTCCGCCAGCGGCAGACCGAGCGCGACCGGCGGGTGGTGGAAGGCGATGAAGGCGGGGCCGTCCCCGTCGGCGAGAACGCCGTCCAGCCAGGCCATGGTCTCGTCGTCGAACCGCCCGTCCGGCTTGCCGGGGATGCTGGAGTCGGCCATGACGAACGTGACGTCGCCGACGGTGTGCGCCGCGTTGACCGGTCCGTCGTCCGGCGCCTGGCCGAGCAGCCCTTCCCGGAACGGGCCGCGCTTGTCGTGGTTTCCGGGGCAGGTGAAGAGCGGGACGTCGGTCTTGAACAGTTCGGCCGCGCGCCGGTACTCCTCGACGGTGCCGTGATCGGCGATGTCGCCGGTCACCAGGATCGCGTCGACCGGCGTCACCAGGCCCGCCAGGTAGCGCATGACCCGTTCGGTCCGCTCGTCGGCGCGTTCCCCGCCGTCGAGATGGTTGTCGCTCAGATGTGCCGTCACGAACATCGTTTCACCCCATGTCGTCCAGATATGCCAACGTTTTCACCCAGTTCCGCACGAGCAGCTCCGCTGCCGTCGCGAGGTCGGGGACGCGGATCGCCTCGGCGATCCGCAAGTGCTCATCGATACTCTCCCGCGAACGTTCGACGCCACCGAAATAACGGGCGTCGTAGCGCTTCAGCAGAGGCTTCGTCTGCTCGATCAGGCGCAGCAGATGCGGATTCGTGCAGCGCGAGAGCAGCAGCGTGTGCCAGCGATCATCCAAAGTGGACAGATCGCCCTGCCGGTCGAGCTCCGCCGCCATCTCGGCGGTGATCCGGTCGAGACCGCCGGTGAGCCCGGCGAGATCCTGCGGCGAGCTCCAGCGCAACGCGAGCGATTCCAGCTCCGCGACGAGCGGGTACAGCCGCCGGGCCTCTTCCGGATCGAACGGCGGCACGAGGAAACCGCGGCCGGGCGCCGAGACGAGCAGGCCGCGATCGGCCAGCCCGATCAGCGCCTCGCGCAACGGTGTCCGGCTGACGCCCAGCTCGCGGGCGAGGTGCACCTCGTTGATCCGGCTGTCCGCGGCGATCCGGCCGTCGAGCACGCGGGCGGTGATCTCCTCCGCGAGGTCTCGCCGAAGCAGGTTCCTCGTCATCCGCACAGTATTGCATGCACTTCGGCCGTACTGTATTCAGTTAGGCATGACGGACTTCGATGTAAACCGCGCTCGCGTCGAGACGCCGGGCTGCGCGGAAGTGGTCCACCTCAACAACGCCGGGTCGTCGCTGCCACCCGCGCGGGTCACCGACACCGTCGTGGGCTACCTGCGCGAGGAAGCCCTGATCGGCGGATACGAGCAGGCCGCGGCGACCGTGGAGCGGATGAACGGCGTCTACGCCTCGGCCGCGCGGCTCGTCGGCGCCGAGCCCGACGACATCGCGCTGACCGACAACGCGACCAGGTCCTGGCAGGCGGTCTTCTACGCGCTTCCGTTCGCCGCGGGCGACCGGATCCTGACCTCGAAGTCGGAGTACGCGAGCAACGTCATCTCCTTCCTGCAGATCGCGAAGCGCACCGGCGCCGTCGTCGAGGTGGTCGACAACGACGAGTCCGGACAGCTGGACGTCGAGGACCTGAAGCGCCGCGTCGACGGCGACGTCAAGCTGATCGCCGTCTCCCACGTACCCACGCAGGGCGGGCTGGTGAACCCCGCCGAGGAGATCGGCGCGGTCGCGCGGGAGGCCGGGATCCCGTTCCTGCTGGACGCGTGCCAGAGCGCCGGCCAGATCGACCTCGACGTCACGCGCCTGAACTGCGACGCGCTCAGCGTCACCGGCCGCAAGTACCTGCGCGGGCCTCGCGGCACCGGGTTCCTGTACGCGCACCCGCGTCTGCGCGAGCGCGTCGAGCCCGCGATGCTCGACCTCCACTCGGCGGCGTGGACCGCGCCGGAAACCTACGAAGTCGCTTCGACGGCGAAGATGTTCGAGGTCTGGGAACGCGATCACGCCGCCTTGCACGGTCTCGGCGCGGCGATCGACTACGCCCTCGAATGGGGCATGCCCGCCATCGAGGCCCGCGTCGCCGCCCTCGCGGCGAAACTGCGCGACGCGCTCCGCGAGATCCCCGGCGTCCAGGTGCACGACCAGGGCGTCCGCCAATGCGGGATCGTCACGTTCAGCGTGGCGAAAACGCCGTCACAGGAAGTGAAAGAGCATCTGGCGACCGCGAAGATCAACGTGAGCGTCACGGAAGCGACATCCGCCCAGTTCGACTTCGCCGACCGCGGACTGCCGTCGATGGTCCGGTCTTCCGTGCACTACTTCAACACGGACGACGACATCGCCCTCCTGGTCGACGAAGTCGGAAAACTGGCTTAACGGCGGGAAAGCAGCGAATCGGACGACGGGGCGAAGGGCAGCCCCGTCGTCTTCGCGCGCTTGCCGATCACCAAAGCCTCCCCCAGCAGGCTGACTCCGATCGACAACGTCACCGGCCGCGCGTCGGGATGCGCCCCGGCCGAGGTGGCCAGGAAACCGATCCCGAAGTTCACCAGCAGCGACAGCACCCAGACGCCGAACGTCCAGCCGGTGTAGCGCAGCCAGAGCACGCCGTCGCGCTCGAACAGTTTCGTCGTGGTCGCGCGCACCGCGCCAAGGCAGCAACCGACCGCGGAGCCCAGTACGAGCCAGAGGCCGTCCGTGAAGGTGAAGACGTCGAGCTTGGCCAGGCCGTAGACCCCGATCGCGACCAGGATCACCGGCGCTCCGAACACGTCGCGGGCGACCAGCGGTTCCCCGCGCAGCCTGCGCACGACGATCACGACCACCGCGGCGACCGCCAGCGCGATCAGCAACCACGTCCTCATGAGCCTCCCTTAGTAGCATGACTGTGCCAAATAAAATAGCAAGGCCGTGCTATAAAGACAACATGCCCAAGATCGTCGACCCCGAGGCCCGCCGCCTGTCGATAGCCGAAGCCGTCTTCCGTGTGATCCAGCGGGACGGGCTCGCGCAGGCGTCGCTCAGAAGCGTGGCCGAAGAGGCCGGTCTCGCGATCGGCTCGGTGCGGCACTACTTCCGCGGTCACGACGAGCTGATCGTGTTCGCCATGCGCTCGCTCGGCGACCGGCTCGAAGCGAGGTTGCTGGGCCACCTCCCCGATCTACTCGACCCCGGGACACCGCGCTCACGCCGGCAGGAGATCACCGAAGCGCTGCTCAGCGAACTGCTCCCGCTCACCGAGCAGACCCGGGCCGAAACCGACGTCTGGCTGGCGTTCTCGGCCGCCGCGAAGAACCGCCCGGATCTCGCCGAGGAGGTCGTCCGCATGTACGAGGGGGTCCGCGCCCTCGTCCGGCGGGTGCTCGACGGCGCGAACGAGGCGGGCGGCCTGCTCGAGGATCTCGACCTGGCCGTCGAGACCGAACGGCTGGCAGCGCTCTTGGACGGCCTCGCCCTGTCGACGGGCCGGACCTCGCCGGAGCTGATGAAAACCGTGCTCCGACGACATCTGGAGACCCTGCGACGCCCCGAAACGGTGACGGAATGAGCACGTTCTACGAGATCGCCGCCCAGGATCCCGGCCGCGTCGCGGTGATCGACGTCGACGGGCGCGAGACCACCTTCGGCGAATTGTCGGCGCGCGCGAACCAGCTGACTCACGCCTTGCGAGCACTCGGCCTCCACGAGGGCGACGGCGTCGTCGCGATCATCCACAATGGACTCGCCTATTACGAGCTGCTGCTGGCGACCCTCCAGGCGGGGATGTACTTCACGCCGGTCAATTACCGCTCCTCTCCGGGCGAAATCGCCTACATCGCGGCCAACAGCGGCGCCAAGGTGGCCGTCGCGGACGCGGACATCGCGGCCACGTGCACCGCGGAACTCGCGGGCCTGCAACGGTTCTCGCGCGGCGACACGCCGGGATGGCCGGACTACGCGTCGTGGGGCGCGGACCTGCCCACCGCGACGCCGGAACACCGGACCGCCGGCCAGACGATGCTCTACACGTCCGGGACCACGGGACGCCCCAAAGGCGTCCGGCGTGCGCTGTCCGGACGGCCGCCCGCGCTGCACCCGATCCACGCGAACGTCCTCGAACGCCTGGACGTCCCGGCGGGGCACGGCGTGCACCTCGTCGCCTGCCCGCTCTACCACGCGGCGCCCGGCATGTTCTCGACCGCGATCCTGCATCTCGGGCACACGCTCGTGCTGATGGACCGGTTCGACGCCGAGGAAACGTTGCGGCTCACGGAAAAACACCGCGTGACGAGCACGCATCTGGTGCCGACCATGTTCCACCGCATGCTGCGGCTGCCTGACGACGTCCGTGCGCGCTACGGCCTTTCGAGCCTGGTCTCGGTGATCCACGGCGCCGCGCCGTGCCCGCGGGAGGTCAAGGAGCGGATGATCGCCTGGCTCGGACCGGTGGTCCACGAGTACTACGGCGCGTCCGAGGGACTGATCACGGCGGTGCACGCCCGCGATTGGCTCGCCGAGCCGGGCACCGTCGGCGAGCCGCTGGACGGCGTGCGGATCAAGGTCCTGGACGACGACGGCAGGGAGCTCCCCGCGGGCGAGACCGGCACGCTCTACTTCAGTTCCGCGCACACGAAATTCGACTACCACGAGGATCCGGACAAGACGGCGGCCGCGCGCTCCGGCGAGTTCGTCACCGTGGGGGACGTGGCTTACCTCGACGCCGCGGGCCGGGTGTTCCTGTGCGACCGGCGGACGGATCTCATCCTTTCCGGCGGCGTGAACATCTATCCCGCCGAGATCGAGGCGCGGCTGCTGAGCCATCCCGACGTCGCCGATGTCGCGGTGATCGGGGAACCGGATCCCGAGTGGGGCCAACGGGTCGTCGCCGTCGTGCAACCGGTCGAGGGGGTCGCCGGGGACTCCGAGCTGGCGAAGCGGCTCGAAGAGCATTGCCGGGCGGAGCTCGCCGGGTTCAAGACACCGCGCCGGTTCGACTTCCGGGAACGGCTGCCGCGGACGGAGAGCGGGAAGATGCTGCGGCGGACGCTTCGGACGCCCTGACCCTGTCGCCCGCTCTAAGCCCCGAACCAGCCCGCGACGTCGAGCCGGAAGCCCTCCGCCGGCGCCATCACGCGCAGGTCGGTTTCGAGCGCGCGAACCCGGTCCGCGCCCAGCGCGCCGACCCAGTCCTCGCGCAGTCTTTCGAAGATCGCCGCGGACCGGCGGAGCGAGTCGATCCCCCGGCCGGTGAGCCGCACGACCTTGCGCCGCGCGTCGGCCGGGTCGTCGGCGCGTTCGACGTACCCGAGCTGCTCCAGTTTGTCGACGGTCTTGCCCGCCGCCTGCTTGCTGACCCCGAGCCGCCGCCCGATCTCGCTCGCCGTCGCGCCGCCGAGGCCGATCGCCTGCAGGGCGAAGCCATACGCCGGACGGACGTCGGGATGCCCCTGCTCGGCCAGCTCGGCGTGCAGCCGGTCGATGATCGAGCGGAAGCCCGCGAACAGCAGCAGCGGCAGCTCGAACCCGGGTGGGTCGGAGACCTGCTTGCCAGGTTCGACAACCTGGTTTACCTTTTCGTCAACCACGTTGACCATCTTAAGGGGCTGTCTTGTTCACCGACCACACCGTCGAAACCGCGCCCGAAGGTTCGCGTCGCTCGATGGAGGCGACCATCCGGAAGCTGGGGCACCTCCCCACCGCCGTCGCCCGGCTGGCGTCGTCACCGGAACTGCTCGACGGGTTCCTGAAGCTCAGCGCGAGCTTCGAGAAGACCACGCTCGACCCCCTCGCGCGGGAGACCATCGTGATGACCGTGGCGACGCGCAACGGCTGCGAGGTGTGCATCGAGATGCACACCGGCAAGCTGAAGGCCCATCACGCGGACGACGACGTCATCGCGGCGCTTCGCTCGCGGGAGCCGGTGCCCGATACCCGCCTGGAGGCCGTCCGGCAGTTCACGCTGACAGTGCTCGAAACCGCCGGCGGCGTGGACGACGAGACGCTGCGGGTGTTCCTCGGGCACGGATTCACCGAGCGGAACGCCCTCGAAGTCGTCATGGGCATCGGGACCTACACGATGTCGACGCTGGCGAACAGGCTCACCCGCGCGTAGTCGCTTCGCGTGATCGCCCGCCACGGACCGATATCACTCCAATGGCCGCCGATCTTGATGTATCTGGGCAGTCCCGACCGCCTCCTCTCTTGTGCAGCCGAAATTTCGCCACCCGCGGCGAAGCGCGCGACCGGCGGTCTGGCCTGCCGAGGGGGCAGACCAGACCGCCAAAACCCGAGACGTTCCACTGGAGTGGGGGTACGCGAAGGCCCCCTTCCCTCGGTTCAGCCGAGTGAAGGGGGCCTTCACGTGTCTCCCCCGCAATTCGTCACCTACTTGCGGCGAGCTCTGCTTGAAGTCCGTGAAGGCCTCCTTGAGGGACTCTGAGTCCCTCAAGGAGGCCTTCACGGACTGCGGCATCCGCCTGAGGGGTCAGGCCTCCAGGGCCCACCGCACGAAGCGCATCTTCGGCACGAAGCCGGCCTTCTCGAAGACCCCGAACGCTCCGGACGGATCCGCCGAGTCCACGTTCAAGCTGGCGCTGTCGTAACCCTGATCGACGGCGGCCCGCAGCGCGTGTCCCATCAACGCACCGGCGACACCCCGCCGCCGGTACTCCCGAAGCGTCCCGATCACCATGAAATGCGCGTCGCGGACACCGGTGGCCTCCGTGTCGGCCTCCCACCACAGGGTCACCAGCACCCCCACCGCGGCACCCGTCGCCTCCTCCCGGAGCAGGAAGCTGGCCTCGGGCCGGAAGGTCTGGTTGATGATCTTGTTCCGCCAGAGATCGGCGGGCATCGGCACCGCGCCCCAGTAGTCCCGGTACGCCTCGTTCCGGACCGCGCGGAAGTCCTCGTCGTTCCGCTCCGACCACGGCTCGACCGAGAACCCGTCGAGGATCACCGGACCGTCGACAAGGCCGAGAGTGTGCTCCATCCGCTGGAAGTAGCGCACCGGCACGAACCCCCGGGACCGGACGAGCTCGGCCAGCCCGGCGATGCGTTCGGGCCGGTTGACGTCCATCACGAGCTTCGAATCCGGGTGATGCAGCGCGTGCACCACCTCGGCCGCCGCCACTCCCGCGTCGACGAGCGCGCCGCCGATGCCCCGGCGGCGATACGCGGGATGGACCCCGCCGTCGAGGAACACCCGATGGACTTCTTCCGCGGACGGCTTGAAGCGGATCTTCATGTAGCCGGCCATCACGTCGCCGTCGAAGACCGCGAGACTCGCGCGCTCCAAGTCCGCGTACGGATCGATCAGCTCCTGGAGGGTGTCCTCCGCCGTGTAGTTCTCGCCGATCCCGTCGACGGCCTCCACGGCGTTGAGGAGGTCGGCGGACGCCTCGGCGTCCTCACGGGTGAGCGGCCGCCACGTCAGGTCGTGCATGCGGCTGAAAGTAGCGCCACGAGGGCGGGCTGTCGCCGGGTTTTCGGTGGGCGCAGTAGGGATCGAACCTACGACCGCTCGGGTGTAAACCGAGTGCTCTCCCGCTGAGCTATGCGCCCGGGAGGTGGCACCCGCGCACGGGTGCCACCGGTGAAGACTCAGGCCAGCGAGGCCACGGCCTTCTTCCACGCCTGCTGGTCGCGCGCCTCGCCGGGCTGGTTGACCTCGGCGAACCGCACGACGCCTTCCTTGTCGATCAGGAAGGTGCCGCGGGTGGCCAGGCCGGCCGCCTCGTTGAAGACGCCGTAGGCCTTCGCGACCTCACCGTGCGGCCAGAAGTCCGAGAGCAGCGGGAACTGGTAGCCCTCCTGCTCGGCCCACGCCTTGAGCGAGAACGGGGTGTCCACGGACACGCCGATGACCTGGACGCCGTTGCCGTCGTAGTCCGCGAACTCGTCCCGGAGCTGGCACAGCTCGCCGGTGCAGATACCGCTGAACGCGAACGGGTAGAACACCAGCAAGACCGGCTTCTCGCCCTGGAAGGACGACAGCTTCACGGCCTGCTTGTTGTAGTCGTTGAGCGTGAAGTCCGGGGCTTGCGATCCGACCTCGACGGTCATACCGGCGGTTTCCTCTCAAGAGCGAACAGGGGCCTGCGACGACAACCCTATCGTGTCGATCGCGCGGCTCCCCGGGTCACCGCTTGGTCTTCGACTTCGGCGACACCAGCCGGGTGCCCGCCCACTTGGGACCGGCGCTGATGTTGGCCGTCTGGGCCAACCCCACCTGCGGCACCGCTTCGGCGATCTCGCTCGGCTCGACATGCCCTGGCTGCCCCGTCTTGGGGGTCAGCACCCAGATCACGCCGTTCTCGTTCAAGGGGGTCCGGACCTCGATCAGCGTGTCCCCGAGATCACCGTCGTCCTCGCGCCACCACAGCAGCACCACGTCGATGACCTCGTCGGCGTCCTCGTCGAGGATGTCGCCGCCGATCTGTTCCTCGATCGCCGCACGAAGGTCGTCGTCGACGTCCTCGTCCCAGCCGATCTCCTGGACCACCATGTCCGGCTTGATCCCGAGCCTTTCGGCGACGCTGCTCTGATCAGCGTCTCCCGCGGCGACCACTGCTGTCACTCCTCCAACTACGACGGAGCGTGGTGTCGCTCGGCCGGTTTCGACCGGGCGGGCACCACACTCGGGTACACGATGCCCGTTAGCGAACACTGGTGAAGCGATCCGCGCAACCGTCCACACCGGATCTTGAACAACTCGTGTCGCGGCATACGGACATTCAGCCCACTCTCGAAGGGTCAATCCGGGCGCGCTTGGGCACCCCCGAACGCCCTGCTTTAGGGTGGGAGAGAAAACGCGCGCGCGAGTACAGGCGCGTGCGAGCTGTGTCGCAATCGGGTCCGTGGACGTTACCGATCAGTAGCGGTGACGCGAACGGAACCGGAGGACGACGATGGACCGCGAACACCCCGAGTACGAGCACAACCAGCTACCACCTTTCGCAAGGAGACCCCTTGGCCCCGCAGAACGACGGCGCCTCCGGCAAGGAGACCCCGGCACGCGTCCGCGTCATCCGTGACGGATTGGCGGCGCACCTGCCCGACATCGACCCGGAGGAGACCGCCGAATGGCTGGACTCCTTCGACGAGGCGCTGGCCAGGGGTGGTCAGCAGCGCGCCCGGTACCTGATGCTGCGCATCCTCGAGCGGGCCAGGGAACGCCACGTCGGCGTCCCGGCGCTGACGTCGACGGACTACGTGAACACCATCCCCACCGAGAACGAACCCTGGTTCCCCGGTGACGAGGAGATCGAGCGCCGTTACCGCGCGTACATCCGGTGGAACGCCGCGATCATGGTGCACCGCGCGCAGCGTCCCGGCGTCGGCGTCGGCGGGCACATCTCGACCTACGGCTCGTCCGCCGCGCTGTACGAAGTGGGCTTCAACCACTTCTTCCGCGGCAAGGACCACTCCGGCGGCGGCGACCAGATCTTCATCCAGGGTCACGCCTCCCCCGGCATCTACGCCCGCGCCTTCCTCGAGGGCAGGCTGACCGAGAACCAGATGGACGGGTTCCGTCAGGAGTTCTCGCACGCCGGCGAGGGTGGCGGCCTGCCGTCGTACCCGCACCCGCGGCTGATGCCGGAGTTCTGGGAAAACCCGACCGTGTCCATGGGCCTCGGCCCGATGAACGCGATCTACCAGGCCCGCTTCAACCGCTACCTGCGCGACCGCGGCATCAAGGACACCAGCGACCAGCACGTCTGGGCGTTCCTCGGCGACGGCGAGATGGACGAGCCGGAATCGCGCGGTCTCATCCACGTGGCCGCGGGCGAGGGCCTCGACAACCTGACCTTCGTGATCAACTGCAACCTGCAGCGGCTCGACGGCCCGGTGCGCGGCAACGGCAAGATCATCCAGGAGCTGGAGTCGTACTTCCGCGGCGCCGGCTGGAACGTCATCAAGGTCATCTGGGGCCGCGAGTGGGACTCGCTGCTGCACGCGGACCGTGACGGCGCCCTGGTCAACCTCATGAACACCACGCCGGACGGCGACTTCCAGACGTACAAGGCCAACGACGGCGCCTTCGTCCGCGAGCACTTCTTCGGCCGCGACCCGCGGACCAAGGAACTGGTCAAGGACCTCACCGACGCCGACGTCTGGAACCTCAAGCGCGGCGGGCACGACTACCGCAAGGTCTACGCGGCCTACAAGTCGTCGCTGGAGCACCACGGCCAGCCGACGGTGATCCTGGCCCACACCATCAAGGGTTACGGCCTCGGCCCGTCCTTCGAGGGCCGCAACGCCACGCACCAGATGAAGAAGCTCACCCTCGACGACCTGAAGCTGTTCCGGGACGCCCAGCGCATCCCGATCAGCGACGAGGAACTCGAGCGCGACCCGAAGCTGCCGCCGTACTACCACCCGGGCAAGGACTCGGCGGAGATCGAGTACATGCTCGGCCGCCGCAAGGCGCTGGGCGGTTTCCTGCCGGAGCGTCGCCCGAAGGCCTCGAAGGCGCTCGTACTGCCGGGCGACAAGGTCTACGAAGGCATCCGCAAGGGCTCGGGCAAGCAGGAGGTCGCCACCACGATGGCGTTCGTCCGGCTCGTCCGCGAGCTGGCGAAGGACTCCGAGATCGGCAAGCGGATCGTCCCGATCATCCCGGACGAGGCGCGCACCTTCGGTCTCGACTCGATGTTCCCGACGGCCAAGATCTACAACCCGCACGGCCAGACCTACACGTCGGTCGACGCGAGCCTGATGCTGGCCTACAAGGAGTCCGAAAAGGGCGTCATCCTGCACGAGGGCATCAACGAGGCGGGGTCCACCGCGTCGTTCACCGCCGTCGGCACCTCGTACGCCACGCACGGCGAGCCGATGATCCCGATCTACATCTTCTACTCGATGTTCGGGTTCCAGCGGACCGGTGACGGCCTCTACGCCGCGGCCGACCAGATGGCCCGCGGGTTCGTGCTCGGCGCCACCGCCGGCCGCACCACGCTGACCGGTGAGGGCCTCCAGCACGCGGACGGGCACTCGCTGCTGCTGGCGGCGACCAACCCCGCCGTCGTGGCCTACGACGCGGCCTGGTCGTTCGAGATCGCCCACATCGTGCGGGATGGTCTTCGCCGGATGTACGGCGAGACCGGGCCGGACGGCAACGGCGAGAACATCTTCTACTACATGACGATCTACAACGAGCCCTACCAACAGCCCGCCGAGCCGGAGAACCTCGACGTCGACGGCCTGCTCAAGGGTCTCTACAAGTACGCGGACGCCCCGTCTGGCGACGGTCCGGAGGCCCAGATCCTGGTGTCCGGCGTCACCATGCCGGACGCGCTGCGGGCGCAGCAGATGCTCGCCGAGGAGTGGGGCGTGCGCGCGGCCGTGTGGTCGGCGACGTCGTGGACCGAGCTGCGGCGCGAGGCCGTCGAGGCCGACCACGACAACCTGCTCCACCCGGGCGACTCCCCGCGTGTGCCGTACATCACGCAGAAGCTGTCCGGCGTGAACGGGCCGGTCGTCGCGGTTTCGGACTGGATGCGGGCCGTGCCGGACCTCATCCGCCCGTGGGTGCCGACCGACATGCTGACGCTGGGCACCGACGGGTTCGGCTTCTCCGACACCCGCCCCGCCGCCCGGCGGAAGTTCCTGGTCGACGCGCAGTCGATCGTGGTCGGCACGCTGAGCGCGCTGGCCAAGCGCGGCGAGGTCGACCGGTCGAAGGCCGCGGAGGCGGCGCGCAAGTACCGCCTCGACGACGTCTCCGCCGCGGGTCCGCAGTTGTCGGACTCGGGTAGCGCCTAGCGATGCCATGAACGGTCCGTTCCTTGCGAATTTCGCAAGGAACGGACCGTTCATCGCGTCCAGGACCGGACGGGTTAGGCTAAGACATCGGATGTTTGCGGTGAAGCGGGAAAGGGTGAGCGAGAGTGACCAAGCGTCGACTGCCGAAGCCGAGTGAGCTGAAGCAGATCCTGCGGCCGAAGCCGATCGTGCTCAACCCGACCGACCGGCGGCTGGCGACCGCGCACACGATCGCCGACCTGCGGATGCTCGCCCGCAAGCGGACGCCGCGCGCCGCGTTCGACTACACCGACGGCGCCGCGGAACTGGAGGACAGCCTCCGCCGCGCCCGGCAGGCCTTCCGCAGCGTGGAATTCCACCCGAACGTCCTGCGCGGCGTGTCCGATGTGGACACGAGCAAGGAGATCCTCGGCAAGCGTTCGGCGCTGCCGTTCGCGTTCGCGCCGACCGGGTTCACCCGGATGATGAACCACGAGGGCGAGTCCGCGGTGGCCCGCGTCGCGCAGCGCAACGGCATCCCGATGGGGCTGTCGACGATGGCGACGACGTCGATCGAAGACCTCGCGGAGGCCGCGCCCGAGGCCCGCAAGTGGTTCCAGCTCTACGTCTGGCGTGACCACAAAGCGGGCGAAGATCTGATGAATCGCGCGTGGGCCGCCGGTTTCGACACCCTCATGCTCACGGTGGACACCCCGGTCGCCGGCGCGCGGCTGCGCGACGTCCGCAACGGGCTGACCATCCCGCCCGCGCTCACCCTCAAGACCTTCGTCGACGGGGCGCTGCACCCGTCGTGGTGGTTCAACCTGCTGACCACCGAACCGCTGACCTTCGCGTCGCTGAGCCAGTTCGACGGCACGGTCGCCGAACTGCTCAACCAGCTCTTCGACCCGACCCTGAACTTCGACGACCTCGACTGGGTCCGCCAGACCTGGCCGGGCAAGCTCGTGGTCAAGGGGATCCAGAACGTCGACGACGCGCGTGACGTGGTCAAGCACGGCGCCGACGCGGTGCTGCTGTCCAACCACGGCGGCCGCCAGCTCGACCGCGCGCCGACGCCGATCGAGCTGCTGCCCGCGGTGCTCGACGAGATCCAGGGCGACGCGGAGGTGTGGGTCGACACCGGCATCCTCTCCGGCGGCGACATCGTGGCCGCGATCGCGCGCGGCGCCGACGCGGTGCTCATCGGGCGCGCGTTCCTCTACGGCCTGATGGCCGGGGGCGAGCGCGGGGTCCAGCGGTGCGTGGACATCCTGCGCGCCGAGATGACCCGGACGATGCAGCTGCTGGGCGTCCGCACCCTCGCCGACCTGAAGCCCTCGCACGCCACCATGCGCTAGGCCGCGGCGGAGACCCCGGACGGCGCGGTGCGGACCTGCTTCGCCGTCCGGTTCCAGCTCCACCAGCCGTGGACGACCAGCCCGGCGAACACGATGTAGACCGCCGCGGAGAAGTACAGGCCCGAAGAGAGCTGCAGCGGCACGCCGATCGCGTCGACGACCAGCCACACCAGCCAGAACTCGACGAGACCCGCGCCCTGCGCGGCGAAGGCGACCAGCGTGCCGACGAAGATCGCGGCGTCCGGCCAGGGCGCCCACGAGGCGTTCAGCGCTTCGAGGACCAACGCCATCGCGGTGGTGCCGATCGCGAACGCGCCGAGCATCGCCAGGCGCTCGCCGAGACGGCCCTTGCGGACGACGACGCCGTAGACCGGGTCGCTGCGGCGGGACCACGCCCACCAGCCGTAGATCGAGATGGCGAGGATCGCGATCTGCCTGGTCGCGAGCCCGCCGAGGTGCGCGGAGAGGTAGACCGAGAACAACAGCACGGTGGCGCCGACCTGGACCGGCCAGGTCCACAGCGTCCGGCGTTGCGCCAGGAAGACCACGGCCAGCGCGAAGATCTGCCCCGCCAGCTCGGCGAAGGAGATCCACTGTCCGAGCACCGTGACACCGTTGTGCAGCAGGAAGTCCACGTCCGCACCCCTCTCCGTCTACCGCTCCAACATGCTCCGTTCCGGCGCCATTCCCTAGAGAGTGTGAGGTGTGGAACAGACAGGACGGCTCGAGAGCCACTGAGGACGCGAAAAGGGGCCCTCGACCGCGTGTTCCGCGGCGATGGACCCCTTCGACTCCGCGCGGGCCCGGTGCCTTCCTCGATCACCGGGCCCGCGGGATGCTCAGGAATCTACGCGACTGATGCCCACGGGCGAAGTAGGTGTCTCCGAACGGACCTCCTGCTTGCTGCTACCGGGCTCCATTTGGCCCTGCAGGTTGGCCAGCCAGCCCTGCCAGCGGTCCTGCGCGGGCTTGATCAGACCGCCGCCGAAGCCGACCACGATCACGCCGCCGATGGTGGCGAGGACGGTGATCAGGACCGGTCCCGTCACCGCCGTCGCGATGTTCACCTGGCCGAGTGCGGCGATGATGCCGAACGCCATGATCATCCAGTAGGCGATGGTGCCGAGCAGCCGTCCGGCGGGCCGGGTGGAGAGCGCTCCGGTCACCAGGTCGCGGACGACCTTCGCGACGGCGGCCGCGACGATCACCAGGACCAGCGCCACCAGGATCCGCGGCAGGAACGCGATGATGTCGTTGAGCAGGGCGCTGACCGGATTGCTCTCACCGAATACGCCGAACGCGAGTTGCAGCGCGATCAGGAGAATGAAGTAGTACACGAGTTTGACGAGGATCCCGCCCGCGTCGACATTCGCTTGTTTGAGCGTTCCGGTGAGTCCGGTCTTCTCGATGAGCTTGCCGAAACCGATCTTCGACAGAACCAGTCCCAATGCCTTTGACACGGCCTTCGCGATCAACCAGCCGATCAGCAGGATGATCAGGAAACCGACCAGTTTCGGCACGAAGGTGGCGACAAGGTTCCATGCTTGTCCCAGACCGTCTTTCAGCTGCTCGCCCACGGCGAACTCCCTCCTCTGCGCATCCGCGACCTACCCGGTGCGGCTTGCGAGGGATCGTTGATCACCGGCACCTCACCGGCAACTCGGCGACCCACGATCGAGTGAGTGAGCTAGCGGGAAAAGATCGACAAGTCCCATACTTGTTCTACCGGTGGGGACCGGGGAGACGAGGCCGTCCGGCGCAGCGAAAAACGCGAGCGCCGGGCGGCCTCGAGTTTTATGCAAAAACTTTTCACAATTCACCGGCCGCGACCGTCCACTTCGGACACGGGGCGCGAAGGGCCGCAGGACGACGGCCACCTTTGCCCGCCGGACTAGGATCGGCTGACCATGGCTGATGCGACTTCGGGACGGCGTGTGCCCAAGCACCACGGGCTGTCCGCCAAGACTCTCCGGCGGCTCGAACACGCCTCCGGCCGGCTCGCGAGCGCGAGCGTCGCGGTGATGGAGGAGCGGCTGAGCTGGTTCGCCCGCCTTCCCGCCGACCAGCGCGCGAGCGTCCTGCTGATCACCCAGGCGGGTGCCGCCGGTTTCGTCGACTGGCTCCGGGACGCGAAGGAGGCGCTCTCCCTCACCACCGAGGCGTTCCGGGAGGCTCCCGCCGAACTTTCCCGCTGGGTGAGCCTGCGGCAGGCGGTCGGCATGGTGCGGCTGGCGATCGAGGTGTTCGAGGAGCAGCTGCCCGAATTCGCCGCGAACGAGGCGGAACGCGCCGCGCTGATCGAGGGGATCCTGCGCTACGGCAGGGAGATCGCGTTCGCCGCCGCCAACTCCTACGCGGCCGCCGCCGAGGCGCGGGGCGCCTGGGACGCGCGCCTGGAGGCGCTGGTCGTCGACGGCATCGTCCGCGGTGACGCCGAGGAGGCGGTGCTCTCCCGCGCCGCCGCGCTCGGCTGGGACCCGGCCGCGCCCGCCACCGCGCTGGTCGGCACCCCGACGTCGGACGACCCGCCCGCCGTCGTGTTCGAGGTGCGCAGCCGCGCCGCCCGCGTCGGGCGTCCCGTGCTGCTTTCGGTGCAGGGATCGCGGCTGGTCGTGGTCGTCGCCGGGCCCACCGACGGGAGCGTCAAGGACCGCGAGATCCTCACCAAGCTGTCCGTCGCCTTCGCCGAGGGCCCGGTCGTCGCCGGGCCGACGGTGCCGACCCTCGCCGAGGCGCACCACAGCGCGACCGAAGCGCTCTCCGGCCTGCGCGCCGTCGTCGGCTGGCCCGGCGCGCCGCGGCCCGCGAGATCGATCGACCTGCTGCCGGAACGCGCGCTGTCCGGTGATCCGGAGGCCGAACGCCTGCTCGTCGAGCAGATCGCCCGCCCTCTGGAGGAGGCGGGCCCGGCGCTGCTGCGGACGGTGGAGACCTACCTCGACAGCGGCGGCGTCCTGGAGACCTGCGCGCGGACGCTGTTCGTGCACCCGAACACCGTCCGGTACCGGCTGCGGAAGGCGGCCGAACTCACCGGCCGCCACGCCGCGGAATCGCGCGACGCCTGGGTGCTGAAGGTGGCGCTGACGGTCGGGCGGCTGGCCCGGGCCCGCGGCCTCTGGTGACGGACTCGCGTGTCCGTGAAGGCCAAGCCCGGTCCAAGTACATGAAGGCCCCCTTCATGTACAGCAGGACGACAAGCGCCGGTACCGAGTCGGTCCGGGTGGTCATGAGTGGCGATTCGGTTAAGGGCCAGGGGGTCTCGTCCATCCCGTCACGCGTGTCGTCCGGCCGGTCACGCGAAGCCACCCCGACGCCGAAACGGGCAAATAGCCTACTCGGGCACATGATGCGACACGAAGGACTTGGCCCGCCCCGCGCGGCTCTGGTAAACCCGGTGGTAACTCTGCGCAGTGATAGACCTCATAGGGAAAGCTGGTTGAACCCGACAAGGCTTTTGGGTTAAGCGCGGAGATCAGGAACGTGCTTTTGGAGGGTTCCCACAATTACCCAGGCCGGACTTGGTGAGCGTCGGCATCACGACCATGGTGGCCGAGAGTGTTCCCTAGTGGGGTGACATCAGCAGTCCTCGCCCCCGGTCAGGGTTCCCAAGCCCCAGGCATGCTCTCCCCTTGGCTCGAGCTCGACGGTGCCCGCGCGCGCGTCGAAGCCTGGTCCGAGCGGGCCGGTCTCGACCTGATCCGCCTCGGCACCGAAGCGGACGCCGAAGAGATCCAGGACACCGCGATCACGCAGCCGCTGATCGTGGCGCTGTCGCTGCTGGCGTTCGAACACCTCCAGCGCGAGGCCCCGGTCGCCGCGGACTCGCCGGTCGCCGGTCACTCCGTCGGCGAGCTGGCCGCCGCCGCCATCGCCGGGGTGCTGAGCCCCGAGGACGCCGTCGCGCTGGCCGCCATCCGCGGCGCGGAGATGGCGAAGGCGTGCGCGCTGGAGCCCACGAGCATGGCCGCGGTCATGCTCGGCGACCCGGACGAGGTCGTCGCGTGGCTCGACGGCCACGGCCTCGCCGCGGCGAACCGCAACGGCGCCGGCCAGATCGTCGCCTCGGGTGCCGCCGCCGCGATCGAGAAGATCGTGGCCGAGCCGCTGGAGGGCACCAAGGTCCGCGCGCTCAAGGTCGCGGGCGCGTTCCACACCGCGTACATGGCACCCGCGCAGGAAGCGCTGGCCGCCCAGGCTGCGAAGATCACCCCGGCGGACCCGACGCGTCCGCTGCTGTCGAACGCCGACGGCCAGGTCGTCACCAGCGGGGCCGAGTACCTCGACCGGCTGGTCAAGCAGGTCACGAGCCCGGTGCGCTGGGACCTGACCATGGACGGTCTGGTCTCCGCGGGCGTCACCTCGACGCTCGAACTGCCGCCGGCGGGCACGCTGACCGGGCTGGTCAAGCGGCAGCTCAAGGGAACCGTGACCACCACCATCGCGCTGAAGACCCCCGCCGAGCTGGCGAAGCTTCAGGGGCAGGAGGACGCTTCGTGACCGACCGATCCACCTTGCGGCAGGCGCCGGGCGCCGCCGGGACCCGCATCCTCGGTGTCGGGAGCTTCCAGCCCGAGAAGATCGTGACCAACGACGATCTCTCGACGATCATGGACACCAACGACCAGTGGATCCGCGAGCGCGTCGGCATCGTCGAGCGCCGGTTCGCCGAGAAGGACGAGTCACTGGTCGACATGGCGGTCAAGGCGGGCACCGCCGCGCTGGCCGACGCACGCGTGGATCCGTCCGAAGTGGACACGGTCATCCTGCCGAACTGCACGATGCCCACGCAGATCCCGAACGCCGCCGCCCAGGTCGCGGACCGGATCGGCATCACGCATCCCGCCGCTTTCGACCTCAACGCCGCCTGCGCCGGCTTCTGCTACGGCCTCGGTGTCGCGTCGGACCTCATCCGCGCGGGCAGCGCGAAGAAGGCGCTCGTCATCGGCGCCGAGAAGCTCACCGACCATGTCGACCCGGTCGACCGCGCGAACGCGATCATCTTCGCCGACGGCGCGGGCGCGGCGGTGGTCGGCGCGGCCGACACGGCTCAGATCGGCCCGGTCTCCTGGGGCAGCGCCGGCGAGCACGTCGACCTCATCTACATGCGCGACGACAAGTGGATCTACCAGGAGGGCCAGTCGGTCTTCCGGTGGGCGACCACGCAGATCGCGCCGATCGCCCTGCGCGCGCTGGAACTGGCCGGGCTCGAACCGTCCGATGTGGACGTCCTGATCCCGCACCAGGCCAACCTGCGCATCGTCGAGGCCATCGCCAAGAAGCTGCGGGCCAAGGGCGCCCGCGAGGACATGGTCGTGGCCGACGACATCCGGTACTCGGGCAACACCTCGTCCGCGTCCATCCCCCTCGCGCTGGACCACATGCGCAAGGCGGGCACCGCGAAGCAGGGCGACGTCGTGCTCGCCGTGGGCTTCGGGGCCGGACTCTCCTACGCGGGCCAGGCCTTCATCTGCCCGTGATGAATACTTCCCCCGCGGGCACCGTGTCCGCGGGGCAGCCGAAAGCATCACCGAGAAGGGAACAACCAGTGGCAGACAACGCAGAGATCCTCGCCGGCCTCGCCGAGATCGTCGAAGAGGTCGCCGGTGTGGCGCAGGACGACGTGACCGCCGAGAAGTCCTTCGTGGACGACCTCGACATCGACTCGCTGTCCATGGTGGAGATCGCTGTTCAGGCCGAGGACAAGTTCGGCGTCAAGATCCCGGACGACGAGCTGGCGAACCTGAAGACCGTTGGCGACGCGGTGAACTACGTGTCGGCCAACTCCAAGTAAGTCCGACTTCTTGATTGGCGCCGACCTTGGGGAGACTCCAATGAGCAACATCGACGTCGTGATCACCGGGATGGGCGCGACCACGCCGCTCGGCGGGGACGTCGCGTCCACGTGGGACGGACTGCTCGCCGGGGCGAGCGGGATCCGCCGCATCGAAGCCGACTGGGTCGACGAACTCGAGCTGCCGGTGAAGATCGGCGCCATGCTCGCCGTAGACCCGTCCGAAGTCCTGCCGCGGGTTCAGGCCCGGCGGCTGGACCGCTGTGAGCAGGTGGCGCTGATCGCCGCCCGCCAGGCTTGGGCGGACGCGGGTTTCGAGCAGCCGACCGACGAGCATCAGGATGTGGAACCCGAGCGCCTCGGGGTGACCATCGGTACCGGTGTCGGCGGTCCGGTCACCCTGATCTCCCAGAACGATCTTCTGCACAAGCAGGGACTCCGCAAGGTCTCCCCGCTGACCGTGCCGATGCTGATGCCGAACGGTCCCGCCGCGCACGTCGGGATCGATCTGAAGGCGCGTGCCGGTGTGCACTCGCCCGCGTCGGCCTGCGCGTCGGGCGCGGAAGGCATCGCCGCCGGCTACGAGATGATCCGCTCGGGCCGCGCCGACGTCGTGGTCGCCGGTGGTGCCGAATCGTGCATCCACCCGATCACCCTCGCCGGCTTCGCCCAGGCGCGGACGGTCTCCACCCGCAACGACGACCCGGCGAAGGCGTCCAGGCCGTTCGACGTGAACCGTGACGGTTTCGTCCTCGGCGAGGGCTCCGGCGTCGTGATCCTGGAGCGGGCGGACCGCGCCAAGGCCCGCAACGCGCGGATCTACGCGCAGCTGAGCGGGTACGGGATCACCTCGGACGCCTACCACATCACGGGCAACCACCCGGAGGGCGTCGGCCAGATCGCCGCCATGCGGCAGGCGATGACGATGGCCGGGGTCTCCCCTGCCGATGTCGGCCACGTCAACGCGCACGCGACCTCGACGGTCGTCGGCGATGTCGGCGAGGCCGCGGCGATCCGCAACGCCGTCGGCGAGCACGTCGTGGTGACGGCTCCCAAGGGCGCGCTCGGCCACCTGGTCGGCGGTGCGGGCGCGGTCGAGGGCATCGCCACGATCCTGGCGATCTACCACGGTCTCGTCCCGGCGACGCTGAACCTCGAGGACCTGGACCCGAAGGTGCAGCTCGACGTCGTCTCCGGTGAGGCGCGCAAGGTCGAGCTGAGCGCGGCGATCAGCAACTCGTTCGGTTTCGGCGGGCACAACACGGCGCTGCTGTTCACCCCGGCGGCCTGATTTCAGTACGTGAAGGCCCCCTTCACTGCGTCTAGCGCAGTGAAGGGGGCCTTCACGTACTCCAGGGTCAGGCCTCTGAGCGCTTCACCAGATGCCGCCCGATCCACCAGGCGGCCTCCACCAGCACGATCCCGACCCCGGCACAGGCGAACGCCGAAAGCGTGTACGCGCTCACGCTCGGGTCCAGCGCGAAGAACTTCTGCGTGAACGGGATCAGGAACAGCGCGAGCGTCAGCACGACCATCCCGCCGATCAGCAGGATCTTCCACCACCGATACGGCCGGGCGACGATCCCGAGCACCCACAGCGCGATCGTGATGAGCGTGATCAGCGCGGTCGTCCCCGCCTGGATCTTGTCCAGTTCGGACTGTCCGGATCCCTTGTACACCAGCAGGTAGCTCACGAACGTCGCCGCGGCGATGACCAGGCCGGCCGGGACGGCCATCCGCATCACCCTGCCGACGAAGCCGGTGCGGGCGCGTTCGTTGTTCGGCGCCAGCGAGAGCACGAAGGCGGGCAGGCCGATCGTGAACCACGCGGTGATCGTGATGTGCCGCGGCAGGAACGGGAACGGCACCTGCGCGATGCCGACCATCAGCGCCAGCAGCACCGAGTAGACCGTCTTGGTGAGGAACAGGTTCGAGACGCGCTCGATGTTGCCGATCACCCGCCGCCCCTCGGCGACGACGTGCGGCAGGGTGGCGAACTTGTCGTCCAGCAGCACGATCTGCGCGACCGCGCGGGTGGCCGGGCTGCCGGCGCCCATGGCGACGCCGATGTCCGCGTCCTTCAGCGCGAGGACGTCGTTGACGCCGTCCCCGGTCATCGCGACGGTGTGGCCCTTCGACTGGAGCGCGCCGACCATCGCGCGTTTCTGCAGCGGGGTCACGCGGCCGAAGACGGCGCGATCCTCGACGGTGTCGGCCAGCTTTTCGGCGTCCTCCGGCAGCTTCCGCGCGTCGACGGGCTTGTCCGCGCCCGGCAGGTCGAGGGTGCCCGCGACGGCGCCCACCGAGATGGCGTTGTCGCCGGAGATGACCTTGACCGCGACGTCCTGGTGCGCGAAGAAGTCCAAAGTGTCCTTCGCGTCGGGGCGGACCTTCTGCTCCAGCACCACGAGCGCGACGGGCAGGATGTCGCCGGGGCCCTCGGCGGTGTCGACGGCCCGCTCGGCGCGGCCCAGCAGCAGGACGCGCAGACCGCGCGAGCCGATCTTCTCGGCCTCCGCCCGCTGCTCTCCCTCGGGCAGCAGGACGTCGGCCGCGCCGAGCACCCAGTCGCCGTCGGAGCCGAACGACGCGCCGCTCCACTTGCGCGCCGAGGAGAACGGCATGGTCGTGGAGACCCGCCAGCCGGGATCGTCCGGGTAGGCCTCGGCGATCGCCTGCAGGCTCGCGTTCGGGCGGGGATCCGCGGCGGCGAGCGCGGCCAGCACGTCGTCCACCGGGTGGCCCGGCGTGATCTCGCGGACCTCGGAGAGCCGCATCGCGTTCTCGGTGAGCGTGCCGGTCTTGTCCGCGCACACCACGTCGACCCGGGCGAGGCCCTCGATCGCCGGCAGTTCCTGCACGAGGCACTGGCGTTTGCCGAGCCGGATGACGCCGACCGCGAGCGCGACGCTGGTCATCAGCACCAGGCCTTCGGGCACCATCGGCACGAGCGCCGCGACCATGCCGCGCAGCGCGTCCGGCCACGCCTGGTCGCCCGCGAGCTGGTTGTAGATCGTCAGCGCGCCGGCCGGGACGAGCAGGTAGGTGATGAACTTGAGGATCTTGTCGATGCCCTGGCGCAGTTCCGACTTCACCAGGGTGAACTTGCTGGCCTCCGCGGCCAGTTTCGCCGCGTAGGACTCGTCGCCGATGACGTCCGCGCGGTAGGTGCCGCTGCCCGCGACGACGAAGCTGCCGGACAGCACCTTGTCGCCGGGCTGCTTGACCACCGGATCGGATTCCCCGGTCAGCAGCGACTCGTCGACCTCCAGCGCGTCGGCCGTCAGTGCCGGGCCGTCGACCACGATCTTGTCGCCGGGCCCCAGTTCGACGAGGTCCCCGAGCACGACGTCTTCCGGGGCGATCTCGGCGCTCTTCCCGTCACGGCGGACGGTCGGCTTCGCCTGCCCGACGATGGCGAGCCGTTCCAAGGTCCGTTTCGCCCGGAGTTCCTGGATGATGCCCACCGCGCTGTTGACGATGATCAGTCCGCCGAACAACCCGTCGATGAAGTACCCCGTCGACAGGATGAGGACGAACAGCACCCCGTAGATCGCGTTGATCCGGGTGAAGACGTTCGCGCGGATGATCTCGCCGGTGGTCCGGCTGGTCTTCGTCGAGACCGTGTTGGTCTGCCCCGCGGCCACCCGCTGGGCGACTTCTTCGCCGGTGAGACCCCTCGAGGCGCCGGTCAGCACGGCCGGCTGGTCAATTGCCATGCCCGCGACTCTATTCGGCCCCGCCACACGCTCGCGTCAGCCTGGGGGACCATGTCGCCCCTTACTTCAGCATCTTTCGTGTTCGGGGTTGGTCCCACCGTCGGTGGTGTCGACGCGCCACGAACCGCTCTCCAGCCGCAGCGGCAGCACCAGCCGCCAGCGGATGCACGCCTCCGGCAGATACACCGGCGCGTCTTCGACGTCCTGGGTGCTGGTGAAGGCGACGAGCACCCGCAGCGTGTTCGGCGCGCCCGGCTCGACGCGGTAGACGAGGATGCTGCCGTCTCGAGTGGACTGATAGTCCTTCTTCCACTCGGCCGAGGTCTTGGTCTTGGCCCGTTCGCGGCTGACCACCGAAGTCCACTTCGGATAGTCGCGATCGTTGATGGAGTCGAAATACCCCTGCAGCACCTGCCGGACGCTCTGGTACTGCGGATGCGCGAAGACGTCGGGGGTCACCTCGACGGCGGGTGAACCGGGCTGCGCCCCCGGGGCGACCGACGTCGGCGAATCACTGACGATCGGCGCGGTGGGCGCGGCCTCCGGCCGGAGGTAGAGATCACGTGCCAGCAGCCCGACGCCGACGGTCAAGGAGATCACGACCACGAGGACGGGGATCAGCCACCGCTGGCGGGAGAGAGGGCGAGGCTGGGCGGTCACCCTGAAAGGTTAGCCGCCCACCTCTTCCGTCCTCACCCCGTCTACCCGACTTGGTGCAGCCAGGTGACCGGGGCGCCGTCACCGGCGTGCCGGTACGGCTCGAGCGCTTCGTCCCAATTGGCGGCGAGGAGCTCGTCGAGCTTGTGTGCCAGGGATTCACCGGCGCGGACCTTGCTCACGAGGGCACGCAGCTGGTCCTCGCCCACGACGATGTCGCCGTTGGCACTGGTCCTGCCGTGCCAAAGGCCGAGGCCCGGCGCGAAACAGAACCTCTCACCGTCGACCCCCGCACTGGGCTCTTCGGTGACTTCGAACCGGATCATCGGCCACGCCTTGAGCGCGGACGCCAGCTTTCCGCCGGTGCCCGAAGGCGCACGCCAACCACATTCGGCGCGGAGCTGTCCTGGACTGGCGGGCTGCGCCGTCCACTTCAACTCGACTCGGGCACCAAGGGTGCCCGAAATGGCCCACTCGACGTGCGGACAGACCGCAGACGGCGACGAGTGGACGTACACCACGCCACGGGTGTTGCCACGGGTGCTCACTGCTGACCTCCGCTACTCGACGAGGGGCGTCTTCCCCTACGACCTCGCGAGTTGTGCTGGTCAGGTGGCTCGTGCCGCCTCCCGGTACGCGTGAGCACATTGTGCACCCCAACTGTGCTGTTTGGCCACATGAACACCACAAGTCGCACCTGATCGGGACGCGGCGCTCCTGCGAAAGCCCCTTCTTTCGGCTGGGCCGGGGAAAGATCCCGTCACGCGGGTTACCCCGGGGACGGTAATTGTGCCGCCCGGTCCGTGTCAGCCCTGGGCGCCGAGGGACTTCGCCGCGGCGAAGGTGTCCACCAGGCCGGTGCCCTTGTCGAAGCTCGACGTGTACGGCCCGGCCGCCACGTACGGCGAGCCGTTCGTGTACTTGTACGCCGTGCCCTTGATCGCGGCCTCGATGTCACCCGGGCTCGCGTTCGGCGAGACCTGGAACAGCTGCGCGACGATCCCGGTGATCTGCGGCGCCGCCATCGAGGTCCCGCTGATCACGTTGTAGGTGGCCAGGTCCAGCATCCCCGGGCCGTTCTCGGGCTGGAGACCCTGCGTGCAGATCGGCTGCGTGGGGCGGCAGGACGAGAGGATGTTCTCCCCCGGCGCGGAAACGTCGGGCCAGCTCGCCTGACTGGTCTTGAGGCCGCGCGAGGAGAAGTCGGACACCGTGCCGTCGCGGGTGCCGGTCCCCTGGTCGTTGGACGACGCCACCGAGAGCACGCCCGGCGTCTGGTCCTGTCCCGGCGGGTTGGAGAGGTTCGCCGAACCGTCGCCGCCGTCGTTCCCGTTCGCCCACACCGTGACGACGCCTTCCGCGGCGAGCGCGCGCTGGAGCTTCACCGTCGCGGAGTCCGGGTCGAAGGTGCCGCCGCCGCTGGGACCGTAGGAGTTGTTGGTCACCTTGATCGGCGGGCACACCGACGCCGGGACGCCCGCGCCGCAAGGCGCCTTGTGGTTCTCCAGCACCCAGTTCAGCGCCGCGTCCGTGCCGAGCACGAGCAGCGCCGCCCCGGTCGAGACCGAGACGATCTTCGAGCCCGGCGCCGAGCCGCCGACCTTGGTGCCGTCGGTCAGCGTCAGCTGGTTGCCGGCGGCGATGCCGGTGACGTGCGTGCCGTGGCCGCCGAGGGAGAGGGTGTCGGTGTCGACGGCGGTCGGGAGGTCGACGATGCAGTCGGTCGCCGTGCCGTCGAGGCAGAGGCTCTTGAGACTGCGCACGACCCGGGTCTTGCCGTCGGCTCCCTTGAACGCCGGATGCGTCGGGTCGACGCCGGTGTCGATGACCGCCACGGAGACGCCCCTGCCGTCCACCGGGGCGCCACTCGCGTCCTTGAGCTGTGCCTGCGTCTGGAGGCTCCGGGTCGCCGTGGTGCCGGCGCTGCCGTGTGCCTTGAGTTTCTCGTTGCCCTCGACGTAAGTGACGCCGTCCGCCTTGCGGACCGCGCGGACCTGGTCGGCGGTGCCCCGGACGGCGACGACGCCGATCTTGCCGAACGAGGTGATCTTCGTGAGCCCGGCGCCGCGGGCGGCGCGTTCGGCGGTGGCGACGTCGCCGGCGTGCACGAGCGCGGTCACCCCCGTCGCACCGGTGACGGCCGAGAGCAGGCCGGAGAGTCCGGGGGCGACGGGTGCGAGCGGTCCCGCGGCCTGCGCGGGGACCATCCCCGCGACCGGGACGGCGAGCAGGGCGACGACGAACGCGGCGCGTCGACGCCAGGGGCGGGATACGGCCATGACGTTTCTCCTGGTGACAGGGGACAAAGGAGTTGTGACTTACCAACGAGTAACACTCGGACGAGTGACGGCGCTCACGTGGATGACAACTTCGCGGCACAACATCACCGCGCCTACCTGCGACGTGTCTTCCCGTTAGTCCGGATGGAGGCGCTACTTTGTGCATCGAGACCGACGAGATGGGGAGGGGTTCGGTGCGACTCGTTCGCCTCGCTCAACAGCCGTCCCGGGTGGCCGAGGACGTCCGCGCCGCGCTGGCTTCACTCGGCCGGGGCAGCAACGTCGTGGGCGGGGTGGCCCTGGTGGGCGCCAGCCCGGTCGACGGCCGTCCGGTCGAAGCCGTCGTCGTCATGCCGAAGGGCGTCCTCATCGTCATCGGCGTCGACCTGCCGGACCCGGCGCTGAAACTCGAAGCCCCGCTCGGCGGGCCGTGGAAGGCCGACGGCTGGCCGCTGGTCCACGGGGACACCTCGATCAACCCGGCCACCGACGCGCTCTCGCTGTCGGCCGCGTGCACGCACAAGATCGCGGACGTCGCCCCCGGTGCCGGGCCGATCGGCACGATCATCGCCGTCGGTCCCTATGTGGAGACTGTCGACCAGCCGGCCGCGGACCTCGCCGGTTCGGTCCGAGTCCTGTACCCGACGGCGACGACGATGCTCGCCGCGACGGTCTCGCTGGCCACCGCCGCCCGTCCCCGCTCGGTGCAGCAGGCGCGGGACCTGATCGCCGCGCTCGCCCCGGACGCGCCGCCGATGCCCGAAGAGATGTTGCTCGGGGAGGGGTTCAGCGCCTATTCCGACGACGAGCCGACCGTGGTCCGCGAGAATCCGCTCGTCGCGATCGCCCCGACGGTTCCGGTCCAGCATCCGGGGAAGCAGAAGAGACCGGCGAAACCGGTCGTTCCGCCCGCACCCCCGGTCAAGCCCGCTCAGCCCGCGCAAGCCGCGCCGCCCGTCCGGCCCGCTCCGCCGGTCCAGCAGGCCCCGCCGCCCGCGGCGGCCGCCGCGGCCGCTCCCGCGGACTCCGCACCGAAGGCACCTCATCAGTCCAAGACGGTGAAGTGGCTCCCGCTCGCCGCGATCGGCCTGCTCGTCGTGCTGCTGGTCGCGGCCATCAGCGTGGCCTCCGGCGGCGACGACACCGCGTCGACGCAGACTCCCCCGCCGCCGACCCCGGCGAGCAGTCCTCCGCCGCCGAGCAGCAGCGCGGTGGAGAACATCCAGTTCACCTCGCGGGCGTCGGCCGCGGATCAGAAATGCGCGTCGCACGCGTACGGCGACGTCCAGTCGAGCCTCCAGCAGACGAGTTGCTCCACGGTGAAACGGGCCAGCTTCGCCAGTTCCATCGACGGCCGGGCCGCCGCGGTCACGATCGCCGTCGTGGAATTCCCGAACGCGGAGCAGGCGATGGCGTTCAAGGCCGCGGCCGACAACCCCGGCGGTGGCGGCATTCTCGACGTCGCCACCGAGACCGATCAGTGGCAGGGCGACGTGCCGGTGTTCGAAGGCGCCGCCTATCAGAGCAGCCTGGACGGGAACTCGGTCCGGCTGGTCCAGGTCGTGTGGGTGCCGGGACCGTCCACTCCGGACGATCCCGGCCTGGTCCGGGGCGCGAAGGCCGCCCTCGAACTCCCCGTCAACGGCTAAAGGCCGTATGCCTCCAGGAGACGCAGCCACACCTCGCTGATCGTGGGGAACGACGGGACCGCGTGCCACAGGCGGGACAGCGGGACCTCGCCCACGATCGCGATCGTCGCCGAGTGCAGCAGTTCCGCCACGTCCTGCCCGACGAAGGTCGCGCCGACGAGCACACCGCGTTCGGTGTCGACGACGATCCGCGCCTTGCCCGCGTAGCCGTCCGCGTGCAGCGACGAGCCGGCGACCGCGATGTCGATGTCGACGACGCGGTGCGGTTTACCCTCTTCCGGTCCGGCGAGCCCGACCGAAGCGACCTCCGGGTCGGTGAAGACGACCTGCGGGATGGCGTGGTGGTCGGCGGTGGAACTGTGCGCGCTCCACGCGGTGGGGTCGACCGGTTTGCCCGCCGCCTGCGCGACCACGGCGTCCCCGGTGGTGCGGGCGGCGTACTTGCCCTGATGGGTCAGCGGCGCCCGGCCGGTGACGTCCCCGACGGCGAACAGCCAGTCACCGTCCACAGCGGACACACGGCCGTTGTCGTCCGTCGTGAGCGTCACACCCGCTTCGAGCCCGAGCGTCTCGACGCCGAGTCCGTCGGTCGCGGGACGGCGGCCGGTGGCGACGAGCAGCTCGTCGACGACCAACCGGTCGCCCCCCTTCAAGGCCAATTCCTTACCACCGTCCACAGCGGACACGGAGTCGAGACCTGATCCGGTGTGCACGACGACCCCTGCTTCACGGAGTCCCGCGATGACGGCGTCGCCCGCGAACCCGGGCAGTCGTGGCAAGGGACGTTCGCCCGAGATGATCAAGTGGACTTCGGCGCCGAGTGTCGCGAAGGCCTGGGCCATTTCGACGCCGACGACCCCTCCGCCGAGCACACCGAGACGGCGCGGGACAGCTTCCGCCGAGGTCGCCTCTCGCGAACCCCAAGTGGAAACGGTGTCCAGCCCGGGGATCGACGGCGTCCGCGGCACACTGCCGGTGGCAACGATCACGGCGTGCCGCGCGGTCAGGACGTCACCGCCGTCGACCGTCACCTCCCGCTCACCGGTGATCCGGCCGTGCCCGCGGATCGGGACGATCCCGACGCCTTCGGCCCACTTGAACTGTCCGCTGTCGTCTCCCTTGCCGGTGAACCAGTCCCGGCGCGCGAAAACCTGGGCCGGGTCGACCGCGTCGCCGACCGGGACACCCGGAACGCGCTTGGCGGCGGCGAGGAGGTTCCCCGGCCGCAGCAGCGCCTTGCTCGGAATGCAGGCCCAGTAAGAACATTCGCCGCCGAAGCGTTCGTGTTCGACGAGGGCGACCCGAAGTCCGCCGCGCGCGGCCCGCTCGGCGGCGACCTCGCCGACGGGTCCGCCTCCGATCACGATCACGTCAAAAGTCTGTGCTGACATGCATTCAGCGCACACCACCGCGCAGCTTCGCGCAACCTGCCGCTATCCTCGTGTCGCTGCGTGAGTCATCAGCCGCGGGTTCAGGGTTCACCGTGCCGGTTACGCAGTAGAACGATCGAGCGCGGGAGGTTTTTTCATGGCCAGGAACACTGCTGTGCATTTGCTGGACGATCTGACCGGCGAGGCGGCCGAAGAAACGGTCGCTTTCGGTTTGGACGGAATCGCTTACGACATCGACCTTTCGGCCGACAACGCCACCGCACTCCGGGAAATCCTGAGTGCGTACGTGGAGAACGGCCGCCGGATCGGTGGACGCAAACTGCGGCCGCGGGTGGTGCAGCGGCCCAAGGGCACGCGGGTGTCGAAGTCGACCCCGAAGACCGCGGCCACCGCCGCGAAGGCCGAGGCGAAGACGGCCGCCAAACCGGCCCGCAAGCCCGCCGCGAAGGGTGTCGCCGGTCGCAAGCCCGCCGCCAAGAAGGCCGCCGCCCCCAAGGCCGAAGCGAAGACTCCCGCCAAGACCACGGCGAAAGCCACCGCCGCCAAGGCGAAGTCGACCCGCGGCACCGCGGCGAAGTCCACCACCGCGAAGGCTCCGGCCGGTCGCGCCAAGGCCGCCGCCGCGGCGAAGACCCCGGCCAAGGCGGCCCCGAAGACCGCCGCCAAGACGACGTCCGCGAAGGCGGCTCCGAAGGCCGCGGCCGCGAAGACGACCGCCACCAAGGCAGCGCCGAAGGCCGCCGCCAAGGCGCCGGCGAAGAAGGCAGCCGAGCCGAAGAAGACCACGCGCGCCGCCCGCAAGGTGCCCGCGGTCACTTTCTCGGCCACCGAAAAGTAACGCACCGAAAAAGGCCCTTTCGCGATTTTCACGAAAGGGCCTTTTTCGTTTTCGCCTTATTTGCGCTGAGCGCCTTCGGAATGCCATTCCGGGTAGTGGTACCTCGTGTGCCGGAGCGAGCGGTGCCACTCCAGCTCGCCGGCCGACGGCTTCCGGATGGCGAGTTCACCCAGTTGCGCGGCCGCCGCCACCCGGACCGCGGCCGTGACTTCGGCAACACCTTTGCGCAGGCCATGTTCCGCGAGCGACGCGACCGGGCTCCGATGGGAGTCGAGCGGACGGGGATCGGCGGGCGCCGAAGTGAGGTACCGGCCGACCCGCTCGGCCGCGGTCGAAACGAGCAGAGTGGAATGCGCGAGCAAGCCCGTTCTCGTCCGGAACACGGCGAAACCGCACAGCTTCGCGTCACCGACGAACAGTCCTCGATCACCGAGTCGCGACGGCAGCCCGAGTTCGGCCACCGTCGCGGTCATCAGTTCCCCGAGTGCTTCGAGCGGTTTGACGGCTTCCCCGGTCAGACCGAGTCCCGGCAGGACGAGCGTGATGTTGAGGTTGCCGGGATCGTGGAAAACGGTGCCGCCGCCGCTGGCCCGGCGCAGCACCGGGACGCCGTCGCTCGCACAGACGTCGGCCTTGACCTCGCGTTCGATCTTCTGCCCTCGCCCCACGACCACACTGTCGGTGTTGCGCCAGATCCACAGGACCGGCGCCTCCGGTGCGGCGCGCAGGAGGGCTTCGTCGAACGCGAGGTTGTCGGCCGGGTCGTCGAACGAAGCGACGACTTCCGAAGGGCCGGTCACAGTGCTTTGAGTTCCTCCACGATCTCGCCCACCGACGATTTGGCGTCGCCGAAGAGCATGCTTGTCTTCGCATCGTAGAAGAGCTCGTTGTCGATGCCGGCGAAGCCCGAGCTCATCGAGCGTTTCAGCACGATCACCGACCGGCTGTGGTTCACCTTGAGGATCGGCATCCCGTAGATGGGCGAGCCCGGATCGGTCTCCGCGGCCGGGTTCGTGACGTCGTTCGCGCCGATCACCAGCGCGACGTCGGTCTGGGCGAACTCGGAGTTGATCTCATCCATCTCCTTGAGCTGTTCGTACGGGACGTCGGCCTCGGCGAGGAGCACGTTCATGTGTCCCGGCATCCGGCCCGCGACCGGGTGGATCGCGTACGCGACCGTGATCCCCTTGGCCTCCAGCAGCTTCGCCATCTCGCGGACCACGTGCTGCGCCTGCGCGACGGCCATGCCGTACCCGGGGACGACCACGACCTTGTTGGCGTACGCCATCTGGATCGCGGTGTCGGACGCGCTGGTGCTGCGGACCGGCCGGACCTCGCCCGATCCGCCGCTCGCGACCGCCGTGCCGCCGCCGAACCCGCCGGCGACGATGGCCGGGATCGACCGGTTCATCGCCTTCGCCATCAGATTCGTCAGGATCGAACCCGAGGCGCCGACGATCATGCCCGCCACGATCAGCGCGGTGTTGTCGAGCGCGAGCCCCATGGCCGCGGCCGACAGACCGGTGAGCGCGTTCAGCAACGAGATGACGACCGGCATGTCCGCGCCGCCGATCGGCAGCACGACCACCACGCCGAGCACGCCCGCCGCGACCAGCAGGCCGATCATCAGCAGTTCGGCGCTGCCGCCGGTGGCGATGACCACCGCGAAGACGATCGCGGCGATCAGGACCAGAGCGTTCACCGGCTGCTGCAATTTGCCGAGGGTGATCGGGCGGCCGGAGATGAGTTCCTGCAGTTTCCCGAACGCGATGTTCGAGCCCCAGAAGGACACCGAACCGACGATCGCCGCGAACAACGACGCGATCGCGACGTACGCGGGCTCGTGCGCGTAGCCCTCGGTGGTGCGGAACTCGACCCAGGCGATCAAGGCCACCGCCCCGCCGCCGACGCCGTTGAACAGCGCCACCATCTGCGGCATCGCGGTCATCTTGACCTTGCGCGCGGACGGCACGCCGACGACGACACCGATCGCGACGCCGAGCGCGATCAGCAGCCAGTTGCTCATGCCCGGCGTCAGCAGCGTCGCGATCACCGCGATGCCCATGCCGACCGCCGCGATCCAGTTGCCGCGGACCGCGGTGCGCGGACCGGTCAGGCCCATCAGGCCGTAGATGAACAGTGCGAAGGAAATGATGTAGAGGACGGCGATGAAGGTCGTCACTTGTCACCACCGTCTTCCGGCTTCTTCGCCTTGAACATCGAGAGCATCCGGTCGGTGACGAGGAAGCCGCCGACCACGTTGATCGTGCCGAAGGCGATCGCGATCACCAGCAGGATCTTGTTCAGTACGCCGTCGACCCCGAGGCCGAGCACGATCAGCCCGCCGAGCAGGACGATGCCGTGGATGGCGTTGGTCCCCGACATCAGCGGGGTGTGGAGGGTGTTGGGCACCTTCGAGATGACGGTGAAACCCACGAATCCGGCGAGTACGAGGATCGCCAAGCTGCCTACGAGCATCACTCGCCCCCTTCTTCTTCGGCACCGGGCGCCCCGGCCACGCAGGCCCCGGCGACGATCTCGTCGGAGAAGTCGAGCGCGAGCTTCCCTTCCTTGTCGACGAGCAGTTCGAGCAACTCGGTGACGTTGCGCGCGTAGAGCTCGCTGGAATGCGCGGGCATCTCCGCGGCGAGGTTGAGCGGCGAGCAGATGGTGACGTCGTACTCGACGACCTCCTCGCCCGGTTTCGTCAGTTCGCAGTTGCCGCCGGACTCGCCGGCGAGGTCGACCACGACACCACCGGCGGGCATGCCCTTCACCGCGTCGGCCGTGACGAGGGTCGGCGCCTTGCGACCGGGGACGAGCGCGGTGGTGATCACGACGTCGAATTTCGTGATCGCCTCGGTGAGCCTGCGTTGCTGTTCGGCCTTTTCCTCCGCCGTCAGCTCGCGGGCGTACCCCCCTTCGCCGACCGCCTCGATACCGAGTTCGAGGAATTTCGCGCCGAGCGACTTCACCTGCTCTCCGACCTCGGGCCGGACGTCGTACCCGGTGGTCTGCGCGCCGAGCCGTTTCGCCGTCGCCAGTGCCTGGAGCCCGGCGACACCCGCGCCGAGCACGAGCACCTTCGCCGGGGGCACTGTTCCGGCCGCGGTGGTGAGCATCGGGAAGAACCGCGTGAGTTTCTCCGCGGCCAGCAATACGGCGCGATAACCCGCGACGCTGCTTTGCGACGACAACGCGTCCATCGCCTGCGCACGGGAGATCCGCGGGATCGCCTCGACGGCGAAAGCGCGGACGCCCGCCGTTTCCAGTGCCGCGATCCCCTCGGGATCACCCCGTGGATTCAGGAAGCCGATGAGAATGGTGCCCTGCTTGAGCTTCGCGACTTCGGCCGCGCTCGGAGGCGCCACCTTCACCACGATGTCGGCGTCCCACGGATCGCCGAGCACCGCGCCCGCCTGCTCGAAGGTCTCGTCGGCGAGCAGGGCGCCGGCGCCCGCGCCGGGCTCCACCACCACCCGCAGTCCGCGTCCGGAGACGCGCTCGATGAGCTTCGGTACCAGCGCGATGCGGCGTTCACCTTGTCCGGTCTCCCGGACAACACCGACCGTGAGCTGCTCGTTTTCTGCCGCCACAGGCGACCTCCTCGCTGGAGAGGACCACACGAACCCGCACTGTCTACCACGTCCGACCGACAACTTTCCTGGCTGAACGTATCCGGACGGCATCTTTCCGTGACATCGCTCATCACGATCGATCCAGCCATCGATCCAGGTGCGCGATGTCATAAGGGGTCCCCACAGGACACGTTCCGTCCTATGGGGACCCCTCATGACACCTACGGAGCAACGGTTTCCCGGATCACGGAACGCTGCGCCAGTTCGGCACCCCCAGAAAGATCAACCGCAACCGCCGTTCGGCCGTGCGCACGATCTCGTCGTCACGCGAAGGTGTTTCGAGCAACTCCAGCACCGTCGTGAGCATGGTCGTCACGATCAGGTCGGCGAGCAGGTGCAGATCTTCGGTGCTCCAGTCGCGGAGGAAATCGAACCGCGCGAGGTCGACGGCGAGTTCGCTGACGAAGAGCTTGAGTTCGAAGCCGATCGCCTGCCGGACCGGACCGGTGCCGCCGTACCGCTCCCTGGCCAGGAAGTGGAAATGGTCCTCGTGCGCCCGCACGTGTTCGCGCAGCACGCGCACGGACGAGCGGATCATGTCGTTGTACGCCGACGGCCTCGTGCGCGCGGAGCGGATCATCGTGCGCAAGGTGCGCATCGACTCCTCGACGAGCGCCACGCCGAGTTCGTCCATCGACGCGAAATGACGGTAGAACGCCGTCGGCACGATCCCGGCCTGCTTCGCGACCTCGCGCAGGCTCAGCCCGGAGAACCCGCGTTCCGCCACCAGGTCCAGCGCGGCGTCCAGCAGCGCTTGACGCGTTCGCTGCTTGCGCTCCTGCCGGGAAACGGGCTCAGTTGTCACGACGGACAGCGTAATCGCCTCCGCGGTATCACCCACGTCACATCGCCGTCCTCTCGCGTTGACAAGCCGGATCTTCGCCACTTCACTGTTCAGTGTACAAGCGTTCACTGAACTTGGGAGAAAGTGATGACGGCACTGGTACCGCGCAGGGCCAGGCGGCTGGCCTCGCTGGCCGAGGCCCTGCTCACGCCCCACGGCATGGACCGCTACCTCGAACTCGTCGATCCGATGCTGGTCCGCCACGAGATCCGCGGCCTGGTCACCGGCGTCCGGCGGCAGACACCCGACACGGTCACGCTGACCCTCCGGCCGAGCCGGGCCTGGCGGGGCCACGTCGCGGGCCAGTACGTGCGGGTGACCGTCGAGATCGACGGCGTCCGCCGGACCCGCTGCTACTCGCCCGCCGGTTCGGAGCACGACGGGACACTGGAACTGACCATCAAGGCCGATCCCCAAGGACTCGTCTCGCGGCATCTCAACCGCACGGTCACCACGGGTTCCGTCCTCGGACTGTCCACTGCGGACGGTGAGTTCACCCTGCCGTCGCCGAGGCCGCGGCGGATCCTGTTGCTCAGCGGCGGGAGCGGGATCACGCCCGTCCTGTCGATGCTGCGCACGCTGGCCGACGAGAAGCACGAGGGCGACGTCGCGTTCCTGCACTACTCCAACGGCGCCGACGACGCGCTCTACCGCGCCGAGCTCGCCGACCTCGCCCGGCGCCTGCCCGGCCTGCGGGTGGTACACGCGTTCACTCACGCGAAAAGCGGCGGCGACCTGCACGGGTTCTTCTCGAAGGACCACCTCGCGGAGGCCGCGCCGTGGTACCCGGACGCCGAAACGTTCCTGTGCGGCCCGAAGCCGCTGATGGATTCGGTCCGCGAGGCGTTCGAGGCCGACGGCCTCGGTGCACATCTGCACACCGAGGAGTTCACGCCGCCGGCGCTCACCTTCGACACCGAGAACGCCGAAGGACAGGTCCGGTTCGCGCGCAGCGGCCGTGAGTTCGACAACTCCGGGAAACCGCTGCTGGAGCAGGCCGAAGACGCGGGGCTGCGCCCGGAACACGGCTGCCGGATGGGCATCTGCTTCTCCTGCACCCAGATCAAGACCTCCGGCTGCGTGCGCAACGCCAAGACCGGCGAGACCTCCAGCGAAGAGAACGAAGAGATCCAGCTCTGCATCTCCGTCCCGGTCGGGGACGTCGAGATCAACGCTTAGAAAGGAACGGTCATGACGGGCTTGCAGGACAAACTGACCCCGCGACAGGTCGAGGACTTCGGCCGCGAACTGGACGAGATCCGGCAGCGGATCGTCGCCGACCTCGGCCAGGTCGACGTCGACTACATCCACAACGTCATCAAGACCCAGCGCGCGCTCGAGGTCGCCGGCCGCGGACTGCTGTTCGCCGGCTTCTTCCCGCCCGCCTGGGTCGCCGGTGTCGCCGCGCTTTCGGTGGCGAAGATCCTCGACAACATGGAGATCGGCCACAACGTCATGCACGGCCAGTACGACTGGACGCGTGACCCGGCGCTGAGCTCGCAGAAGTTCGAATGGGACACCGTCGCGCCGTCGGAGAACTGGCGTCACTCCCACAACTACATCCACCACACGTACACGAACATCCTCGACAAGGACCGCGACATCGGTTACGGCATCCTGCGGATGGACCCGGCACAGAAGTGGAATCCGTACTACCTGGGCAACCCGGTGTACGCGACGCTGCTCGCGCTGTTCTTCCAGTGGGGCGTCATGCTGCACGACCTCGAGGTCGACCGGGTCGTCAAGGGCGAGCGGACCTGGGCCGAGAACGTTCCGGTGCTGCGGAAGATCGTGCGCAAGGCCGGCCGCCAGGTCGGCAAGGACTACGTGCTCTTCCCGCTGCTGACCGGTCCGCTCGCGCCGCTGACCTTCCTAGGCAACGCGACCGCGAACCTGACCCGCAACCTGTGGGCGTTCTCGATCATCTTCTGCGGCCACTTCCCGGCCGACGTCGAGAGCTTCACCGAGGAGGAGACCGAGAACGAGTCGCGGGGCCAGTGGTACCTGCGGCAGATCCTCGGCTCGGCGAACATCACCGGCGGCAAGCTCTTCCACGTCATGACCGGGAACCTCTCGCACCAGATCGAGCACCACCTGTTCCCGGACATCCCGGCGCGCCGCTACCCGGAGATCGCGGGCGAGGTGCGGGCGATCTGCGAGAAGTACGGCCTGCCGTACAACACCGGCCCCCTGCACAAGCAGCTGCTCTCGGTGGCCAGGAAGATCGTGAAACTGGCCCTGCCGTGGAACGGTGAACCCCGCACTCCGGCTACCGTGGAGAGCGACAAGACCCTCCGAGCGGCTTAAGGTGTCTGACATGGTCGGTCAGTTCGAAAGCACCAAGGACGTGGTCCAAGAGGTCACCGAGTCCGCGGCCACCCACATCGGCAACATCGCGACGATCATCACCGGCGCGATCCGGGACATCGCCCGCGAGACCGGCGACTGGCTGACGGACGTCATCGAGATGCGCGAGGCGTCGCAGCGCGCGCAGGCGGACGAAAACCGCGAAGACTAGGGAAACCTGGATGGGCGTGAGGCGGGTGACCACGGCAAGCTGAAACCGTGATCACCCGCTACGCCCTGCCCGGGCGCGTCCTCGGCTCGCAGCTGAACCGCGCGTACTGGGCCGAGCTGGTGTGGGTGATCATCGGCGCGCCGCTCACGCTGGTGTTCGTCGTGCTCGTCGTCGTCGGGCTGCTCCTGGGGATCACCCTGAGCCTGCTCACCGTCGGGCTGCCGGTGCTCATCGGCGTCGTGGCGGGCGCGCGGCTGATCGGCGCCGCGCACATCGGTCTCTCACGCCTCCTGCTCGGGACGACGGTCACCACGCCCTCCCGGCCCGAGCTGCGGCCGGGCCTGTGGAACGGGATCAAGAGCAAGATCGCGGACCCGATCGGCTGGCGGTCGATCGCCTACCTGCTGATCCGGCTGCCGCTGTCGCTGATCGAGTTCTTCCTGGTCGCGATCCTGTTCGTGTACGCCGTGAGCACGCTGACCTACCCGTTCTTCTGGTTCACCCTGAACGGTGAAGCCATGCCGACGTTCGACCTCCACGTCGGCGCCTGGCCCCTCACCCTGCTGCTCGCCTTCACCGGACTGGCCGTGCTGGTGGCGATGCCGTGGGTGGTGCACGGCCTGACCGAGTTCGACCGCCTGCTGGTGCGCGGGATCCTCGGCGCCGAAGACCTCTCCAAACGCGTGCGGGACCTCGAACGCAGCCGGGCGAGCGCCGTCGACGACGCGACGCGGCAGCTCCGCCGGATCGAACGCGACCTGCACGACGGCGCGCAGGCTCAGCTGGTCGCGCTCGCGATGAAGCTCGGGATCGCGAAGGACGAGCTGTCCGGTGGCGGCGACATCGAGCAGGTCACCACGCTGGTCACCGCCGCGCACGCCAACGCGAAACAGGCGCTGGTCGAACTGCGCGATCTCGCCCGCGGCATCCACCCCGCCGCGCTCGACGCCGGTCTCGACGTCGCACTGTCCACTTTGGCCGCGGGCTCGGGCATCGACGCGCGGATCACGGTGGACCTGCCGAGCAGGCCGTCGCCGTCGATCGAGACCATCGCCTACTTCACCGTCGCCGAACTGCTGACCAATGCCGCGAAGCACACTTCCGCCGCGATCGAGGTCGACGTGGGTATCGTCGGAGACGCCTTGCGGCTCGTGGTGCACGACGGCGGCGAAGGCGGTGCCCGGCAGGAACGCGGCGGCGGGCTCGCCGGGATCGCCGAACGGCTCGCGACGGTGGACGGCAGGCTCGACATCGACAGTCCTCAAGGAGGGCCTACGGTGGTCAGCGCGGAAATACCTTTACGGAAATAGGACATGGGGGGGGCGGCGTGCGCGTCGTGATCGCGGAGGATTCGGCCATCCTTCGGGCGGGGCTCGTCGAACTGCTGAACCTTCGGGGGCACGAGGTCGTCGCGGCCGTCGCCGACGGCGATAGCCTGTGCGCGGCGGTCCGCGAACACCGGCCGGACGTGTCCATTGTGGACATCCGGATGCCGCCGACGCACACCGACGAAGGACTGCGCGCGTCGATCGCGCTGCGCGCGGAACTGCCGGGGTGCGCGGTCCTGCTGTTCTCGCAATACGTCGAGACGCAGTACGCGACGGAACTCTTGGCGGACCGCGCCGGTGGCGTCGGGTACCTGTTGAAGGACCGGGTCGCGGAGGTGTCGGACTTCCTCGACGCGCTCCGCCGGGTCGCCGAAGGTGAGACCGTGCTCGACCCGGAGGTGGTCAGCCAGCTCTTCACCGCCACGCGGAAGACCGACGCGCTCGCGGGACTCACGCCGCGGGAGCGGGAGGTGCTGGGGCTGATGGCCGAAGGGCGGTCGAACTCGGCCATCGCGGCGGCGTTGTTCCTTTCGGCGGGGTCGGTGGAGAAGTACGTGTCGAACATCTTCGGGAAGCTGGAGCTTCCTCAGTCCGAAGGGGACAATCGGCGGGTTCTCGCCGTGCTGCGGTACCTCGACTCCTAGACGGGCTGAAGGGGACTTTCCCCGCCTCTCACGCGGTGAAGGACGCTTTCCTCCCCTTCAGCCCGCTTTGTCCACTGTGGATGGTCACCGGGCCGATGCGGCGTGTCGCGAAAGCCACTCTCACACCGTCCGCGAAGTCCGTGAAGGCCTCCTTGAGAGACCCTGGGTCTCTCAAGGAGGCCTTCACGGACTTCGCAGGGATACGTCACCGGGGTTCCGCGGGTACCCCGGTGAGCTCCGGCAGGCACAGCTGCACCCAGGCGACGTCCCGCCACGCACCGTGCTTGTACCCGATCCGCCGGTAGGTCCCCACCGGCTCGAAGCCCATCGCGCGATGCAGCCCGGCGCTCGCGTCGTTCGGCAGCACCATCCCCGCGCAGAAGTTCCGGAAACCTCGCGCCGCCAGCCTGTCCAGTAGCGCCTGATAGAGCGCGCGGCCGCCACCCGTCCTCCGGCGGCCGAGCTCCAGATAGATACTGACCTCGCAAGACCAGCGATAGGACGGGCGCCCACTGAAGGGACCTCCGTAGGCGTAGCCGGCGACGCGGCCTTCGTCGTCTTCGAGGACGAGCCAAGCGTGCGATCGCTGCGCCTTGGCGATGCGCTCGGCCATCTCGTCCGGCTTGGGCGGCTCGGTCTCGAACGAGATCACCGTGTCGGTGACATACGGCGCGTAGATCTCCGCGCACGCCATCGCGTCGGCTTCCGTCGCTTCCCTGATCACCATGGCGACCATAGTAACCGAGGCTGCCACTATAGTGAGCAGCATGTCGGATCCCTTGTCCGCGTCGCTCGCCGCGACGCTCCAGTCCGCGAGAGTCGACCAGAACCTCTCGGCCAACGCCCTGGCCGAGCTGTCGGGCGTGTCCAGGGCGATGATCGGCAAGATCGAACGCGGCGAGGCGCAGCCGACGGCCGTCCTGCTCAGCAGGCTTTCCGCCGCGCTCGGGATGACGCTGTCCGAGCTGATCGCGCGCGCCGAGCACGGCGACCGGCGGCTCGTGCGCGTGGCCGATCAGCCGACCTGGACCGACCCCGACACCGGATACGTGCGGCGCGCGGTGTCGCCGTCCCTCGGCGGGCCGCTGGAACTGGTCGAGGTCGTACTGCCCGCGGGCGCCGAGGTCGCCTTCCCCGCCCACACCTACGCGCTGACCCATCATCAGATCTGGGTGCTCGACGGGCATCTGCGTTTCCGCGAGGGCGACGTCGACCACGAACTCGACGCGGGCGATTGCCTGCAGCTCGGCACTCCGCAGCAGTGCGCCTACGTCAACCCGACCGGCGAACCGGTCCGATATCTGGTCGCGCTCGCCCGGCGGCACGCCTGATACTCGGGGCATGTACTCCCGGGCCCTCGCACACGTCGCGGCGAAAGCACGCGGCGGACACAAGGCAGGCCTGCCGGTGACGGTGCACTTCCATCCCGACAGGTCCACAGTGGACGGACGATCCGTCCTGACGTCGATGGCCGACGACGGTTTCTACCGCAATCAGTTCGAAACCGGGACGAGCAACGGCGGCCTGGCAGCGCGTCCCGGCGGAGCGCGCCGGCGCTGGGAGAGCCGGATGTTCGGCGGCGCCTACGACGACGCGCCGCCCGCCGAACGGCCGAAGTACGGCGCCTTGAACTTCCGCCGCCGTCCCACCGGCGGCGCGCCGCGATTCGGCTCGGCCCATTTCCGGATGGCCGCGCACACCGTCGCGCGGACGACGTTCTGCTATCCGGACAGCGTGCTGCATCCGTCGGATTTCGGTTACGGCACCAGGGTTTCCGCACTGATCGCACTGGCAGAGCGAGGCGATGCGGACCTTCTCGACGACTACGTCGAGGCGCACGTCCACGGTCCCGTCGACCTCGCGACGGACGTCGACGCCCTCGTGCTCGACCCGAGTCACCGCGGAACCGACGTCGAAAAGGCGGCGCTCCGGCTGGACTGTCCCGTCGAATGGCATCCGGGTTTCCGCCTGTCGACCGAAGAACTCGAACGACATCCCGCGTACCGCGGTCCGGAATTCGTCGAACTCGGGCTCGCCCTGGCCGAAGACGGCTTTCTCGATCCGCGTGTCCTCGGCGAGGCGGGTCACCTCGATCCGCAAGCACTCAAACGCGTCTGGCACTACGTCGCGCGCTTCGGGGTACTACCGTGACAGGTATGTACTCCACGGAGATCGAGGTGCGCACCGGCAGCGTGGCCGTGGTCCACGACCTGACCAAGGACGCCGAGTCCTTCCTGCGCGACGCGGACGCCGAGGACGGGATCCTGCACGTCTTCGTCCCGCACGCGACGTCCGGGCTGGCGATCCTCGAGACCGGCGCGGGCAGCGACGAAGACCTGCTCGCCGCGCTCGACGAACTCCTCCCTCGCGACGGGCGCTGGCGGCACCAGCACGGCAGTCCCGGTCACGGCCGTGACCACGTCCTGCCCGCGCTGCTGCCGCCGTTCGCCACGATCCCGGTGATCGGCGGGGTGATGACGCTGGGCACCTGGCAGTCGGTCTGCCTAGTGGACACCAACCTGGACAACCCGGTCCGGCGTGTCCGCTTCAGCCTGCTGGAGGGCTGACCGGGCCGGCCACAGCGCGAGCAGCAGCCCCGCCGCGAGCAGCCCGGCGAGCACCCACACCCCGGTCAGGACGTCCGGCGCGCCGGGAACGCCCTGCAACAAGCTCCGGAGGGCTTCCGCGGAGAACCGGAACGGCGTCCAGGACCACAGCACCGCGCGGTAGGCGGGGTCCAGCAGCTCCGGCACCTGACCGGCGACGGCGGGGGCGACCAGGTACAGCGGACCGAGGATCGCCATCGCCCGCACGCCGAGCAGCCGCAGCAGACCGGTCTGCACGGCGGCGAACCCGGTCGTGGCCAGGAAGAGGAAGCCGACGACGTCCCAGCCGATCGGGAGTGCGGCGTCCCACAGTTTCAGGAATCCGACCAGGACGCCGGTGACCAGCACGCCCGCCGAAACGATCTGCGTGAAGCGCGCGCCTGCTCCCGCGTCCCGGCCGATCCGCTGTCCGGCCAGGACCAGCAAGGCTCCCGAGGCCAGGCAGCCGACCCACGCCAGCGCACTCAGCGCGAGCGGCGCCGTCCGGCCCGCGACGCTCGCCGGACGCAGTGTCTCGACCTTCGGCGTGCCACCGATCGCCTGCGCGGCACCGGTCAGGATCTGTTGCGCGATCTGCGTCCCGGACGGGTTCACCGCCCCGGACACCACGATCGTCGACGGGAGTTCGAGGACGCCGTAGACCTCCTTGTCCTCCAACAGCTTCCGGCCTTCCTCGGGCGAGGTCACCCGCCAGGAGACCTGACCGCCGCCATGGGACGCGATCCCGTTCGCGGCCGCCTGGAGCGGTCCCGGCGGCGCGGCCACGGCGACGGGGAGGCCGTCGGGCGCGACGGTGGCCTGCGCGCCGAAGGTGAGAAAGCCCAGCACGACCGCGACCAGCGCACCGGCCACCGCGACGAGCAAGGCGAAGGCCCCGGCGGGGCGACGGTTCGACATGACCGTCCTCCATTTATTCGTCATCCGTTGAATTAGCTGCCAAGGTAAGTGTCCGCTCCCAAGAAGTCAACAGACGTTGAATAAGCTCACCGGTACCTTCGACCGCGTGACTACTCCGCATCGGCTAGTGCTGTGGGACATCGACCAGACCCTCGTGGACCTGCGCGGTATCGGCGCCGCCTGGTACACGGCCGCGCTCGCCGAGGTCGCGGGCGTCGAACTGCGGGCGTTGCCGAACTTCGGCGGCCGCACCGAACGCGCCATCAGCTCGGACATCCTGACCTCGCACGGCGTCGAGCCCACCGAGGAGAACGTGCGCAAACTCTGGCTCGCGCTGATCGCGGTCTCCGAAAGCCACGCGCCGACCCTGTCCTCGAACGGCCGGGCGCTTCCGGGCGCGAAGGACGCGCTGAACGCCTTCGCCCGGCACGGCGGTGTCGTCCAGACGCTGGTCACGGGCAATCTGCCGGAGATCTCCGTGCACAAGCTGACCGCGTTCGACCTGCACGAACACGTGGACTTCGAGATCGGCGGCTACGGCTCGCTCTCGGCGCACCGGCCGGACCTGGTGCCCGCCGCCGTCAGTCAAGCCTCGGCGAAGCACGGCACCGACTTCGCGCCCGCGTCGGTCGTCGTCATCGGCGACACCCCGGACGACGTGCGGGCCGCGCTCGACAACGGCGCCGTCGCGGTGGCCGTGGCGACGGGCCAGTTCAGCGCGGAGGAACTGGCCGACGCCGGGGCGCACACCGTGCTCGGCGACCTGTCCGACCTGGCAGCGGTGCGCGCGGCCGTACTCGGGGAGGCCAACTAAGCTCGCTCCATGGCATACCCAGGCGGTAACGGCTGGCCGGAGCAGCAACCGCAGCAGCCCTATCAGCAGCAACCCCCGCAGCAGGGGTATCCGCCGCAGAACCCGCCTCAGTACGGCCAGTACCCGCAGCAACCCCAGCAGCCGTACGAGGGTTACCAGCAGTTCCCGCAGCAGACGTACCAGGGCTTCGCGCCGGAGCCGCCGAAGAAGAGCAAGAAGGGCCTCTGGATCGGCCTCGGCGCGCTCGTCCTGGTCATCGCCGTCGGCGCCACGCTCTTCTTCGTCCTGCGGGACGGCGGCGATCAGCAGCCTCAGGCCGGTCCGCCGCCTTCGTCCGTGACGATGCCGCCGTCGTCTTCGGCGTCGAAACCGCCGCCCACGAGCAGCGGTGCCCCGAAAGACAACAAAGTGCCCTCGACGACGCCCGGCTGGCAGGGGATCCTGTCAGCCAAGGACAAGACCGCCTACGACCTTCCCGCGTCCGGCTGGGAGACCAAGCCGGGCCAGATCGTCGGCTACAACGAGGGCGAGTTCAAGATGGTCATCCACGAGGCGTCGACGTACAAACTCGGTGCCTGCCCGGATGCCCGGGGCTCGAACCGCGGCGTCGTCGGGTTCGCCACCGCGGGCGACATCCCGGTCGAGAACGCCGCCAGGGGCGCTGTCCGGCTCTGGATCCAGGCCGCCACCGGCAAGGCCGACGTCCCGATGCCCGAGGTCACGCAGGTCCCGATCGCGAACGGAACGATCCAGGCGGTCAGTTCGACCGGGACGTTCAGCCCGCCCGAGACCGAGGAGTGCCGGGCGCCCAGCGTGAAGCTCACTTCGGCGGCGTTCAAATCCGGCGAACAGACCATCTGCTTCGTCATGGCCATCGACCAGGGCACACCCGACGCGCTGCCCGACGCGGACGCGCGAAAGATCCTCACCAGTCTGAGGCCGCAGCCATGACCGGCCCCGGTGGGCGCTCCGACGAACCGCGAACGTGGTTCGTCGATCCGCTCACCGGGCAGCCGCTCGAACCCGAGACCGAAGCCGAGCGGACGAGGCCGATTCCGGTCGTCCTGGACACCGTCCCGGCACGCCGGCGCCTTCGTCTCAGGCCCACGCTGGGCATCATCGGGCTGATCATCGTCCTCGCGGTCGGCACCACCGCCACCTACCAGGCCAAGACCGCGCCACCGCCGCCCGCGCGGGACATCGCCCTGCCCGATCCGGTGGCGCCCACCAGGATCGAGCCCGTGATCGCGGGCTGGCAACCCGTGCAGTCCGACGACCATCCGCTCGTCTTCGACGTCCCGCCGGACTGGAAGCTCGAAAAGCCCGACGTCGCCATCGGCTACGAGACGCCGGAAGGCGACCTCGTCACCTTGCAAGGCGTCGCCCGGTACCACCGCGATTTCTGCCCCGGCTCCGATCTCTCGTCGCGGGCGATGGCGGGGTTCACCACCATCGACGAGGGCGAGGTCGGCGGCACCACCCAGGCGGCGGAGGAGACGACCCTGCGCTGGGCCGAAGCCGCGTACGGCTCCGACGGCGAAGGACAGCCCCCGAAGACCGAAGTCGGCCAGGCCGGTCCGGTCACGATGCTCGACGGCGGCGCGACCGCCACCGCCGTGACCACCACCGTCGTCCCCGCCCCGAACGGACCGTGCCCGGCGCCGTCGGTCGCGATCACCGCGATCGCCCTCCCCCTGCGCGCGCTGCCCGGATCCGGCCGTTACCACGTCCTTCTGGTGCTGGCGGACCAGGGGATCCCCGACGCCGTCGCCAGGGACATCGTCCTCAAGATGGGTGAGACCATCCGTCGCGAGTAGCACTCCCCTAAGGGAAATATGGGTCCCGTGCCGGATGTGTCGGACCGGTCTCGGCGCCTAATTTGATTCCATGCCAAAAGGGGGAAGCGGGACGGCCGCGCCGGGCCGGACGCACAAGATCGCCACGGTGTTGAGACACCGGTTGCCTTTCACGACCCTCGTCACGCTGACCATGCTCGCGCTCGCCTTGGCCACGGGCGCGCTCTGGTCGGCCGCCGAGGATCGCGCGGTGTACCCGTACATCGCGTATGGGCTGCCGTCGCTCGAATCAGGCCGGTGGTGGACGGTGCTCACCGGACCGCTGTTCGCGGTCGTCCCGTTGTACTACCTGCCGATGGTGCTCAGCTTCGCGCTGTTCGCCGGGTTCGCGGAATGGCGGCTCGGGACGCGCCGGGCGATGGCGGTCACCATCGGCGGCCAGTTCGTCAGCGTCCTGGTGGCCGTGCAGTTCCTGGCGCTGAGCCGGAACTCCGGCTGGGAGTGGGCGGAACGGATCGCCGGCAGCCTCGACGTCGGGTTCTCCGGGGGCGCTCTCGCCGCGGTCGCGGTCGCCAGCGCCACCCTGCGCCCGCCGTGGCGCCTGCGGTTGCGCGCCGGGCTGTGCGTCTACGCCGGGGTCGCGATCATCTTCGTCGGCACGCTCGCCGACCTCGTGCACTTCTTCGCCCTCGTCCTGGCCCTGCCGTTCGGGCGCAAGTTCCTCGGGTCGAAGGACTCCAGCCGCGAGCGGCGGCCGAGCCTGCGCGAGTGGCGGTTCTACGTGATGGCCGGCCTGCTGGTGCTGACGGTCGCCGAACTGGTGATGTCCTTCGTGCCGGGCAACGGTCCCTTCGGTTCGTCCGAGGAACTCTCGCTGTCCACCTGGGAAGTCGTCATCCTGTGCGTGATCGTGGTGCCGATCATGAACGGCCTGCGCAAGGGCAGCCAGGTCGCCTGGTGGTCCGCGATGATCCTGACGTCGTTCGTCATCCTTCAGGTGATGGCCTACGGCGGGGTGCTCGCACTGGCCGAGGTCTTCGGTGACGACGCCGGGCTGATGGATCCGCCGCTGTTCTTCGTGGACAACCTCCTGTGGACGGTCGAGTTCGCGATGCTGATCGCCTCCCGCGGCGCCTTCCGGGTGCCGTCGCGCCGGAAGCGCCGTCGTCTCGGCCGGATGGGCAACCCCGCGCTGGCCCGCACGCTGCTCAGCCGTCACGGCGGAAGCACCCTTTCGTGGATGACGACGTGGCCGCAGAACTCGTACTTCGTGGCCGCGGACGGCAAGTCCTACCTCGCCTACCGGCGGCACGCCGGGGTCGCCATCGCCCTCGGCGACCCGATCGCCCCGGACGGCGCCGCCGACCGGACGATCGCCGAGTTCATCACGATGTGCGAGAACACCGGTCTCGTGCCGTGCCTGTTCTCCGCCACCGGCGACACCACCGCCAAGACCGACGAACTCGGCTGGAAGCAGGTCCAGGTCGCCGAGGACACCCTGATCGAACTGGACACGCTGGAGTTCCGCGGCAAGCGCTGGCAGGACGTGCGGACCGCGCTCAACCGCGCCAAGAAGGACGGCATCGAGTTCCGGCTCGTCCGGCTCGCCGACCAGCCGCGCGCGGTGATCTCGCAGGTGCGCGCGATCTCCGAAGAGTGGATCAGCGACAAGGGCATGCCGGAGATGGGCTTCACCCTCGGCGGGGTCGACGAGGCGATGGACCCCGAGACCCGCGTGGGCCTCGCGGTGGACGCCGACGGCGTGGTCCACGGCGTGACGTCGTGGATGCCGGTCTACACCGGCGCGGGCGCGGTCGGCGGCTGGACGCTCGACGTCATGCGCAAGCGTGCCGACGGATTCCGCCCGTCGATGGAGTTCCTGATCGCGTCGTCGTGCCTGGCCTTCCGTGAAGAAGGCGCGAAGTTCGTTTCGCTGTCCGGTGCCCCGCTGGCGAGCTCCGGCGAACCCGCGCACGCCGTCGAGCGGGTGCTGGACGCGCTCGGCACGATGATGGAGCCGTTCTACGGATTCCGTTCACTGCACGCGTTCAAGGCGAAGTTCCAGCCGCGGCACGTCCCGCTGTACCTCGCGTTCCGCGACGAAGCGGATCTGCCGCGGATCGGGATCGCCCTCGGCCGGGCCTACCTGCCGAACACCGGGCTGCTACGGCTGGCGAAGCTCGCGCGGTCCGGCAAGAAGCCTCAGCGCAACGTCGAAGGCGGCGGCGTGATGGTCTTGCGGTCCGCTTCCGGGACGCCTCGGTAGGTCTTGAGGATCTTCAGGATCTGTTCGCGGTCCGCCCCGCCTGGCGTGTCCTGGCCGGAATAGACGGCCAGGACCGCCGAGGCGTCGCCCAGCTGCGGCGCGAGCACGCCGACCAGGGCGCGCTGCGCGCCGCACGGTCCCGGCGGGGTCACGACCTCCGCGAGGACGATGCTCGCGGGGATCTTCTTGCCGGAACCGAGCGTGAACTCGGTCGCCTGGGGCGGTTCCGGGCTGATCTTGGCCGTGAGCGGGCCGTCTTCCGGGTTGTAGGCGCTGACGGTGAGGTCGTCGAGCGCCTTGCGCGCCGCGACAGAGGCGTCAGCGGGGTCGGCGGCCTTCACGTTCGCCACGCCGCTGCCGCCGATCCTGCTTCGCTTCTCCTGCGGGCAGTAGCCCTCCCCGACGAAAGCACTGGCGACCATCGTGATGCCCGGGACCTGGGTGCCCTTCTCCCAGCCGTGGATCGTGCCGGGTTTCGGCGTCCAGTTCGGCGGGACGTCGTAGGCGTAGACGCCGTCCTTCCCCGCCACGGACTGCCAGCCCTCGGTCACCGGCGGCGCGACGACCCGAGGCGAAGGCGTGTAGACGGTCGGAGTCCGCGGCGTCGGGGCGCTGCTTTCCGACGAGCTGTCGCCGTTGTTCGCGAGCGCGGCGATGGCGATGACGCCGAGCGTGGCGAAGAAGCCGTACATGGCCCGTCGCCCGCTTCGCGACATCGGTTGCTTCGCCGGCTTTTGCGGCTCCGGCGAGGGTTCTGGTTTGGGTTCGGCCGGTTCCGGGGTCGGCGCGTAGCCGGACGAATCCGAGGGCTGATAGCCCCCGAACCCGTCCAGCGCCGCGTTGTCCTCGTAGCCCGGGGAATCCCCGCGCTTCTTGCCGAACAGGCCCATTACGAGCGGACGAGCTTGACCAGGTGCTCCACGACCGCGTCGACGGCGATCTCCTCGCGGTCGCCGGTGCGGCGGTCCTTGACCTCGACGACGCCGTTCGCGAGACCGCGCCCGACGACGAGGATCGTCGGCACGCCGACGAGTTCGGCGTCGGCGAACTTCACGCCCGGGGTGGCCTTGCGGTCGTCGAGGACGACCTCGATCCCGGCAGCGTCCAGTTCGGCCGCGAGCTTCTCCGCGCCGGCGGCGACCGTCTCGTCCTTGCCCGCGATGACCACGTGCACGTCGAACGGCGAGACCTCGCGCGGCCAGACGATGCCGAGGTCGTCGTGGTTCTGCTCGGCGAGGACGCCGACCAGCCGCGAGACGCCGACGCCGTACGAACCCATGGTGATGCGGATGGGCTTGGAGTCCGGGCCGAGCGCGTCCAGCTCGAAGGCGTCCGCGTACTTGCGGCCGAGCTGGAAGATGTGCCCGATCTCGATGCCGCGCGCGGCGACCAGGGTGCCCTGGCCGTCGGGCGACGCGTCGCCTTCGCGGACCTCGGCGGCCTCGATCGTGCCGTCACCGGTGAAGTCGCGGCCCGCGACCAGGTCGACCACGTGGTGGTCGCGCTCGTCGGCGCCGGTGACCCAGGCCGTGCCGTCGACGACGCGCGGGTCGAGCAGGTAGCGGACGCCGTTGTCCTTCAGCGCCTTCGGGCCGATGTAGCCCTTGACGAGGAAGGGGTTCTTGGCGAAGTCGGCCTCTTCGAGCAGCTCGAACTCGGCGGGCTCGAGCGACGCTTCGAGGCGCTTCGTGTCGACCTCGCGGTCACCGGGGAGACCGATGGCCAGCAGCTCCCACTCCTTGGCGCCCGGCTGGCGGGTCTTCACCAGGACGTTCTTGAGCGTGTCCGCGGCGGTGAAGGTGCGCCCGAGGTCCGCGTTGTTCAGGAACGTGACCAGCGACTCGATGGTCGGGGTGTCCGGCGTGTGGTGGACCTTCGACTCGGGCAGGCCCTCGATCGGCTTCGCCTCGGGAGCGGGCGTGGTGACCGCTTCGACGTTGGCCGCGTAACCCGATTCGGTGCTGCGGACGTAGGTGTCCTCACCGGTCTCGGCGACGGCGAGGAACTCCTCGGAGGCCGAGCCGCCCATGGCGCCGGAGGTCGCCTTCACGACGACGTACTCGATGCCGAGACGGTCGAACAGCTTCGTGTACGCCTGGCGGTGCAGCTCGTAAGACTTCGTCAGGCCGTCGTCGTCGAGGTCGAAGGAGTAGGAGTCCTTCATGACGAACTCGCGGCCGCGCAGGATCCCGGCGCGGGGACGCGCCTCGTCGCGGTACTTGGTCTGGATTTGGTACAGGACGACGGGGTAGTCCTTGTACGAGCTGTACTCACCCTTCACAGTGAGCGCGAAGAGCTCTTCGTGCGTCGGGCCGAGGAGGTAGTCGACGCCCTTGCGGTCCTTGAGACGGAAGAGGGCGTCGCCGTACTCGGTCCAGCGGCCGGTGGCCTCGTAGGGCTCCTTCGGCAGCAGCGCGGGGAACTGGATCTCCTGCGCGCCGATGGCGTTCATCTCTTCGCGGACGACGTTCTCGACACGGCGCAGCACCCGCAGGCCCAGCGGCAGCCAGGAGTAGCCGCCCGGGGCCACCCGGCGGACGTAGCCGGCGCGTACCAGGAGCCGGTGGCTCGGTACCTCGGCGTCCGCCGGATCCTCGCGCAAGGTGCGAAGGAACAACGACGACATCCTGGTGATCACTTCTGGGCTCCTCGCTGGAATTACGTGCTTAGACGTTCTGCGCAGCGTAGTCACCCCGCCCCGGGGCGGTTCAACCGGTTATCGCGGGCGCCCGGTTTTGTCGGTGGGCCCCGCTAGCGTGCCGCCATGGGTATCGACCTGGGCATGATCACGATCGACTGCGCGGATCCGCGCGGGCTCGCGGCGTTCTGGACGAAGGCGCTCGGGGTGGAGGTGGATCAGGACTACGAGGGCGAGTTCCTGATCCTGCACCCCAAGGCCGGGGCGGGGCCCGTGTTCGCCTTCCAGCGCGTGCCGGAATCGCGTGTCGCCAAGAACCGGGTCCACATGGACTTCGCGACCGAAGACAGACAGAAGGAGGTGGAACGTTTGATCGGACTGGGCGCGAAGAAGCTCGACGAGCACGAGATGCCAGGTATCGCCTGGACGGTGCTCGCCGATCCCGTGGGCAACGAATTCTGCGTCGCCACCCACGGCTGAGTCACGTCCCGCCGATCGCCGGTGTCGTCCGTCTGATCACGTGTGTCGTCCGTCTGATCACACGCGCCGTCCGTCCGGTCACGAACGTCGTCCGTCCGGTCACGCGTGAGATCCGTTGACGGTAGGCCCACGGGGTGGCAATCGGCGCTGTCCGGCAAGACGTGCGCGCAGCCGTGATCAGCCGGACGAGACCATCGGACCAGGCGTACCGGTCGCGTCCGGCCTCGGTCAGAGGTCCGGAGGGGCGGGCAGCAGCTCGCGGACCTCTTGCGCGCAGCGGCAGGCGACGGCGAGCTTGGCCGCCCACTGCAACGCTTCTTCGCGCGTGGGCACGTCGACGATCGAGAATCCGCCGAGGTACTGCTTGCTCGCCGGGTCCGGCGCGTCGGCGATCGTCCCGTCGGTGGACACCACGCTCGTCCCGTCCCGGGGCGTCAGTCCGCCGCCGAAGACCCACGCGCCTGCGTCCATGGCCGCCCGGACCACCGCGACCGTCGCTTCGGTGACGGCGGGCAGGTCCTCCTCGGAGACCCGCATCGCGCCTTCGTCGAACGAGATCAGGTACTGGGTCACTCCGGCTCCTTCGTCCCTGGGCGAGGGAGAAGAGTCTCGTCCAAGCGGGTGTGGAAGGGCAACGGATTCCGCGGCGAGTCCGATGGTCAGAATGGTGGTATGACGGAGCGAGCCATCCTGCCCTGGTCCGACATCGAGCTGCCCGAAGGCCTGAGCGCGCGGCTCTACGACGGCACGGGTCCGCTGCCGGACGGCGACCTCGATGACGTCGAGGTCTACGTGCTGCCGTACGACTCGGGACCGGAGCCGGCGAAGCTGATCGCCCGGCTTCCGTCGCTGAAGCTCGTGCAGGCGCTTTCGGCCGGGGTGGAGAAGCTGGTCCCGCTGATGCCGGCGGGAGTGAAGCTGGCCAACGGCCGCGGCCTGCACGACCTCAGCGTGGCCGAGCACGCGCTGGCGCTGATCCACGCGTCCCAGCGGGATCTGCCGCGCTGGTTCGCGCAGCAGGCGACGGCGTCGTGGGAACGCGAGCACACGCGCTCGCTGGCGGACAGCCGCGTGCTGCTGGTCGGCCACGGCTCGATCGGCCAGGCCATCGAGCGGCAGCTGGTCGCGGCCGAAGCCGTCGTGACCAGAGTGGCGAGCACGGCCAGGCCCTCGGAACGGGTGCACGGCGTCGGCGAACTGGCGGAACTGCTGCCGTCCGCCGACATCGTGGTCCTGATCCTGCCCGAAACGCCCGCGACCACGGGTTTGTTCGGCGCCGCGGAACTCGCCGCGCTGCCGGACGGCGCCCTGGTGGTGAACGTAGGGCGGGGCTCGGCGATCGACACCGGCGCGCTCACGGCGGAGACCGTCTCCGGACGGCTGCGGGCCGCGCTGGACGTCGTCGATCCCGAGCCGCTGCCCGCCGGGCATCCGCTGTGGACCTCGCCGGGCGTGATCATCACGCCGCATATCGCGGGCGGGTCGGCGTCGTTCTACCCGCGCGCGAAGCGACTGGTCGCCGAGCAGCTGCGCCGCTACGCCGCCGGTGAAGACCCGCTGCACGTCGTCGGCTGACGTACTTGTCGCGATGCGCCCGCACCCGGCTCATTCGCCGGGTTCGTGACTCACGTGATCAGACGGCGAGCACACGTGCTTGAAGGCGGAACTCACGTGTGCGGCGCCCGATCACGCGAGTTCCGCCTTCAAGCACGCGAGATCCGCGTCTGAGCACGCGAGTCCGGCGCCGCGTCACCCTCGGTCGCCGGTTGCCCTTGGCGCGTTTCGTCCTCTGAATGCGAGACGGCCTAGGGCCAGTGGGTGCGGTAGGCGAGCCAGTCGCGCATGGCCGCGGCGAGACGGCGCTGCGCCGCGCGGACCCCGGTCGTCGCGGGTGGTTCCGGTAGCCGGGACGCCCGTTCGGCGTGTCCGGCCAGGGCGACGCCGAACGCGGTGACCGCCCAGACCGGGACTCCGGTGAGCACCGGGCGCCGCCGCAGCAGGCGGTCGACGTCGGCCGGTTCGTGCCCGGCGTCGAGCAGATACGGGACGAGCGCGACCAGATCGAGCCAGCCCGCGCCCCTCGCCGGGTAGCGCCAGTTGGTGACGAGCACCCGGCCCGGGCCGGTCCGCACCAGGTATTCGGGCTGGATGTCGTTGTGCAGCAAAGTGTCCCCGGCCGACCAGGGATGCCAGGACGTCTCCAGCTGGACGAGCCTGTCCATGTTGCGGACGGCCCAGCCGTCGAGGTCGGACGGCGGCTCCTTCGCCAGTTCGTGCCAGCCGCGCAGGAGCGGGCCGAGGTCGTCGAGCGCGTCCGGCACGTCGGGCAGCGGACACGGTGTGAGCGTGCGCCCGAGCGCGCCGAAAGTGGCCAGGACCGCGGAAAGGTCCGGCGAGCCCGGGCGCAGGTTCGGCCTCGTGCCGTCGAAGTCGGCGAACGCGAGCACCAGCCATTCGCCGTCCACAAAGGACAGAAGCTTCGGCGTGGGTGCCGCCGAGGGCAGCCGTCGCGCGATAGCCGCCTCCGTCCGGTAGCCACCCGCTCGCGGACTGCTCGCCGGGATCGCCTTCAGGAAGACCCAGCGATGTTCGCGTTCGAGTTCGAGCCTGGCGGCGACACCGCCGTCGAATTCCGGTGTCTGCCACAACGAACGACGGACCACCGAACCGAGCTCACGCTCCACGGCGTCACGCGTCGCCGACGGCAGATCGTGCCAGCCGAGGCGTGCGGAAACCGGCAACGCCCTACCACCCCCAGCGATCTCTCCGAGAAGATCGACTGTACCGAAATCCACCCTTTCGGGTGTCAACCGGTCAGGCGGAGACGGCCTTCACATAGCCTGCCCAGCGCTGATGCTCGCCGAACCCGACACGTTCGTAGACGCCGAGGGCGCGGTGGGTGTTGTCCTGATCGACATTGAGCGAGGCACGCCGGAAGCCCGCCGCCTTGGCTTTGACGAGCGTGTGCCCGAGCAGCGCGCCGGCGATACCGCGTCCGCGAAGGCTCGCGTCCGTCCCGACATGGCTGACGTACAGCTCTTTCACACCGGTCGCGGCCTCGTCGGAGGCGAAGTGGGCGCACAGCACCATCGCGACCACCCGGTCCCGCTCCGGGCTCAGCAACAGGAAAGACAGCTCCCGCTGGAAGTCCTTCCCGCCGACCACGAGATGCCGCCACGCCTCCGGGGACTGCTCCGTGCTCCCCCAGTGGTCCGCGAAGGTCTCGTTCCGGCACCGCAAGGTGAGTTCTTCGTACTCGTCCTCGTAGGCGACGAGGGGGAACTCTTCCGGCAGCGGTTTGACCGGCGGGATCGACGCGAGGTCCGCGCGCATGTCGACGAACCACCGCGCGTGCTCGTACCCGGCGTCCACCAGCACCTCGGAGAGCCAGCGCTGCCTGGTGTTGGCCGCGGCGTGGAGCTCCAGCGGCGCGTCCGGGAAGGTCTTCGCGTGGATCTCCTTGCCCGTCTTCTCGAACCAGGCCGTGAGGTGCGCGGCGATCGCGTCGTCGCGGTAATCGGGGTGGACCAGCGTCTCGACCCGCACCATATGCGCCGGATTCGCCGCGTCACGCCGCCTGAGCAAGCCGTAGGCGACCAGCTTCTCGCCGTCCCAGGCGCTGGTGGTCGCTGTCGGCAGGTCGATGTTCGGCGAGCTGATCTCTTCGGCGAGATCCTCGGCGCTGTAATGCTCTTCGATCGGCTCGGCACGTTCCGCCGCGGCGAAGGTCTCGGCGAGTCGCGGAGTGTCGTCCAAGGTCAGCGGACGCCAGGTCAGGCTCATGCGGACGAGGCTAAGCCCGCGCCTCGGAGTGACGCACCCCATTTAGTTACGCTTCCGTGGTGCTCGTGCTGCTCCCCCCTTCCGAAACCAAGGCCGCCGGTGGCACCGGCGCGCCACTGGATCTCGGCGCCCTGTCGTTCCCGGAACTGACCCCGACCAGGGCGAAGCTGGCCGACGCGCTGACCGAACTGGCGGCCGACGTCCCGGCGAGTGTCAACGCGCTCGGCATCACGCCGCGGCAGGCCGACGAAGTCGCCCGCAACGCCGAGCTGTGGTCCTCGCCCACGATGCCCGCGCTGCGCCGCTACACCGGGGTGCTCTACGACGCGCTCGACGTGAAGTCGTTCACCAAGGCGACGCTGGCGAAGGCCGAGAAGCGTCTCGCCGTCGCTTCGGCGCTGTTCGGCGTGGTCGCGGCGACCGACCCGATCCCCGCGTACCGGCTTTCCGGCGGGAACGCGCTGCCGTCGCTGGGGACCATCCGCAGCGTGTGGAAGCCGGTGCTCGAACCGGTGCTCCAGAACATCGAAGGGCTCGTCGTCGACCTGCGTTCCGGGACGTACTCGGCGCTCGCGAAACTCCGGCCGGACGCGGTGACCGTGCGCGTCGTCACCGAGGACGCGAAGGGCAACCGGACCACCGTGAGCCACTTCAACAAGGCCTACAAGGGACGGCTGGCCGCGGAGCTGGTGAAGTCCCGCAGCGAACCGTCCACTGTGGAACAGCTGCTGCGGGTGCTGTCGAAGGCCGGTCTCGACGTCGAGCGCACCGGTGACCACTGCATCGAACTACTCACCGGCGACGGCGTGCATTAGTTCCGTACCCCTACGGGCTTCTTCCTCGATTGTTCCACCAGGCACGGATGCGGAAAGTGATTTCCAGCCACCTGGAAAGGAACCACCGTGAACAGAAGACAACGGTTGCTGGGGATCGCCACCGCCGCCCTCGGCTGCCTCTCGGTCCTCCTGCCTGCTCCCGCGTCCGCCGCGAACCTGACCGCCGTCACCCCGACGGACCAAGCGGTCGTCCCCAGTGGACCGCACACGAACTCCATCGGCGGCACACCCGCCTCGGTCAAGGACCACCCGTTCATCATCGCGGGCCTGCGCCAAGGCGGCTCCCGCCCGCAGGGCCAGACGTGCACCGGTTCGGTCGTCGCGCCGCGCAAGATCCTGATCGCCGCCCACTGCAAGGCGGCCGAGGGCGAGAAGAGCTTCCTGTACGGACTGGACGATCTCAACGCCGGCGGCGGGACGCGGATCGGCGTCGTCAGCTACGACATCCACCCGAAGTACGTCAACTTCGACCAGGGTTACGACGTCGCGGTGGTCACCACGGACGCCGACATCCCGGTGCCGGGTGGCCAGTACGCCAAGGTCGCGACGTCGGCCGACACGGACCTGAACAAGCCGGGCAAGTCCGGGCTGGGGCTCGGCTACGGCAAGAAGGACTTCAACGACGACACCCGCAACGTCGAACTGCACAAGTTCACCCTGCCGATCGTGCAGGGCAGCAACTGCAACGGGGTCGGCGCGGGCTTCAAGGACGCCACGATGGTCTGCAGTGGCTACAGCGACGGCCGCGTCACCATCCTGCCGGGTGACAGCGGCGGGCCGCTCATCGTGGACGGCAAGGTCGTCGGCGTCGCGTCCTGGAGCCGCAGCGACTTCAAGTGGTACAGCGTGTACGGCCGGCTCAACAACGACATGGGCGACTGGGTCAAGCAGCAGATCGGCGAGCCGAACAACCCGGAGACGTTCTCCCTGGCGGTGACGCCGTCCTCGCTCAAGGTCGAGCCGGGCAAGTACGTTTCGGCCACGGTGACCAGCAAGCCGGGAAAGAACGGCGCGGAGAAGGTCGACCTGAGCGCGTCGGGACTTCCGGAAGGCGCGAAGGCCACGTTCCAGCCCGCGTCCATCAACTCGGGTGAATCGGCGAAGGTGAGCATCGAGGTTCCCGCCGGGACGGCCGAAAAGGACTACGCCGTCACGATCTCGGGCAAGGGCACCACCGACACGGCGACCGCGAAACTGACGCTGACCCTCGGCAACGGCGGCCCGCAGCCGAGCGACCTCAAGGTTAGCGTGAGCCCCGGAAGCGGGACCGTCCAGCCCGGCTTCTTCAGCAACGTCACGGTTTCCGCCACCGGCGGCACCGGCGCGATCACGCTTTCGGCGTCCGGGCAGGGCCTGCCGTTCGCCCCGTTCTTCAACCCGAAGACGATCTCGAGCGGCGGCAACTCGACCATGCAGGTGGCCGCGCCGTTCCAGCGCGGCACGTACCCGGTGACCGTCACCGCGACGGACTCGGCGGGCAAGACCGCCACCGCGACCTACACCCTGACCGTCCAGTAGCGCGTGTGTCATGAAAGGGTCGTTCAGGACGAAATATGTCCTGAACGACCCTTTCATGACATATCAGGAGCGGGAAAGCACCGCCATCGCGGCATTGTGACCGGGGATGCCCGAGACACCGCCGCCCCGCACAGCACCCGCGCCACAGAGCAGGACACGGTCGTGTTCAGTCTCGACTCCCCAAAGACCCACCTGAGCGGCATCGGCCGCATAGGGCCACGACAGATCGCGATGGAAGATGTGCCCCGCAGGCAGCCCCAGCTCCGCTTCGAGGTCCAGCGGCGTCTTCGCTTCGACGCACAACCGGTCGTCCGGCGCGCGCAGCACGCAGTCCTCGATCGGCTCCGCCAGCACGCTGTCCAAAGAGGACAAGGTCGCCCGCAGCGCCTCTTCGCGCGCGGCGTCGTTGCGTTCCTCGAACAGCCGCGCGGGCATGTGCAGCCCGAACAACGTCAGCGTCTGCACCCCGGCGGCCCGTTCGGCCGGGCCGAGGATCGACGGGTCGGTCAGCGAATGACAGTAGATCTCACACGGCGGCAACGACGGGATCTTGCCCGCGGCGGCCTCGGCGTAGGCCGTCGCCAACTGCCCATAACCCTCGTTGACGTGGAACGTGCCCCCGAACGCCTCGCGCGGATCGACGCTCGGATCGCGCAGCCGCGGCAGTCGTGACAGGACCATGTTCACCTTGAGCTGCGCGCCTTCCGGGGCCTCCGGCGGCTCCTCCCCCAGCAATCCGGCCAGGACGCGCGGCGCGACGTTCGACAGGACGTGCCCGCCTCGCACGGTGAATTCGTCGTCGCCGAGCCGATAGCGCACCGGACCGTCCGGATCGACGGACAGCACCTCGGCACCGGTCACCAGCCGCGCCCCGGCCGTCCGCGCGGCCGACGCGAGCGCCCCGGTCACCGCACCCATCCCGCCCACCGGCACGTCCCAGTCGCCGGTTTCGTTGCCGATCACGTGGTAGAGCAGGCAAAGGTTCTGCCGGAGGTCGCCGGCGTCGGCGAAGGTCCCGATCAGCGCGTCGGTCAGGACGACGCCGCGGATGGTGTCGTCGCCGAACATCCGGACGAGCGTTTCCGTGATCGGCCGTTCGAACAGCGCGTCCCAGGCCTCCGGCTCGATCCGCGAACGCAGCTCCGCCCGGGAGACCAGCGGTTCGGTCAGCGTCGAGAACGTGGCCTCGGCGACCCGGGACGTCATCGCGTAGAACCGTTGCCACGCCTCGAAGTCCTTGGTGGACCCGGTGAGCGCGGAGAACGACGCCGAGGTGCGGCCGTCGTCGCCCGTGTCGACAAGGAGACCGCCGTCACCGACGGGCGTGTACGACGACATCCGCCGCCGCCGGAGATCGAGTCCGAGCCCGAGATCCGCGACGATCCCCCTCGGCAGCAGGCTCACCAGGTACGAGTACCGCGAAAGCCGGACGTCGACACCGGGAAAGGCCCGGAACGACACCGCCGCCCCGCCGACCTCGTCCCGGCGTTCCAGCACCAGCACCGAACGACCGGCCCTGGCCAGATAGGCGGCGGCCACCAGGCCGTTGTGCCCGCCACCGACGATCACGGCGTCATACGACTCCATCAAGCCTCCCAGCGAAACGACAGTACGCCGCGGTCATCGTGACCGCGGCGCACCGACGTTCGCAAGGACTCAGAAGGTGATGGAGAAGCCTTCGATCGTCCCGCTGTCGAACCGGTAGACGTCACGGACCCGCAGCTTCCAGGTCCCGTTCGCCGGTTCGGACGAGGCGTTCACCGTGTACGACGTGTGCACGCCGCTCGCCTCGCCGATCCCTCCCGCCTGCTTGAGGCCGAACACCGCACCGCTCGGCCCGATCAGGTCTATCGCCAGGTCACCGGTGTAGGTGTGCGCGATGTCGACCTTGACCGGCAGCGTCGCCGACGCCTTGCCGTCGCAGCCTTCCTGCGTCACCGAACTGGTCACCGCGTCACCCGCGTCCGGAATGGACACCGGTGTCGTGTTGGACTTGGCCCCGCATTTCGGGGTGGGGCCGCCTCCGCCGATGAACGAGATGTTCAGCAGCTTGTTCACCGTTCCGCTCGGCAGGCCCTTGAGCACGCCGTCCGAGGAGTTGTTCACCAGCGCGTCCCGCGTCTGCTGCGGGGTGGCGCCGGAGTTGGCGGCGAGATACAGCGCCGCCGCGCCGGCCACGTGCGGCGTGGCCATCGAAGTCCCGCTCATGTTCGCCGAACCACCGTTGGACGTGGACAACGACGTGATGTTGTTGCCAGGGGCGAAGATGTCCACGCACGAACTGTGGTTGGAGAACGACGCCTTGTTGTCGTTCTCGTCCGAGGCGCCGACCGTGATCGCCTCGGGGATACGAGCGGGGCTGACGTTGCAGGCGTTCTGGTTCTCGTTGCCCGCCGCCACCGCGTAGACGAAGCCCGCCGCGATGGACTTCTTGATGACGTCGTCGCCGAGCCCGACCTGGTCCATCTTCAGGCTCAGGTTCGCCACCGCCGGTTTGGTGCCGTTTGAGGTCAGCCACTCCGCCGCGTCCACGATGGCCGAGTCGGGGCCGTTGCCCGAACAGTCGTTGCCCAGCACCTTCAGCCCGACGATCTTGATCTTCTTCGCCACGCCGTAGGTCTTGCTGCCGATGGTGCCCGCGGTGTGACTGCCGTGCCCGTTGCAGTCCTTGCCGTTACCGCCCACGAAGTCCTTGCCGATGGACGCGCGCCCCTCGTACTCGGGGTTCTCCGGGTTGATGCCGGTGTCCATGTCGTAGGCGGTGACGCCCTCGCCCGTGTTCGGGTAGGTGAAGCTCTTGTCCCGCGGCAGGTTCTTCTGGTCGATCCGGTCGAGGCCCCAGGTGGGGTTGGTCTGGGTGCCGACGGCACGCGCGGTGCCGTCCTGGTAGACCGACTTGACCGCCGGATCCGCCGCGAGACGGCGGGCCTGCTGCTCGGACATGCCCTTGACCGAGAACCCGCGGAGCACGTTCTTGTACGCCGACCGGATCTCGCCGCCGTAGCGGCCGGTCAGCGAAACCGAAGACTGCTCGACGGCCTGGGTGCCGACATCGTGGAGCACCACGATGTACTGGTCCCCGTAGTGCTGGTTCGCCTGCACGACAACGCCTTCCGCCTGCGCGGCGACGGCGTTGCCGGCGGCGAGCGCGGCGAGTGCGGTGACCGCGAAGGTCACCACACCGCCGCGCACGCCGCGGCGCATCAGAGACCCGCCACGTTCAGCAGCTTGTTGGTCGAACCGGAACCGGGGCTGGTCACGACGCCGTTGGTGGCGGCGGCGGCCAGACCGGAGGCCACGGCGGCGGGGTTGGCCGACGGGTGCGAGGTCAGGTAGATCGCGGCCGCGCCGGCGACGTGCGGCGTCGCCATCGAGGTCCCGCTCATCTGCTGGGTACCGCCACCGTTGCGCAGCGAGGTGATGTTGGTGCCGGGCGCGAAGATGTCGGTGCAGCTGCCGTAGTTCGAGAACGTGGACCGGCGGTCGTCGTTCTGCGTGGCGTTGACCGTGATGGCTTCCTTCACCCGGGCAGGGCTGGTGCCGCAGGCGTCCGTGTTGGAATTCCCGGAGGCCACCGTGTTCGTGATGCCCGCAGAAACCGCGCGGCGCACAGCGGCGTCGACGCCGTTGTCGGCCGGGCCACCGAGGCTCATGGTGAGCACCGACGGGCCCTTGGCGTTCTTGATGACCCAGTCGATCCCGCTGATGATCTGCGAGTACTGGCCGCTGCCCTGGCAGTTCAGCACGCGGACCGCGACGATCTTGGCGCCCTTGGCCACGCCGTAGGTGGCGCTGCCGACCGTGCCGGCGACGTGCGTGCCGTGGCCCTGGCAGTCCTTGGCGTCGGCGTCGTTGTCGATGAAGTCGTAGCCGCTGGACGCGCGTCCGCCGAATTCGGACTGGCGGTAGTCGACACCGGTGTCGACCACGTAGACCGTCGCCCCGGCCCCGTCGTTCGGGTAGGTGTACTTCTTGTCCAGCGGCAGCTTCTGCTGGTCGATCCGGTCCAGGCCCCAGGTCGGGTTGTTCTGGGTACCGGTCATGTGCGCGACGGCGTCCTGCTGGACGAAGTCGACGTTGGGGTCGGCGGCCAGCCGTTTGGCCTGCGCCTCGGTCATCTTCGCCGAGAAGCCGTTCAGCGCGGCGCCGTAGGTCGCCTTCACCTGGCCGCCGTACTTGGCCGCGAGACCGGCGTCGCCGCTCTTCAACGAGACGATGTACCCGTCCGTGACCGCTCCCGGCACGCCCGCGCCGAGGATCTGCCCCTCGGCGGCCGTCGCGGATCCGGCGAAGGCCAGCGAGGCCGTCACACAGGCCCCGGCGAGTACCGCACCCGCGATCCGGTGACGTCGAAGTTCTCCACGCATTTCCTGAGCTCCGTTCACTCGAACAGGTGGTTCGCGCCGACGGAAATCCGGGCCGACGCCGTGACGAGCAGTCACGCTGGAATCACTTTCGGGTGGCGGTACCTGCGCGAACAAGCGAGGCAACGGTCCGTAGGACTACGTATCTAATAGGAGAATTCACCGTCCCTACGAAAGTTGTGTGACCGTCCGAGCGGGTTCCGTGATCACCGAAATCGCGCCTAAGCTGCGTTCACTCGAACGGTGTGGTTCGTGAAGCGGGGGTGACCCGGCATGGTGATCGGTGGACGCAGAACGAGTTCGCCCGTGCTCGTCGGCCGTGAGGCGGAATTACGGGAGCTCCTCGACGGCGCCATGCGCTCGCCGTCGGTGATCATGCTCGAAGGCGAAGCGGGCGTGGGCAAGACGCGGCTCGCCGCCGAGCTGCTGGCCTGCCCCGAACTGGCGGGACGGCCGGTCATCGCCGGAAGCTGCCAGCCGCTGCGCGAGCCCTTCCCGTACGGCGTGGTGTTCGACGCGCTGAAGGACGTCCGCCCGGCGCGCGAACTCAACCCCGTGACCGGCGTGCTCGGCCCCTACCTGCCGGAACTCGCGGCCTTCCTGCCCGGGCCGCCCGCCCGGCTCGGCGATCCCCGCGCCGAACGGCACCGGCTCTTCCGCGCCGTCCGGGAACTGCTCGGCTCGCTGGGCCCGCACGTCGTCCTCATCGAAGACCTCCACTGGGCGGACGACGGCTCCCGGCGGCTGCTGCGGTTCCTGATGACCGACCCGCCCGCGGGCCTGACCCTCCTGCTCACCTACCGGCGCGAGGAGACACCCGGCGGCATCCCGCTCGGCAGCGCCTACCGGCCCGCGCCGGGAACCGCGCACGTGCCCGTCACCCTCCGCCCGCTGGACCGCGACGGCGTCCAGGCGCTGGTGTCGGCGCTGCTCGGCGAGGCGAACGTCTCGGCCGAGTTCGCCGCGCGGCTGCACGAGCAGTCCGCGGGGCTCCCGTTCGTGGTCGAGGAGATCGTGCACGCGATCGGCGGTGTCGAGGGCGCGGTGCACGCCGACGCCGCGACCGCGGGGCGCCTGCTGGACACGGTCGAAGTCCCGGCGCTGCTGCGCGAGGCGACCGTCGAGCGCCTCGTCGCGCTGCCGTCCGCGGCCCGGCGGATCACCGAGGCCGCCGCCGTTCTCGGCACGCCGTCCACTTCGGACCTGCTGACCGCCGCGGCCGCGATCGCCCCCGAACGTGCCCGCCGCGCGCTCGTCCTCGCGCTCGAACGCAACGTCCTGGTGGAGACCGGCGAGGGCACGTACGGCTTCCGGCACGCGTTCGCCCAGCAGGCCGTCTACCGCGCCATCCCCGGTCCCGACCGCCAGGAACTGCACCGGCGGGCCGCGCGGCTGCTGCGCGACCGCCTCCCGCAGTCCCTGGTCCGGCTCGCCGAGCACTGCCGCAAGGCGGGTGACCGGGCCGGTGCCCTGAAGTACGGCGAAGCGGCCGCCGATCAGGCGTCGACGGTCGGCGATCTCGCCACCGCGACGGACCTGCTCCGCACCCTGCTCGACGAACCGGGCCTGCAACCGTCCGATGTGGACAGACTGGCGGTCAAGTTCAGTTCGGTGGCGTGCAACGGCCTCGCGCAGACCGAGGTCGTCCCGGCGCTGGAGCGGCTGCTTACCGACGGCAGGCTGTCCGGACGGCTGAGCGGCGAGGTCCGGCTGGGGCTCGGACTGCTGCTGGTGCGCCAGGCCGGCGGGCTGGAGGCGGCGAGGACCGAGATCGAGATCGCCGTCAACGACCTCGCGGACCGGCCCGACCTGGCCGGACGCGGGATGGGCGTGCTCGCCCAGCCGTGGGTCGGCGCGACGCCGCTGCGGGAGCACCGGCGGTGGATGGACCGGGTGGACGGGCTCATCGACCGGGCGACCGACCGGCGGCTGAAGATCATCCTGCTGGCCAACAACGCGGCGTCGCGGCTGCACATCGGGGACGCGCGGGGCTGGGACATGCTGGACCTGGCGCCCACCAGCGTGGGCTCGCCCGACGAGCAGCGGCATCTGTCGCGGCTGCACTGCAACAGCGCCGACGCCTGCGCCTGGACGGGACACCATCGGCGGGCCAGGAGCCTGCTGCGCAGCGGGATGCAGCTGGCCGCCGACTGCGGCGCCCCGTACGTCGTCAGCACCGCCAGCGCGACGGCCGTCCACACCGACTGGCTCACCGGGAACTGGGACGGCCTCGCCGAACGGGCCGACGCGCTCATCGACGAGTACCGCGACCTCCTGCCGGTGACCAGCGAACTGTGCCTGGTGCTGGGCCTGCTCGCCGCCGCCCGTGGCGAATGGGACGAGGCCGCGGCCCGGTTCGCCGGCACCGCCGCGGACCAGCCGGAGAACGCGTTCACGCCGGTCGCGATCGCCGCGCACGCCGGGATGGCGGGCATGCTGCTCGCCCAGGACCTCGGCGAGGCCGCCGTCACGCAGGCGGAGAAGGGACTGGAACTCTTGCGCGCCAAGGGTGTCTGGGCCTGGGGTGCCGACCTGCTCTTCGCCGCCGTCGACGCGTACTGCGCCCTCGGACGGGACGACGAGGCGCGGGCGCTGACCGACGAGTTCGAACGCGAGATCGGCGGCCTCGACGCGCCGTCGACCCATGCCGCGCTGGCCGCGAACCGCGGGCTCATCGCGGCCGCCCGGGGCGACCACGCCGCCGCGATCAAGGCCTTCGAGCAGGCGCGGACGCGGTACGAAGCCCTCCCGGCGCCGTATCACGCGGCGCTGATCGCCGAACGGGCCGCGCGGTGCCGCCTCGCCGGGAACGAGGACGTCGCCGAGACCTTCGCCGCGCTCGCCGAGGCGTTCGACCGGCTCGGCGCCACCCGGGACGCCGCGCGCTGCCGCCACGCGTTCCGGTCCACCGGCGCGGTCGCCCCCTCGCGGCGCGGACGCCGGGGCTACGGCGACGAACTGTCCCCGCGCGAGCGCGACGTCGCCCGCCTGCTGGCCGCCGGGCACACCAACCGGGAGATCGCCGAGGTGCTGTTCCTGTCCCGGCGCACGGTGGAACAGCACGTCGCGAGCGTTTTGCGGAAGCTGAAGGTGCGGTCGCGGAGCGAGCTGGCGGGGCTGCGGTCGGCTTAGCCGCTTGGTGGTCGATTAATTCGGTTGCGGACCCCTGCGGGCGTCCGGGATGATCGTCCGCGATCCGGCAGGGAGCCGGTGGATGCGACAGGGAGGTGCCTCGTGCTGATGACTGTCCGGGGCGTTGTCCGCCCCCATCCACTCGCCCCTCGCGGCTGAGCGCGGCGCTACGACGCTCGCCCGGTGGGGCATCCCTGACTAGGAGAACCCACCAGTGCGCAAGCACGATCTCGAAGAGTCCTACGAACAACGTCCTCGCCGTATCCGTCGTCCCCGGTTCGACGACGAACCCGAACCCACGCGCGGCGGACGGCTCACCGAAGCCGAACGCGTCCGGCTCGCCCGGCTGCGCGAGGACGCCTACACCGAAGTCGCCATCCCCGACGGCGCCGACCGCTGGAGCACCTGGGGAGACGCGGAGCAGGGGCCGCAGCCCCGGCCGGACTGGGTGATCACCGAACTCGCGGCGGTGGACACCGAACTCGGCATCCTCAAAACCGGCAAGGAGGCGGACGTCCACCTCGTCCGGCGCAACCTGCCCGGCACCGAGGGCACAGTGCTGGCCGCCAAGCGGTACCGCAGCGGCGAGCACCGCCTGTTCCATCGGGACGCCGGCTACCTCGAAGGCAGGCGGATGCGGCGCTCGCGGGAGATGCGGGCCATGGAGTCGCGCAGCAGCTTCGGCCGCAACCTCATCGCCGAACAATGGGCGGTGGCGGAATTCGGCGCGCTGAGCAGGCTGTGGTCGGTCGGCGCCCCGGTGCCGTACCCCGTCCAGCGAGACGGAACCGAGCTGCTGCTGGAATTCCTCGGCGACGGCGAGACGGCCGCGCCGCGGCTGGCACAGGTCCGGCCCGAGCCGGATCAACTGCGGGAGCTGTGGTTCCAGACCTCGGCGATGCTGGAACTGCTGGCGTCGCAGGGGCTCGCGCACGGCGACCTCTCGGCGTACAACCTGCTCGTCCACCGTGGGCAGATCATGGTGATCGACCTGCCCCAGGTGGTCGACATCGTCGCCAATCCCGGCGGGCTCGAGTTCCTCGCGCGGGACGTGCGGAACATCGCCGCGTGGTTCCACTCGCGGGGACTGCCGGAGCGGCTGACGGCGGTCACCGAACTGATCGAAGAACTGCAAGAGATCGCCGGGCTGCGCTGACCGTCCACAGTGTCATGTGAAGGGGTCTTTCCCGGCGTGATCACGCCGGGAAAGACCCGGCGGTGGAGACCCTGCCCACAATCGGTCCCTCCAGTTGGGAGGCCGGATAACGGTCCGGTACAGTAGTACTAGACCGCAACCGGCGGCGTGGATGAGTGGTGTCCGTCGCCTCCAAAGCCAACCGAATGGCTCGCGGTATCCGTATCAACCAATAGGCGCGCGGTGTCACGCAGACGCGGTGTGCCGGGTTCGTCCCTGTGAACGCCCATCTGTGCACACCATCTTGCCCTGCCTGCGCGCGGGCAGCCCGGGCCTCCTTGCGACGTGCCACGTCCGAGAGGCATTTGTGACAGTCACGTTCAACTCCGGCCACGTCTCACCGTCGGCGCGTCAGCACCGCAAGCCGCGCACCCGCCCCGCGGGTGACGCGATGCTGCGTGAAGACGCCGTCGAGACGGTCAAGGCGAAGACCTGGGCGGAACTCGGCCTTCCCGACCCGCTGCTGCGGGCGCTGGCCGATGCCGGTATCACCACCCCGTTCCCGATCCAGTCGGCGACCATTCCCGACGCGCTCGCCGGTCGCGACGTGCTCGGCCGCGCCCAGACCGGTTCCGGCAAGACCCTGGCCTTCGGCCTCGCGATGCTGACCCGGCTCAACGGCGGCCGCGCCCGGCCGAAGCACCCCCGCGCGCTGATCCTGGTCCCGACCCGCGAGCTGGCCATGCAGGTGGCCGACTCGCTGACCCCGCTGGCCAAGGCCCTCGGCCTGTGGTGCCGCACCGCCGTCGGCGGCATGGCCTTCACCCGCCAGGCCGACGCGCTTTCCCGCGGCGTCGACCTGCTGATCGCCACCCCCGGCCGGCTGTCGGACCATGTCCGCCAGGGCACCGCGTCGCTGTCGGACGTCAACTTCGTCGCGCTCGACGAGGCCGACCAGATGGCCGACATGGGCTTCATGCCGCAGGTCCGCGAGATCCTCGACCTGACCCCGGCCCGCGGCCAGCGCCTGCTGTTCTCGGCCACCCTCGACGGTGACGTCGACAGGCTGGTCCGCGCGTACCTGACCGACCCGGTCACGCACTCGGTCGCCCCGTCGACCGCGAGCGTCACCACCATGGACCACCACGTGTTCCAGGTGTCGCACCAGGACAAGCAGGACATCATCACCGAGATCGGCGCCCGCGAGGGCCGCACGATCATGTTCGTCCGCACCAAGCACCACGTGGACCGCCTCACCGAGCGCCTGCGCGAGAAGGGCGTCCACGCGGCCGCGCTGCACGGCGGCAAGACCCAGGGCCAGCGCAACCGCGTCCTCGCGGACTTCAAGGAGGGCTACGCCCCGGTCCTCGTCGCCACGGACGTCGCCGCGCGCGGTATCCACGTCGACGACATCTCGCTGGTGCTGCACGTCGACCCGGCCGCCGACCACAAGGACTACCTGCACCGCGCCGGCCGCACCGCGCGCGCCGGGGCGTCCGGTGTCGTGGTCACGCTGGTCACCCACGACCAGCGCCGCATGGTGCGCCGGATGACCGACCGCGCCGGTGTCCGCGCCGAGCAGACCACCATCCGCCCGGGCGACGCCGAGCTCACCCGCATCACCGGTGCGCAGCAGCCCAGCGGCGAGCCGGTCGTCGAGCGTCGTCGTGAGTCCCCGCGTCGTGGCGGTGGCCGCGGCTACGGTGGCGGCGACCGCGGTGGCTACCAGGGTTCGCGCGAGGGTCACGGTCACCGCGAAGGCGGCCGTCCCGGCGGCTTCCGCGGCCGCCCGCGTCGTGGCGAGTCCGGTGGCGGCAACGGCCGTCCGCAGCGTCCGGGCCGCGGCCCGCGTCGCAGCTACGACAGCTGAGATAGTCCCGGCTAGAAGTACATGAAGGCCCCCTTCCTCGCGCCTGGCGCGAGGAAGGGGGCCTTCATGTACTCGGGCGACGCGGATGGGAGACTGCGGGACGTGACTTCTCCCGGCCCCGCTTCCCAGAACCTCCCGCCCGACCAGGTCTTCGACTGGCTCGACGTGGAAGCGGAGAAGCGGGCCGAGGCCGGGCTGGTGCGCAAGCTGCGCATCCGGCAGGCACAGGAGCCGGAACTGGACCTCGCGGGCAACGACTACCTCGGGCTCGCCAGGGACAAGCGCGTCGCCGGTGCGGCCGCGGCGGCCGCGTTGCGCTGGGGCGCAGGGTCGACAGGCTCGCGGCTCGTCACCGGCACCACCGAGGTCCACGCGGAACTCGAGCACGAACTCGCCCGCTTCTGCGGCGCGCAAGCCGCGCTGGTCTTCTCGTCCGGCTTCACCGCGAACCTCGGCGCCGTCACGGCCCTGTCCGGCGCGGATTCCGCGATCGTCACGGACAAGTACATCCACGCGTCGCTGATCGAAGGCTGCCGGCTGTCCCGGTCGGACATCGCCGCCGTCGCGCACAGCGCGCCGAGCGCGATCAAGCACGCGCTGGCGACCCGCCGCAAACCCCGCGCGCTCGTCGTCACCGATTCCGTGTTCTCCGTCGACGGTGACATCGCCCCGCTGGAGGAACTCGCCGGGGTCTGCCGGGAGCACGGCGCGTCCCTGCTCGTCGACGACGCCCACGGTTTCGGCGTCCTCGGCGAAGGCGGACGCGGTGCCGTCCACGCGGCGGGACTCTCCGGCGCGCCGGACGTCGTCACCACGATCACGCTGTCGAAATCCCTGGGGGCACAAGGCGGAGCGGTGCTCGGACCGCGTCGCGTGATCAAGCATCTCGTGGACACCGCGCGCAGTTTCATCTTCGACACGGCGCTCGCGCCCGCCAGCGCGGCCGCCGCTCTGGCCGCTCTCAGCGCGTTGAAGGCCGAGCCGGAGCTGGCCACCAAGGTCACCGAAGCCGCCGGAAACCTCGCGATGCACCTGAAAGCGGCAGGGTTCCGCGTCGGTCTCCCCGACGCGGCCGTGATCTCGATCCAGGCGCCGTCGCCCGACGCGGCCGTCGCGTGGGCGTCCTCCTGCGCGGATCAGGGCGTGCGGGTCGGCTGCTTCCGGCCGCCGTCCGTACCCGACGGCATCTCCCGCCTGCGCCTGACCGCGCGGGCCGACCTCACCGAGGCCGACGTGGACCGCGCGGTCGCGGTGATCACAGCCGCTGCGCCTCCCGGCGCCACATCGTGAGGTGCGGGATCCCGTCTTCCATGAACTCGTCGCCTTCGACGACGAAGCCGTACTTGCCGTAGAAGTCCTTCGCGTACGTCTGCGCGTCGAGGACGCACGGAGAGTCCCCGATCCCCGCGAGCGCCGTCTCCATCAGCCGTCCCGCGAGTCCCTTGCCGCGTGAGCGGACGGCCGTGCACACCCTGCCGATCCGGAACGTGCCGCCGGCGTCCTGCAGGACCCGCAGGTACGAGTCGACGGCGACGGAACCGCCGACCCAGAGGTGCCGCGTCCCGGGCAGGAGGTCACGCCCGTCGATCTCGTGATAGGCGCAGTCCTGCTCGACGACGAACACGTCCACGCGCAGGCGGAGGATGCCGTGCAGCTGCGCGGCGGTGATCTCGTCACCGGCGACGGACAGCGGGAACGACGAGGTCTCGGTGATCGGGGTGTCGGTGCTCACGCCCACTTGTTAGCACATCGGACGTGAAGAAGGCACCGATCAGCCGATCAGCTTCCGGCCGTTTTGCTGGGAGATCTCGTTCGCGTAGTGGGAGACGCGGGTGTACACACCCGGTTTGCCCGCCTTCGCGCAGCCTTCGCCGAACGAGACGATCCCGATCAGGGTGTCACCCACCATCAGCGGTCCGCCCGAATCGCCCTGGCAGGCGTCGACCCCGCCCTCGGGGTAACCGGCGCACACCATGTCGCTCGGGTCGTAGCCGGAGTACGCGTTGCGGCAGGTCTTGTCGCTGACGACGGGGACCTCCGCGCTGCGCAGGTAGTCCGAACGCGCGCCGCCGTCGGCGACGCGGCCCCAGCCGAGCACCGTCGCCTTAGTGCCTTCGCTGTACAGGTCGGCGTTACCGTTGTCCGCGACCTTCGCGGGCCGGTACGGCAGCTGGCCGCTGACCGTCATCACCGCGATGTCGTCGCCCTTGCCGGGGTCGCCGCTGTAGTCGGGGCTGACCCAGACCTTCGAGACACGCAGCTCCACGCCGTCCCGTGTGCGCTTGTCGTCGCGTCCCGCGACCACGCGGACGTCGTTCTTCTTGACCGCGACCGCGCAGTGCGCCGCCGTCGCGATCGTCGTGGAGCTGACGATCACCGCCCCGCAGTACTGGTTTCCGCTGCGGTCGGCCAGGAACACCGCGTAGGGGTACCGCGCGACCGAAGCCTTGCCACCGCCCACGATCCTCGGCTGGGCGGCCTGGTCGGGACCGTTCACCGCGCTGTCGTCCGCCGACGCGCTGGTGACCACGACCGGCACCATCACGGCCGTCGCCAGTACCGCACCGGCGGCGAGCAGCAGCGTGCGACGTGACTTCTTGGGCATGTTCTTTCCCTTCACCGGGGCGTACGTATGGACAGGCCCTGGGAAGTCATTCGACTCCAGCGCGTACACAAGCGATCGCAAATACCCTAATCGGCGAGAGCCCGATGCGGTGTCACTGAAACGGGTGGACCTGTGCTCACGCAACGCATCTGTCAGGCTGGACCTCGTGCGGGCGACGGCGACGATTCTGGCGGGTGCGGCTTTTCTCCTTTTTTCGTGTTCCAGTCCGGCGCCGCCCGGCCCGGAGCCCGCGTCGTCCGCCCCGGCCGTGACCAGCCGTCCCGCGGAAACCTCTTCCGCCGCACCGGTTCCGAGTTCGCCGGCACCGCCATCCGCGCCGGCCTGGCAGGTCGGCGCGAAGCCGCTTCCCTTGCGCCCTGACGGTTTCGGGCAGATCCTCCCGACTCCTCCCGTCCTGGCCGATCGCTCCCTGCCGACCGCCGATCCGCTTCCCCCGCCCGCCGGGAACCGGTTCGCGGGCACGGTGAATCCCGTCCCCGCGGACGTGCTCGCGCGCAGCACCTGGCAGGCGGGATGTCCGGTCAAAGCCACCGAACTGCGCTATCTCACCTTGTCTTTCTGGGGTTTCGACGGCCGCGCGCACACCGGTGAAATGCTCGTGAACGCTTCCGTGGCGAATCCCGTGGTGACCGTATTCGGCAAACTGTTCTCCGCGAAGTTCCCGATCGAGGAAATGCGCGTGACCACCCCCGCCGAACTCACCGCTGCCCCGACCGGCGACGGGAACAACACCAACGCCTTCGTCTGCCGTCCGGCGCGCGGCCAGACGAACTGGTCCGCGCACGCCTACGGGCTCGCGATCGACGTCAACCCCTTCTGCAACCCGTACACCAAGGGTGACCTCGTCCTGCCCGAACTCGCGTCGGCGTACCTCGATCGGGGAAACCTGCGGCCGGGGATGATCACGTCCGGGGATCAGACCGTGGCCGCGTTCTCCGCGATCGGCTGGACCTGGGGCGGCACCTGGACGACGCCGAAGGACCGGATGCACTTCAGCTCCACCGGGCGCTGACCGGGAACAACCGGCCGCCGTGAGAAGTTGGCTAGAGTCGGAACCACCCGCTCCCCCGCCGCAAAGGAAGACAGCGTGCCCCACTACGACCTGGTGATCGTCGGTACCGGATCGGGCAATTCGATCCTCGACCCGCGTTTCGCGGACTGGAACACGGCGATCGTGGAGAAGGGCACGTTCGGCGGCACCTGCCTGAACGTGGGCTGCATCCCGACGAAGATGTTCGTGCACGCCGCCAACGTCGCGGCCACGCCCGCGTCGTCGTCGAAGTTCGGCGTGGACGAGGAGCTGACCGGGGTCCGCTGGCGCGACGTGCGCGACCGGGTCTTCGGGCGGATCGACCCGATCGCCGCGGGCGGCCGCGAGTACCGCGTCCAGCACGAGGACAACAAGAACGTCACCGTCTACGAGGGCGAAGGGCGCTTCACCGGGCACAAGGAGCTGCGGGTCAGCTACCCCGACGGCCGCCCGGACGAGACGATCACCGCCGAGAAGTTCGTGCTCGCCGCCGGCGGGCGCCCGGTGATCCCGGACGTCCCCGGGCTCGCCGAAACCGGGTACCACACCTCCGACACGGTGATGCGGCTCGATGAGCTGCCCGCGAGCATCGTGATCCTCGGCGGCGGGTACATCGCGGCCGAGTTCGCGCACGTCTTCGCCTCGTTCGGGGTGAACGTGACCGTGGTCAACCGCTCCGGCGCGCTCCTGCGCTCCGAGGACGACGACGTCAGCACCCGGTTCACCGAACTGGCCGCGCAGCGGTTCGACGTCCGGCTCGACCGGAAGAGCGTCCGCGCGCGCAAGACCGAGTCGGGCGTCGCGCTGGACCTCGAAGGCCCGCAGGGCGCCGAGACCGTCGAGGCCGAGGTGCTGCTGGTCGCCACCGGCCGCACGCCGAACTCCGACATCCTCGACGTCGCCGCCACCGGCGTGACCACGGGCGACCGCGGGCACGTCGTGGTCGACGAGTACCAGCAGACCGCGGTCGACGGGATCTACGCGCTCGGCGACATCTCGTCGGTCTTCGAGCTCAAGCACGTCGCGAACCACGAGCAGCGCGTCGTGCAGCACAACCTGCTGCACCCGGACGAGCGGATCGAGGCCGACCACCGGTTCGTCCCGCACGCGGTGTTCACCTCGCCGCAGGTCGCTTCGGTCGGGCTGACCGAACGCGAGGCCCGTGAGCGCGGCGTGTCGTACGTGACGTCGCACCAGGACTACGCCGGCATCGCCTACGGCTGGGCGATGGAGGACACCACCGGGTTCGCGAAGCTGCTCGCCGACCCGGCCACCGGACAGCTGCTGGGCGCGCACATCATCGGCCCGCAGGCGTCGTCGGTGATCCAGCCGCTGATCCAGGCGATGAGCTTCGGTCTCGACGCGAAGAGCATGGCGCGCGGGCAGTACTGGATCCACCCGGCGATGCCGGAACTGGTCGAGAACGCGCTGCTGAACCTTCCGCTGGACTGAGACTGGCGCATTCAGTCGACCATCGGGGGTAAGGCAAAGGTGGCGTGGTGCTTCGCTCGCCTATCTGCCTATCTCTGGTCCGTGAAGGCCTCCTTGAGGGACCCAGGGGCCCTCAAGGAGGCCTTCACGGACTTGGCATCCGACAGGGCACCTTTGCCCCTCAAGAGAACACAAATCGCCGCCCACGGCCCAGCGCGCTCTCGTGGGTCGACGGTGCCGCGAAAGCCACTTTCGCGACGTCCGAAGCCGGCACACCGGTGAGCGAGCACGACACCTTGCCTTACCCCTCGACAAATGCGCTCCCTCAGACGACGCGTTCGCAGCCGAGAGCCCCATTCCGCGCCGCGAGCGTGCGCACCGCGTTCATCTCCTTGTCCGAGGCACCCATCAAAGCGGGCGAGCGGGCCCCCTCCCCCGAAAACCGCTCGCCCGCCTCGACGTACCGGCGGATCGCCGTCAAGAACTCCTCCCGCGCCGATGCCGCCCCTCCCGGCACCGTGCGGACCCCTGTCGCCCCCTTGAGGACGTCCTTGGCGTCGTCCACCCGCGTCGCGACGTAGTGCTGCCACTTGCGCAGCTCCGTCGCGACGTCCCCCTTCGGGTCCGGCCAGTAGCGCTCGATGTCCGCGCCGCTGTCCCTCCCCACCCGCACGCACACCCGGTCGACGGCGCGGTAGAACTCGTGCGGCGAGACCGCCGCCGCGGGCCGCTCCGACGCGACGGCGACACAAACGGCGGCGAAACACGCCAACGCCGTCCCGTACGCCAGTCCCTCCACCACGACGACCCCCAGGACCGAGTTTTTGAACAGGTTCAACTCGATCAGGCTAAGGCTCCGCCCAGGGTGGGGTCAAGGAGTTTTTTGAACGCGTTCAGACAAAGCGGCGACGGCCGGCCAAGGCGCCGAAGGTCATCTGCGCCGCGAAGACCACGAGCATCATGATCCAGGGAACGGTCCAGCCACCGGTGACGTCGTGAAGCAGCCCGAAGAGGAACGGCCCGACGGCCGCCATCAGATAGCCGATGCCCTGCGCCATCCCCGACAGCCGCGCGGTGTCCTCACCGGTGCGCGCCCGCAGCGCGATCACCGTCAGCGCGAGAGAGAAGACGCTCATCCCGAGCCCGATGAGGACGCACCAGAGCAGCGGCGAAGCCTCCGGGGCGACCATCATGCCGACCATGCCGACGAAGCCGAAGACACCCAGCCCGACGATCCACGGGCTCTGGCTTTTCGCCCGCGCGGCCATCGGGGCCACCACGAGGCTGATCGGGACGGCGATGAGCGACATCAGCCCGAGCAGCAGCCCGGAGTCGCCCTTGCTCACCCCCGCGTCGATCATCACTTCCGGCAGCCAGCCCATCACGACGTAGGCCAAAAAGGCCTGAGTGCCGAAGAAAAGCGTGACCATCCACGCAAGGGGACTCCGCAGGAGCGATCGCCCGCTACCCTGCTTGCCTGCCTCGGCAACGGGTGCACGTCCCGCACCGCGGGCTGCGAGAATCCAGACGAGGAGTGCGAGCACCGCCAGCACCGACCAGGCGCCGAGACCTTGGCGCCAGCCGCCGAACGCGTTCTCCAAGGGAGGAGTGAGCGCGGACCCTATGGCGCCTCCGCCCTGCAAGGCGGCGGTGTACACGCCCGTCATCATGCCGACACGCGCCGGGAAGGAGTCCTTGATGACGACCGGGATCAGGACGTTCGCCAGGGCGATTCCCGCCGTGGCCACCAGGGTTCCCCCGAGCACGACGTACGGTCCGTCGATCACCCGCAGCACCAGGCCGACGGCCAGCACGGACAGCGCGGACGCGATCGCCGCGCCGATGCCGAAGCGGCGGGCCAGCAGGGGCGCGGCGAGTCCGGCGGCGGCGAAACAGAGACCGGGGAGCGTGGTGAGCACGCCCGCCCAGGTCGCCGTGGCGCCGAGGTCGTCGCGCATCTCGCCGAGGAGCGGGCCGACGCTGGTGATCGCCGGGCGCAGGTTGAGCGCCACCAGGATCACCGCGACACCGAGCAGCAAGCCGCCGGCGATCACTCCCGGCCGCCACTCCGTTTCGATCGAACCTTCGAGTTCAAGACGGTCATCGAACGGGGAAACGGGTTCTCGGGAGTCGACACGCACGTCGGCTAGTATCACATACATAGGATGATTGGATGAAGGGACAACGCTGTGCCATTGGCCACCACGCGCCGTGCCGGCCTGGTCGATCAGGTCATCGAGCAGCTGCGTGACGCCGTCACGCAGGGAGAATGGCCCATCGGTCAGCGGATTCCGACCGAACCGGAGCTGGCAGGACAGCTCGGCGTCGGGCGGAACACCGTCCGCGAGGCCGTTCGCGCGCTCGCGCACACGGGGCTGCTCGAGGTCCGGCAGGGCGACGGGACGTACGTGAGGGCGACGAGCGAGGTCTCGGGCGCCATCCGGCGGTTGTGCGGTTCGGAGCTGCGCGAGGTGCTGCAGGTGCGGCGCATCCTCGAGGTCGAAGGCGCCCGGCTCGCGGCCGTGTCGCGGACCGAGGAGGAAGTGGCCGAGCTGCGCGCCCTGCTCGAACGCCGCAACGCCGAACTGCGCGAGGGCCATTGGGAGGACTTCGCCCGGCTCGACGCGGAATTCCACTTCGCCGTCGTCCAAAGTGGACATAACACCCTGCTGACCGAGATGTACCGCGGGCTCACCGAGGTGATCACGGCCAGCGTGGCCGCGACGTCGAACGTGACGCCGGGGCGCGAGTACCTGCCGGAGATAGGGCACGAAGGGCTCGCCGACGCCATCGCCGACTGCGACGCGGACCGGGCCGCCAGCGAGGCGTGCGGTTTCCTGGACGAGCTCCTGGCCCGGGTGGAGCAGGACGAGGGCTGACGGGGACTTTCCCCGCATCAGACACAGCGAAGGGGCCCTTCACCGCATCGCATGCGGTGAAGGGCCCCTTCAGCCCATCTACGGCAGGGTGAGGATTTCCGCGCCGTTCTCGGTCACCACGAGGGTGTGCTCGAACTGGGCGGTCCACTTCTTGTCCTTGGTGGTGACCGTCCAGTCGTCGGCCCAGATGTCGTAGTCGATGGTGCCGAGGGTGATCATCGGCTCGATCGTGAAGGTCATGCCCTGCTCGATGACCGTGTCGACCGACGGCTCCTCGTAGTGCAGGACGGTCGGGGCGGTGTGGAACGCCGGGCCGACGCCGTGACCGGTGAAGTCGCGCACGACGCCGTAGTCGAACCGCTTCGCGTACGACTCGATGACCCGGCCGATCACGTTGAGCTGCCTGCCGGGGCGGACGGCCTTGATGGCGCGCATGGTCGCCTCGCGCGTGCGCTCGACCAGCAGCCGCGCCTCCTCGGAGACGTCACCCGCCAGGAACGTCGCGTTGGTGTCGCCGTGGACGCCGCCGATGAACGCGGTGACGTCGATGTTGCAGATGTCGCCGTCCTCGATCACCGTCGAGTCCGGGATGCCGTGGCAGATCACCTCGTTGAGCGAGGTGCAGCACGACTTCGGGAACGCGCGGTAGCCCAGGGTGGACGGGTACGCGTGGTTGTCCAGCAGGAACTCGTGGATCACCTTGTCGATGTCGTCGGTGGTCGCCCCGGGTTTGACGGCCTTGCCGCCCTCCTCGAGCGCCTGCGCCGCGATCCGGCTCGCGACACGCATCGCCTCGATCACCTCGGGCGTGCGGACCCCGTTGCCCGTGTCGCGTTTCGGCGCCGGGCGGTCGACGTACTCGGGGCGGGCGATGCTGGCGGGGACGACTCGCCTGGGCGTCTGGACGCCGGGCTTCAAGGGGGAACGAACGGACATGAGTCCAGCCTACGACCTGACGGCTAACCCAGCCCCGCCAGGAAGCGCTGGGCCGCCTCGACCGCCGGTTTGGACGTGCCCGCGTCGGTGGTCAGCACCGCGAAGGCGAGGTCCCCGGTGTACCCGGCGAACCAGCCGTGCGAATGCGTCCCGTCGCCGAACTGGGCCGTACCGGTCTTCCCCCGCACGTCGGGCAGGGTTTTGAGCAGGGTCGCCGTGCCGTCGGTGACGACCTCGCGCATCATCCCGCGGAGGGCGTCGAGCACCTCGGGCCGGATCGGTTTCCCGAGTCCGGACGACTTCGCGGCCATCCCCCGCACCAGCGTCGGCACCGGGGTCTTCCCCGACTGGACCGTGGCGGTGGCGACCGCCAGCCCGAACGGGCTCGTCACGACGGTCCCCTGGCCGAATCCGTTCTCCGCCCGCTGCGCGACGGTGTTCGCCGGCGGCACCGAGCCGGTGATCGTGGTCAGGCCGGGGATCACGAAGTCGGCGCCGACGCCGAGATCGCGCGCGGCGTCGGTCAGGGCGGCCGGCGGCAGGTCGGTCGAGAGCTTCGCGAAGGTCGTGTTGCAGGACTTGGCGAACGCCGTCGACAGCGGGACGACGCCGAGGGCGAACTTGCCCTCGTTCGGCACCGTCCGGTTCTCGAAGGTGGCCGTGCCGGGGCAGTCGACGGGGCTGTCCGCCCGCACCGAGCCCGCCGACAACGCGGCGACGGCGGTGGCGATCTTCATCGTCGAGCCCGGCGGGAACCGGCCGGTGAGCGCGATCGCGCCCTGCGCGTCGGCAGGCGCGTTCTGGGCCACGGCCAGGATCTCGCCCGTCGAGGGCTGGATCGCGACCAGCGCGGAGGCCGTCGGGACCGGCGCGAGCGCCCGTTCCGCCGAACCCTGCGCCTTCACGCTGAGCGTGCTGACGACCGCCGGAGCCGGTTTGGGATGTTCGTCGTGCAGGTCGACGATCTCGCCGCCCGCCGTGTCGAGCGTGACGACGCGCCAGCCCGCCGACCCCTCCACCTGGTCCTCGACCAGCGTGCGGACGGACGGCACCACCTGCTTGCCGAAGTTCTTGTCGTCGGGCAGCAGCCTGTCCTGCTGGCTGAACCGGACCCCGGGCAGGTCGTAGATCTCGGGCTTCACCTCTTGGTAGCTGCTCGCCCGCAGGCTCACCACCGGATAGCCGGTCCCGGGCTTGAGCGTCTTCACGCCGTCGCGGATCGACTGACCGGTCACCGACGCCTCGAACCGGTTGAGCGCCGCGCCGAGTTTGTCGGACACCGCCACGAGGTCGCCCGCCTTCGCCGGGTCGAGCACCACGCTGACGACGTTCTGCGGGCGCAGCAACAGCATCCCGTCACGGTCGAGCACCGGCGCGAGGTCAGGCGGCTCGGATTTCAGCGCGATGCTCTGTTGAGCGGCCAGTTGCGGGTGGAGCGCGGTCGGCAGCCAGCGCACCCTCCAACCGTCCTGAGTGGAATAGACCTGCGCGTCGGCCTTGTACGTCCAAACGCGGCCGCGCGGGAGGTTCCAGGTGAGCTGGTAGGTCGCCGTCCCGTTGTCCGCTCCGGACGAGTGCTGGACCTTCTTGTCCACGATCTTGACCGACTCGGGGGAAAGCGCGTTCCGGGCCATCTCCAACGACGACTTCGCGGCGTCCGGCGAATCGGTGAACGCCGCCGCCGCGGCGACGTCACCGGAAGAGAGTCCGTCGAGGAAACCCGTGATCGCGTCTTCAGGACCGGAATCGGCGAAGAGGCCGCATCCGGCGGCCGAAAGGCCCACCACCCCCGCGAGCACGACGACGGCGAAACGACGACCTGCTGGCATGCCCCGGATCCTGCCAGTCCGGACGGTTTCCGCCCGAACGCAACGCCGACCTAGAAAAGAACCGTCGCGTACTGCCCGACCTGCTGGAAGCCGATCTTGCGATAGGCCGCGAGCGCCGGGCTGTTGTAGGCGTTGACGTACAGGCTCGCGGTGCGGCCCATCCCGCGGACGAGCCTGGTCACCACGGACGCCGTCCCGGCCGTGCCGAGGCCGCCGCCGCGGCGTTCCGGATGCACCCAGACGCCCTGGATCTGGCCGACCGTGGAGGACATCGCGCCGATCTCGGCCTTGAAGACGACTTCGCCGTCCTCGAACCGCGCGAACGCCCGGCCGCCGGCGATCAGTTCCGCGACCCTGGCGCGGTAACCGGCGCCGCCGTCGCCGTTGCGGGGATCGACGCCGACCTCTTCGATGAACATGGCGATCGCGGCCGGGAGATACCTGTCGAGCTCTTCCGGGCGGACCGCGCGGACCCCCGGATCGGCGGCGACGGAAGGGATCCCGTCGAGCGCCATCAACGGCTGGTCGTGCCGGACTTCGCGGGCGGGGCCCCATTCCGACTCGAGTTCGTCCCACAGCCCCAGCACCTGCTCGGCCGGGCCGACCAGCGACGAACAGCTCCGCTGGCGGCGCAGGGCGCGATCGGCGAAGGAGCGCAAAGCGGAGGCGTTGCCGCGCAACGGGATCAGGTTCGGCCCGGAGAAGCACAGCCCCTGGAGCCTGCCCGCGCGGACCGGGCGGGAGTCGGCGGCCCAAAGCTCACCACCGAGCCGCCAGGGGTCGAGACCCGCGGTCTCCACCCTGGCACTGACCATGCAGCTGCCGACCGGGTCTGTGGCGAGCGCGGCACGGACCGCCGGATAGTCCCGATCATCGAGCAGCCGTGCACCTGCAAGCCGCAACACCACTCCAGAGTGCCAGATGAGCGGCGTAAACGGAACGCAAGCTTCACGACACGCTGAGAGAACCTCAGCAGGTCGGGCCCACAAGCGCCAGGAACGGTCCTTTCCTTGCAAAATCTGCGAGGAAAGGACCGTTCCTGGCGTGGTCTCGACCACCCATCCGGACTCAGCCGACGGTGACGGTGGGCTCTCCCTCGCCGATGGTCTGGCCCGACTCCTCGGCGATCCGCATGGCCTCTTCGATCAGCGTCTCGACGATGGCGTGCTCGGGCACGGTCTTGATGACCTCGCCCTTGACGAAGATCTGGCCCTTGCCGTTACCCGAAGCGACGCCGAGGTCGGCCTCGCGCGCCTCGCCAGGGCCGTTGACGACGCAGCCCATGACCGCGACGCGCAGCGGGACCTCCATGCCCTCCAGGCCGGCGGTGACCTGCTCGGCGAGCGTGTAGACGTCCACCTGCGCCCGGCCGCACGAGGGGCAGGACACGATTTCGAGCTTGCGTTCCTTGAGGTTCAAAGATTGCAGGATCTGGATCCCGACCTTGACCTCTTCCACCGGCGGCGCCGACAGCGACACGCGGATGGTGTCGCCGATGCCCTGGCGCAGCAGCGCGCCGAAGGCCACGGCCGACTTGATCGTGCCCTGGAACGCCGGACCGGCTTCGGTGACGCCGAGGTGCAGCGGGTAGTCGCACTGCTCGGCGAGGATCTCGTACGCGCGCACCATGACCACCGGGTCGTTGTGCTTCACGGAGATCTTGACGTCGTAGAAGTCGTGTTCGGCGAACAGCGACGCCTCCCACAGCGCGGACTCGGCCAGCGCCTCCGGGGTCGCCTTGCCGTACTTGTCCATGATCCGCTTGTCCAGCGAACCCGCGTTGACGCCGATCCGGATCGGGGTGCCGTGGTCCTTCGCGGCCTTCGCGATCTCCTTGACCTGGTCGTCGAACTTGCGGATGTTGCCCGGGTTCACCCGGACCGCCGCGCAGCCCGCTTCGATCGCGGCGAAGACGTACTTCGGCTGGAAGTGGATGTCGGCGATCACCGGGATCTGCGACTTCTTCGCGATCGCGGGCAGCGCCTCGGCGTCGTCCGCCGAGGGGCACGCGACGCGCACGATGTCACAGCCCGCAGCGGTCAGTTCCGCGATCTGCTGCAGGGTCGCGTTGACGTCGGAGGTGAGCGTGGTGGTCATCGACTGCACCGAGATCGGGTGCTCGCTGCCGACGCCGACCGGCCCGACCTGCAGCTGTCGGGTCTTGCGACGCTCGGAGAGGACGGGAGGAGGAAGCGCTGGCATACCAAGAGCGACAGTCACGCCCTCAAGCGTACCTACCCCGATCGGCGGACATCCACGACGTCAGCCGTCACGGTGAGCAGCATTACCTGGGCAGCCCAACGGTGCTGACAGTGCGCTTCGTGACCGCCCGTCCCCGTCACTGGAACAGCTTGACCGGATTCACGATGTCGGCGGTGACGGTGAGCAGAGTGACCGCGCCGCCGAGGAAGACGAGCACCATCGTGACAGCGGAGAGCTTCGTGTAGTCGACCGGACCACCCGCCGACTTCCCGCGCAGCTTCCGGAACCAGTCCCGGACCCGCTCGTACCAGACGACCGCGATATGCCCGCCGTCGAGCGGGAGTAGCGGCAGCAGGTTGAACACGCCGATGAAGAAGTTCAGGCTCGCCAGCAGGAGGACGAAGATCTCCCACAGCCCGCGCTCGGCGGCCTCGCCACCGATCCGGCTGGCGCCGACGACGCTGACCGGGGTGTTCGGGTCACGCTCGCCGCCGAAGATGGAGTCCACCACCGCCGGGATCCGCGACGGGAACTCGATCAGCCGCTTGGCGGTCTCGGAGAACATCGTGCCGGTGAAGCTGAGCGTCCCGCCGACCGCGTCGACCGGGCCATAGGTGAGCAGCGGCGGCGCGGTGTTCTGGATCGGCGAGGCGCCGATCATGCCGACGTCCTTGACCGTGGTGTTGTTGGAGCCGTCGGCGACCAGCCGTTGCACGCGCGGCACGTCGACGGTCAGGTTCAGGCGCTGCCCGTTGCGCTCGACGACGAACGGCGTCGGGCCGCTGGCGACCTGGACGGCGGCGAGCATTTCGCGCCACGTCTGGATCGGCTTGCCCGCGACGGACACGACCTTGTCGCCTGCCTGGAGGCCGGCGGTCTTAGCGGGGGTCGGGGCGCCGGGCGGGCACGCGGTGTCGTTCAGCTGCTCCACGGTGGTGGCCGCGCGGGCGCACGACGTGGCGCTGATCACGGCCTCGGTGGGCGCGGCCTGCGCGGCCGGGTTCGGCAGGCCCATGGTGACGGCCATCAGGTAGAGGATGACGAAACCGAGGATGAAGTGCATGGCCGAGCCCGCCGACATGACGACGGTGCGCTTCCAAGTCTTGAAGCGCCACATCGCGCGCTTCGACTCCTCCGGGGTGACCTCGTCGAGCGCGGTCATGCCGGCGATGTCGCAGAACCCGCCGAGCGGGATCCACTTGAGGCCGTACTCGGTCTCGCCGCGGCGGAAGGAGAAGATCGTCGGCCCGAAGCCGATGAAGTAGCGCCGGACCTTCATGCCGAAGGCCTTCGCCGCCCACATGTGGCCGGCTTCGTGCAGCGCGACGGACAGGCAGATACCCAGCGCGAACAGCACGATCCCGAGAATGAACCAGAGCACGCGCTACTTCCCCTTACCGATCAGCGCACCGGCACGCGCGCGAGCCCAGCGCTCGGCAGCTAGTACGTCATCCACGTCGCGAGGTTCACGACGCCATTCGTCGGCGGCTTCCACCACCTGGGCAATAGTGTCCACAATCGAGGTGAAACCGGTGTTCTGTGCCAGGAAGGCCGCCACCAGTTCCTCGTTCGCCGCGTTGTACACCGCCGGGATACAGCCTCCGACGGTCCCGGCGTGCCGCGCCAGCTCGACGGCGGGGAACGCCTCGTTGTCCAGCGGCTCGAAAGTCCAGCTCGCGGGCTTGTCCCAGACGCACGCGGCCGCGGCGCCGGGGACACGGTCCGGCCAGTGCAGGGCCAGCGCGATCGGCAGCCGCATGTCGGGCGGGCTGGCCTGGGCGATCGTCGAGCCGTCCACGAAGGTCACCATCGAGTGGATGATCGACTGAGGGTGGACGACCACGTCGATGCGGTCGGTCTCGATGTCGAACAGGAGCTTCGCCTCGATCAGCTCCAGCCCCTTGTTGACCAGGGTGGACGAGTTGATCGTGATGAGCGGGCCCATCGACCAGGTCGGATGCGCCATCGCCTGCTCGACGGTGACGTCGGCCAGCTCCTCGCGTTCGCGGCCGCGGAACGGGCCGCCCGAGGCGGTGAGCACGAGCCTGGCGACCTCGGATTCACGGCCGGCGCGCAAGGCCTGGGCGATCGCGGAGTGCTCGGAGTCGACCGGGACCAGCTGGCCGGGCTTGGCCGCGGCCAGCACGAGCGGCCCGCCCGCGATCAGCGACTCCTTGTTGGCCAGCGCGAGCGTGGCGCCGGTGGCGAGCGCGCGCAGGGTCGGCGGGAGCCCCTGGGAGCCGGGGAGCGCGTTGAGCACGACGTCGACCGGGGTGGCGTCGATCATCTCGACGACCGCGTCGGCCCCGGCGAAGATGCGCGGGAGCTTGAAGTCGCCGCTGGAGTAGCCGCGCTTCTGAGCCTCGGCGTACAGCGCGAGCTGCAGGTCTTCCACGGCCGTCGGCCTGCTGACGGCGACGGCGTCGACCTGGTGCGCCAGGGCCTGCGCGGCCAGCGCGGCGGGGTCGGAGCCGCCCGCGGCGATCCCGGCCACCCGGAACAGGTCCGGATTGCGGGCGGCGACGTCGAGAGCCTGGGCGCCGACCGAGCCGGTCGAACCGAGCACGAGCACACTTCGCGAGGTAGTCATCGGGGCTCATTGTCGCGCGGGGCCCGTCGGGCGCGTGCAGCCAGGTGTGGGATCATTCGCGAGAAAGCGAACCATCGGGTTTTGAGGAGTTGATCGTGGCGAGCAAAGCGGTCGAAAAGCGCGGCCGGGTGGGCGTCGACACCGTCGACCCGCGCGACGAGCCGTCGGCCGAGTGGGGCTGGCACGGTTCCTTCCCGAAGGCGACGCGGATCGCGGGCTGGGTGTGCGCGGTCATCCTGCTGGTGATGCTGTACGGCAACCACCACGGCTGGACCGAGAACCTGTGGCTGATCGGGCTGTCCCTGCTGATGATGTTCGGGCTGGTGCTCGACATGCGCAAGCAGCGCACGGCCTGGCGCAAGTAGTCCGATCACGGCTCACTGGCCCCTGTCCACCCTGGTGGGCAGGGGCCAGTCGCCGTCCTGGGCCCAGAGCTCGCCGACGATCTTGACCGCGTCGTCCGCCTCGACCCCATAGCGATACCGGTACTTCGCGGCGGGCCGCTGGATCGCGGCGGCGACGTCCCCGATGGCGATCTCGTTCCACGAGCCGTTCGGGAAGAACTGCCGCATCACGGCGAGGAACCGGCCGGTCGCCCAGACCGGATCGGTCCGCTGCTCGAAACTCCCCCAGCTCGCGCGCTGCTGGAAGAGCCCGACCGAGTCGCCGAGGCCGCCGTCGAGGTTGGCGATGCTCGACTCGACGATCACCGTGGCGATCGCGATCGCCGCCGCGCGTTCGTTGAGCCCCGATCTCCGCACGGTTTCGACGACCGCTCTGGCGCACGAGGTGTTGTACGAGTTCATGTAGCCGCGCATCTTGGTCGCGAGCTGCTGGTTGAGCGCTCCGGCCGCGTCAGCGTCGTCGGCCGAGGCACCCGCTTGGACGCAGGGCAGGGCGATGTGGTCGAGCTGGTCGGGCCGGATCTCGGTGGGCGGGAGCTGGGTCAGGCCGATGGTGGCGGCGAGGTACAGGGCGGTGAGTGAGCTCAGCATCTGCGGTGGCCGTTCGGTGCGGGTGGTCGTGAGTGGCGATTCGTGTTCTAACCCGAATCGCCACTCAC
>NZ_JBFBGL010000031.1:0-102095 GCF_040684635.1 Amycolatopsis sp. NPDC089917 | reverse complement strand
TGATACGCATCGAGCGGAGTCTAGCCCGCTCTCCGCTCAAGTCCGTGAAGGCCTCCTTGAGGGACTCTGGGTCCCTCAAGGAGGCCTTCACGGACCGGCGCACGCGCGTGGGCAGCGGAGGCTCGGAACGTTGTGAAAGTGGCTTTCACAACATCCGAAGCCGACACGCCGACGAACGAGCACGCCACTTTCGCCTCACCTCTCAAGAGAACTCGTCCCTATCCGCTCACGAGGCTGTCAGCCGTTCGGGTCGTAGGTGACGTCTCGTTCGGTCGAGAGCGACGCGTTCGACGGCGGTTTCGCGTTGAACGTCACCGACACCTTGACGTGCTTCGAGACGAGCGGCGCCGGGTTCGGCAGATCCACGTAGACGACCGGGAAGGCCGTCTGCGTGTCGTTGATGGCGGGCTGGAACTTGCCGGACCGGATCACGGCGCCGTCCGCGGACACGGTCCAGTCCGCGTCGTAGTCGCCGCCGATGACGGGCTGGCAGGTGTACAGCCCACCCCATTCGATCGCGCTGCCTAGGTCTCGTCCCGCGATGTTCAGCTGACCCCAACAGGCCGGGTAACCGGCTTGCGCGACGGCGGGGATCGAGGTCAAGGCCAGGCTCGCCACACCGGCGAGCAGCCAGGTCTTCTTGTTCACGGCAAACCCCTTCCTCAGCTCCAGCAGACGACGCCGGAGTCCTGGGTCAGCGTGCCGCCGCCGGACGGGTCACCGGCCACGCCGCTGTAGTACACGGTCGCCGAAGCGCAGTACTGGTCGAAACCGGTGGGCGGCGCGCTGGCCTGGGCGAGCATCTGCCGCGCGTTCGGCGGTCCCTTGACCAGGTGGTTGCCCGTGGTCGGGCCGACGAACTCGGTCCGGCTGCCGTTGCTGGCGATGCCGTAGAAGAGCAGTTCGGTCTGGATCTGCAGAACGAGAGGTTCGTTCGCGTTGCACCCGGAAGAAACGTTGAGCTGTTCCCAGGAACCGGACTGATCGGACGTCGTGAATCCTTGCAGCCGGGCCGTGCAATTGCCTTTGCCGAACGGTGTGTCCGTGTCCGCGTAAGCCGGTGGTGTCAGGAGCAAAGCCGCCGACAATCCCGCGGTGGCGACGATTCCCGCCGCCTTGTGAATGGCTTTCATGAATACTTCCCTCCCCAGGGGAATCTCGACTCTCAGTCAGCGCCCCCTGCGCTTCGACAATCGATCACCGAAAACGTAGCAGTCTGGTTAACGACCTGCAACAGGACTCTGACCAGCGAGTTCGTTCGGGAGTAAAAGAAATTGACCACGATCGGGTGGTCGCGGAAGATGGTCGCAGACACCGACCGAGGAGGCCGAATGGCGAACATGACGTGGCGACGCGAGTTCGCCGGCGCCTGTCCGGCTCGCTTCGGCATGGTGGAAAAGAGCGGCTCCCCGCCGTCGTCGTGATTCGACGTCGCTTGTGCGGAGCCGCCCTCCGGGAAACCGAACGGGCGGCTTTTTCTTGTGTGGGGCAAACCCTTGTAGCTCAACGGAAAGAGTACGGCGCTACGAACGCCGGGGTCCAGGTTCGATTCCTGGCAGGGGTACTTCTGGAACGAAGGCTTTCGGCGCGCAGTGTGCGCCGGGGGCGTGTTCCAGGCCAAACCCCCGGCACGGCGGGGAAACCTGTTCCGTCGTACCGGTGCGGCGGTGTGGGCTCCGTGCGGTTCACACCGCCAGACGCGCACGGTCCGGCGACCGGCCGGGATTCATAGCCCCGGCCAGCCTGGCTCGACACCAGGGTGCGCGACTCAGGACGCCTTGCGGGCGCCGTGCACGTCGCCGCTTTCGTGGCGATGCCGCACGACGTTCTGGAAACCGTTGTCCCGCAAGGCTTCTTCCAGGTCGAGTCCGTTCGTGGCGACGACCACGAGCCGCCCGCCCGCCACCAGGCTCGCGGCGATCCGGCCGAGATGGCTCGCAGCGTCGAGGAAAGCCACGACGACGTCGAAGGCGCCCATCACCGGCAGCCGGGCGAGCTGGTGGACCTCGTAGGAGATCCCGGCGGGATCGCGTTCCTCTTCGCGCTGCGCGACCGCGATCAGCGCCTTGTCCGCGTCGACCCCGACCACCCGGCGAGCGCCGTCGCCGCGGAACAGGCGGGGAAAGCGGCCATCGCCGCACCCGACGACCAGGACCGACCTGCCCGCCAGGTCCGGCAGCGCTTCGCGCAACGCCGCGGCCTGGTCCGCCATACGGCCGACGCTAGTCGACCGGACCGCCGCCCCGACAGGACCAAGAGGCCGTATCCCCGAGACACAGGAAGGCCCCCTTCCTCGCGCCTGACGCGAGGAAGGGGGCCTTCACGGACTTCTGCGGAGCCTAGACCGCCCGACCAGTGTTGAAGTCGGTGGCGTCGACGACGGACGCGGGTGCGTCGTGCATCGGCTTGGCGCCCTTGGGTGCCTTCTTCCGCCGGGCCAGCTTGTTCTCCAGCCACCTCGCGAACTGGGTCAGGAGCAGGTTCAGCACGATGAAGATGATCGCGACGACGATCAGCGTCGGGATCGTGTTGCCGTAGAGACCGGTGAGCGGACCGGAGCCGCGGATCAGCTCGTCGAAGCCGATGGTCAGCTGACCGGCCAGCGCGGTGTCCTTCAGGATGACGACCAGCTGGCTGACCAACGCCGGCAGCATCAGCGTGACCGCTTGCGGCAGCAGGATGTTGATCATCGTCTGGGTCTTGCGGAGACCCAGCGCGGACGAGGCCTCGGCCTGCCCCTTGGGCAGCGCGAGGATGCCCGCCCGGAACACCTCGGCCATGACCGAGCCGTTGTAGAGCACCAGACCGGTGACCGCCGCGAAGAGCGGACGGATCTCGGAGTCGATGCCGGTGTAGTACGCGTAGAACGCCGCGGCGAAGACCATCAGCAGCAGCACCGGGATGGCGCGGAAGAACTCCACGATCCAGCTGACCGGCAGCCGGATCCACTTGTGCTCCGACAGCCGGCCGATGCCCAGCAGCGCCCCGATCGGCAGCGCGATCAGGATCGAAAGCCCGGCCGCCTTCAAGGTGTTGAGCAGGCCCGGAAGCAGGAACTGCGTCCACGTCGAACCATCGATGAACGGCTTCCAGAGGGCGCCCGCCCACTGGCCCTTCTCGTCGAAGCCGGTGTAGACGAAGTAGATCACCAGCGCCAGGACGAGCACGAAAAGCACGCTGTAGAGCCAGTTTCGCGCCCGCGCCTTCGGGCCGGGAATGTCGTACAGAACGGTCTGCGTGCTGCTCATCGCTTGACCTCGACCTTCTTGGCGACCCAGCCCAGCAGCAGGCCGAGGGGGAGGACCAGGATGACGAACCCGGCGGCGAACAGGAGGAAGACCAGGAGCAGCGAGTCGGACTCGTTCTCCACCATCTCCGACATCAGCAGCGACGCTTCGGCGACACCGATGATCGAGGCGACCGTGGTGTTCTTCAGCAACGCGATCATCACGTTGGTCAGCGGCGCGATCACCGACCGGAACGCCTGCGGCAGCACGATCAGCGTCAGCACCTGGAAGAAACCGAGGCCGAGCGCGCGGGCCGCTTCGGCCTGCCCGACGGGCACGGTGTTGATGCCCGACCGCAGCGATTCACAGACGAACGTCGCCGTGTAGGCGATGAAGCCGAGGATCGCGAGCCGGAAGAAGTTGTCCTCCAACGACGTCGTCGAATCCTTCGAGGCCAGGTTGATCCCCAGGGTGGAGGACAGTCCCAGCGACGTGAAGACGATGATCACCGTCAGCGGGGTGTTCCGGAAGATGTTGACGTAGGCGGTGCCGAACGCCCGCATGATCGGAACCGGGCTGACCCGCATCCCCACCAGGATCGTGCCCCAGATCAGGGAGCCGATCGCGGAGAAGAAGGTCAGCTTGATCGTCATCCAGAAGGCGCCGAGCAAGTCGTAATTGGGATTGTCGAGGAAATCGAACAAGGTGCTCAACCCAGCCTCGGTATGGGAACGGTGCGCCGCGGTACACGGCGCACCGTTCGATTCCTTCAGTTCAGCGGCTCAGCGAGCCGGGTGTCAGGAGATGGCCGGGGGCTCCGGGATCTTGTAGCCCGACGGACCGACGTTCTTCTCCAGAGCGGCCTTCCACGCGCCGTCCTGCTGCATCTTCTTGATCGCGTTGTTGATCGCGGTGATGCTCTCGGTGTCGTCCTTCTTCAGGCCGACGCCGTACTTCTCGTCGGTGAAGCCCTTGCCGACCAGCTTCAGCTTGCCCGGCTGCTGCGAGGCGTAGCCCGCGAGGATCACGTCGTCGGTGGTCATCGCGTCGACGGTCTTGTTGAGCAGCGAGGTGACGCAGTCGGTGTACTTGCCGACTTCCTGCAGCTGGACTTCCTTGGCGTACTTTTCCTTGACGTTCTGCGCCGGGGTCGAACCCTTGACCGAGCAGAGCTTCTTGTTACCGGTCAGCGACTCGGGGCCGGTGATGTCGGTGTTGTCGGCCTGGACCAGCAGATCCTGGTGGGCGATGAAGTACGGTCCCGCGAAGGAGACCTCGTTCTTGCGCTTGTCGGTGATCGAGTAGGTGGCGACGATGTAGTCGACCTCACCCTTCTTGATCAGGTCCTCACGCTGCGCGGACTGCGCTTCCTTCCAGGTGATCCCCGACTCTTCGACGCCGAGCTCCTTGGCGATGTACTTCGCCACGTCGACGTCGAACCCGGCGTAGCTGCCGTCCGACTGCTTCTGGCCGAGGCCCGGCTGGTCGAACTTGATGCCGATGGTCAGCTTCTTGTCGTTCTTGGCCTTCGCCACCACGTTCTTGGCGCCGGAGCCACTGCCGGTGTCGGACCCGCCGCCACCGCAGGCGGTGAGGGCGAGACCGGCCGCCACGACGGCCGCGCTCATACGCAGAACTCGGTTCAACCGCATTGTTCTCAGTTTCCTTCCGGATCTTGTCCAGCCATACCGGCCGGCGGGGAAGTCCTCAGTGGGTCAGGATCTTGCCGAGGAAGTCCTTGGCACGGTCCGTCTTCGGCTTGGTGAAGAAGTCGTCCGGGGTGGAGTCCTCGACGATCTCGCCGTCGGACATGAACACCACCCGGTTCGCCGCGCGCCGCGCGAAGCCCATCTCGTGGGTGACGACGAGCATCGTCATCCCGTCCTTCGCGAGCGTGGTCATCACGTCGAGGACCTCCTGGACCATTTCCGGGTCCAGCGCCGAGGTCGGCTCGTCGAACAGCATCACCTTGGGGCGCATGGCCAGCGCGCGGGCGATCGCCACACGCTGCTGCTGCCCGCCGGAAAGCTGCGCCGGGTACTTGTCGGCCTGGTTGGCGATGCCGACGCGCTCCAGCAGGTCCATCGCCGTCTTGCGGGCTTCGGCCGAGTTGACCTTGCGGACCTTCATCGGCGCCAGCATGACGTTCTCGACGATCGTCTTGTGCGCGAACAGGTTGAACGACTGGAACACCATGCCGACGTCGGCGCGCAGCGCGGCCAGCGCCTTCCCCTCGGCGGGCAGGGGAACGCCGTCCACCGCGATCTCGCCCGAGTTGATGGGTTCCAGCCGGTTGATCGCCCGGCACAGCGTCGACTTGCCAGACCCGGACGGCCCGAGCACGACCACGACCTGCCCACGCGGCACCTCGAGGTTGATCTCCTTGAGCACGTGCAGGTCGCCGAAGTACTTGTTCACGGCGGCCGCCTTGATCATCGGCGCCGCCACCTCCGCGGTCATCTGGCCTCCAGGAGCGTTCGTTTGCAGGGGACTGCGGGGTCAGGCACCACGCGATGGCGGAAACCTACTCCCGTCGGACCGCTTGTAAAGGCGGCTTGACCAATACTTAGGGTTTCAAGTCCGTATCGTTCTCAAGCCACCGGACGGCCCGATCCGCCGCCGTCCGGCGCTGATCAGCCTAGACAAGGCGGGGGTGTCCCGTAACCGGGGTCACACAAGATCTGTGACGCATCGTGACCATTACCGCCTGCGACGGATCGCTCACCGGGCCGGGACAGGCAGCGCGAGGGGTGACTCACCCCATAGAGTCGTTCTTCAAGTCGTCGCGGTGCGGGGACGGCGTGAAAGGGAAGACACGGGTGCGGGTACTGCTGGTGGAGGACGACGACCGGGTCGCGGGCGCCTTGACGCCCGCGCTGGCCCGGCGCGGCCTGACGATCAAACGCCTGGCCTCCGGCGCCGGGGTGCTCGATCTGGTGCACGACGTCGACGTGATCCTGCTCGACCTGGGACTGCCCGACATCGACGGGATCGTGCTGTGCCGCCGGATCCGCGCCGTCAGCGACGTCGCGGTGATCGTCGTTTCGGCGCGCGGCGAGGTCGACGACCGGATCCAGGGCCTGCGGTCCGGCGCCGACGACTATCTGGTGAAGCCTTACGACGTCGACGAGCTCGTCGCCCGCGTCGAGGCCGTGCGCCGTCGCCGCGGTGAGCGCCCGGCCGCGCCCGAACCGCCGGGCGTCATCCGGGCGGGTGATGTGTCGGTCGACATCGGGCGTCACGAGGTGCAGGTCGACGGCCGGCCGGTTTCGTTGTCCCGCAAGGAGTTCCAGGTCCTCGCGCTGGTGGTCACCGCCCGCGGCGCGGTCTGCGCCCGTGACCACGTGCTGAACGAGGTCTGGGGGCACCGCGGACCGGCGGAGAGCCGCTCGCTCGACGTCCACGTCGCCACCCTGCGGACCAAACTGGGCAGGCCCGCGCTGATCGAGACCGTCCGCGGCGTCGGCTACCGCCTCGGCGGCGCCTACGGCCCGGCAGAAGAGGGCTGAGCCGGTGCGCGTCCGGCTCCAGGCGATCGTGCTGACGCTGGTCGCGGCACTCGTGTTCGGCCTCGGCATCCCGCTCGCGCTCAGCGTGGCGGCCAGTGTGCAGCTCGACCTCTTCCTCGACCGTCTCACCGACACCTCCCGGTTCGCGTCGCTGGCCCAGCGCCCGCTGGTGGAGAACCGGCCGGACCTGATCGTGGACGAGCTCCGCCGCTACACCGAGGTCTACGGGGTGCCGGTGGCGATCGCCGACCAGGACGGCGAGGCCGTGGCCCGCGGACCCGGCGACGCGATCGGGATCGACCTCAAGGACCCCGTCATCGCCTCGCATCTGCAGGAGGCGCTGGCGGGACGGCGTTCCGAGCCCGGGCCGCTGCTGATGCCGTGGAACACCGAACCGCTGGTGCTGGCCGAGCCGATCCTGATCGACGGCGAGGTCCGGGGCGCGGTGATCACCGTGTCCTCGACCGACAAGGCCCGCACCGAACTGCTGTGGTGGTGGCTGCTCATCGCGACGGGCGCGGTGCTGGCCTTCGGGTTCGCGCTGCTGGTCGCGGTCCCGGTGGTGCGCTGGATCCTGCGGCCGGTCCGGCGGCTCGACGACGCCACCGGCGCGCTGGTCGCCGCCGTGGTCAGCGGACGCGAGGTCAAGCGAGTGGAGGAATCCGGCGGTCCGCCGGAACTGCGCCAGCTCGAACGGTCCTTCGACCGGATGGCCGCCAGCGTCGACGAGGCCCTCTCGGCGCAGCGCGCGTTCGTCGCCGACGCCTCCCACCAGCTGCGGAACCCGTTGACGGCGTTGAAGATCCGGCTCGGAAACCTCGACGGGCACGTCGACGACGACCTGGCCGCGGCGGACCTCGAAGCCGCCGTCGTCGACGCCAGGCGGCTCAACCAGATCCTCGACGAACTCCTCTCCCTGGCCCGCGCCGAGGCCTCGGGCGGCGAACTGGTGCCGGTCGGCCTCGACGAGGCCGTGGGCGCCCGGGTCGCCGACTGGACCGTGGTCGGCGCGGCGCGCGACATCTCGCTGGTCGCGACCGGACTGGGCGGCGGGCTGCGGGTGCTCACACCCGCGCGCGGGCTCGAAGTGGTGCTCGACGCGCTGCTGGACAACGCGCTCAAGTTCACCGAGCCGGGCACGGAGGTGCGGGTCGCCGTCAGCGTCGTGGAAGGGAACGTGGAGATCGCCGTCCGGGACCACGGGCCGGGTCTCCGCGACGACGAACTCGACCGCGCGGCGGACCGGTTCTGGCGCAGCACCGCGCATCAGAACGTGCCCGGATCCGGCCTCGGCCTGGCGATCGTCACCGAGATCATGGTCCGCTCGGACGGCTCGCTGCGACTGGGCTCACCCGAGGGTGGCGGCCTCGAAGTGACCGTGACCCTGCCGGTCGCGCCTAGTCCTTGAGTGACCGGAAGTACCGCAGCGCGCCGGGGTGCAGCGGCAGGGGAGAGGTCTCGATGGCGGGGTGGACGTCGATCGACAGCGCCGCCCCGGCCGCTTTGACCAGCTGGTCCCGCGCGTCGAACAACCCGCGCACCAGCGCCTCGGCGACGTCGTCGCGCATCGACGTCGGCACCACCAGGAAGTTCGGCAGGACGAGTGTGGTCACCGGCGACGGCAGGTTGTAGGCGGTCACCGGGATGGTCGCCGTCCGGTACACCGGGCTGGTGGCCCGCAGGGCGTCCGCGAGGTCGGTGATGTCGAGCAGCCGCAGGCCGACCGTGTGCACCTTCTCGGTGATCGACGGCGTCGGCAGCCCGCCCGACCAGATCACGGCGTCGATCTGCCGGTTCTCCAGCGCGGGCAGCGCCTCGGGAAGGCCCAGGTTGCGCCGGTCGATCCCGCCGGTCAGCCCGGACGCCTTGAGCAGCTGGTTCGACAGGAACTCGACGCCGGAGTCCGGCGAGCCGATCGCGACCTTGCGCCCCCGCAGCTGGGCGAACGACTTGATCGGCGAGTCGGCCCGCACGATGACGTGCAGGTAGTCGTCGTGCACGCGGGCCAGCGCCGCCAGCCCGGCGGACCTCGCGGCGGCGACGTCGGCGGCCACGAACGCGACTTCGGCCTTCCCCGCGCGCACCCGGTCGATGTTGTCCGGGGAGCCCTGCGTCTCCTGGATCTCCGGCCGCTCTGTGCCCAGCTGCGCGGCCCACGCGTCGGCCAGCGCCTCGGCCAGCTTGTCGTAGACGCCGCCGTTGAGCCCGGCCGCGATCCGCACCCTCGTCCCGGACAGATCCGGTCCGCACCCGGTGACCAGGGCGCAGACCACGGCGATCACCGCCGCCAGTACGCCTGGTCTCCTCATGAGGGTCGATCGTGCCATGGAACCCCGCCCGCGTACCCTCGAAGGCGAGATGAGCGCGCGCACTTACCAGATCCGCACCTTCGGCTGCCAGATGAACGTGCATGACTCCGAACGTCTTGCAGGGCAGCTCGAAGACGCCGGCTACGTCCCGGGTGACGGCGAGGCCGCACCCGACCTGATCGTGTTCAACACCTGCGCCGTGCGGGAGAACGCGGACAACAAGCTGTACGGCACCCTCGGCCATCTGCGCCCGCAGAAGACCGCGAAGCCGGACATGCAGATCGCCGTCGGCGGCTGCCTCGCGCAGAAGGACCGCGGCGAGATCGTCAAGCGCGCCCCCTGGGTCGACGTCGTGTTCGGCACGCACAACATCGGCGCGCTGCCGACGCTGCTGGAGCGCGCGCGGCACAACGCCGAGGCCGAGGTCGAGATCCTCGAATCGCTCGAGACCTTCCCCTCGACGCTCCCGGCGAAGCGCGACTCCGCGTACGCGGGCTGGGTGTCGATTTCGGTCGGCTGCAACAACACCTGCACGTTCTGCATCGTCCCGGCGCTGCGGGGCAAGGAACGCGACCGCCGTCCCGGCGAGATCCTGGCCGAGGTCGAGGCGCTCGTCGCCGAAGGCGTGCTGGAAGTGACCCTGCTCGGCCAGAACGTGAACTCCTACGGCGTCGAATTCGGCGACCGGCTCGCGTTCGGCAAGCTCCTGCGGGCCTGCGGTTCGGTGGAGGGGCTGGAGCGCGTCCGCTTCACCTCGCCGCATCCGGCGGCGTTCACCGACGACGTCATCGACGCGATGGCCGAGACCCCGAACGTGTGCCACCAGCTGCACATGCCGCTGCAGTCCGGCTCGGACCGGGTGCTGCGCGAGATGAAGCGGTCCTACCGGTCGGCGCGCTACCTCAAGATCCTCGACCGCGTGCGCGAGGCGATGCCCGACGCCGCGATCACCACCGACATCATCGTCGGCTTCCCCGGCGAGACCGAGGAAGACTTCCAGGCGACGCTCGACGTCGTCGCGCAGGCGCGGTTCTCCAGCGCGTTCACCTTCCAGTACTCGATCCGGCCCGGCACGCCCGCCGCCGAGATGGCCGGGCAGCTGCCGAAGGAGGTCGTGCAGGAGCGCTACGAACGGCTCGTCAAGCTGCAGAACGACATCTCCTGGGACGAGAACAAGAAGATCGTCGGACGGCGCGTCGAGCTGCTGGTCGCCTCCGGCGAGGGCCGCAAGGACACCGAGACCCAGCGGATGAGCGGCCGGGCCCGCGACGGCAGGCTCGTCCACTTCACGCCGACCGGGTCCCTGGTGGACCGGTCGGTGCGGCCGGGCGACATCGTCGAGACCGTGGTGACCTACGGCGCTCCGCACCACCTCGTCGCCGACGGCGACCTGCTGTCGCACCGGCGCACCAAGGCGGGCGACAACTCCGAGGCCGGGCTCCGGCCGAAGACCAACGGCGTGACACTGGGCCTGCCGGGCTTCGGCGCCCCGGCCGTCACGCCGGAACCGGTGAGCGGGTGTGCACTGTGACCGAACCGAAGAACCATCCCGAAATCGACGAACTCGCCGCCGAGATCGACGAGGTCGGCCAGCGCGCGGCCAAGACGGTCGAGCTGGGCAGGCGCGGGTTCTCCATCGCCGTGCTGGTGTTCGTGCTGCTGATCGCGCAGCTGCTGCCGTGGGTCGGCGAACACGCCGGCTGGGAGGTGCTGCTCGGCAGGGGCGGCGGGATCCCGCAGCTGTTCGCCGCGACCTCCACCGGCATCGGGGTCTTCGTCGGCGCCGTCGCGCTGGTGACCCGGCGCTGGTGGCTGGCCTGGGTCTGCGCCGCGGGCGGCTGGTTCGCCTCCGTCGACGGCATGCTCGCGATCTGGTCCCAGCAGTCCTCGCACGCGACCGGCGCGGCCGGTGGCGGTCCGGGCTTCGGCCTGATCGTCGCCTGGATCGCCACCGTCGCGCTGGCCATCTACTGGATGCGGGCCGCGTTCTCGCGCGGCTAAACGACCACGACGCCGAAGACGCTCGACGTCGCGCTGGCGTAAAGCGTGGTTTCCGGGTGGTACACCCTGAGCGTGAGCGAAGCCTTGACGCTGAAGCTGAGGCTGAGCACGAAGCTGCCGTTGGGCTTGCAGGAGCCGTTGCTCAGGTCGACCCAGACGCCCGCGACGAGTTTCTGGACGACGATGAGCTCCAGTGCTCCGGTCGCGTCCCGGCCTTCTCCGGCCGCTGAGTCGGCGACGACGTCGAGGCGGCCCTTGACCTTGCTCTTGTCGGCCTTCGCCTCGATCTTGACCTTTTCTTCTTGTGGACGCTCGTCCGCTCGGACGAGGTCGGCGACGCGGGTACCGCGACGGCCGCCGCCGGGACGATCCCGGCCAGGACGTTCCCTGCCACCAGGACGGCGAACGTCCTGGTGATCCGTGAAATCGGCGTGTGGTTCATGCTCGAAGTGGAGCACGGCGGGGCGCGGAGAGCGCCCGAATGCGCACGAAGGTGCTAGGCGTCGCTCCACAATGGAGTGACGCGCGTGAGGCTGAAGGTGGTGTGATGCGTGGGCTGCCGGACGTCGCGAAAGCCACTTTCGAGACGGTGAGCGTCCCGGGCGAGGCGCTCGAGACTCACGCAAGGCCAGCGAGTCGTCCCTCCGGACACGCGTGTCGTCCATCCCGTCACGCGAGTCGTCCCGCCGATCACACGACACCGCCACTCACGCCCCCTCGCCCCACGCGATACCGGCGCTTGCCCGTTTGCTGTACATGAAGGCCCCCTTCCTTGCGCCAGGCGCAAGGAAGGGGGCCTTCATGTACTTGGGCAGCCTGGGTGCCTACCGGTCCGCGATGGCCGCCTCCGCCGCCTCGAGCCACTCACGCCACTGCGCGGCCTGCTCGTCCGCCTTCTTCGCGCGCCGCTCGTCACCGGCCGCGCGGGCCTTCGCCGCCTGCGACTCGAACTGCTCGACCCGCTCGCGGAACTGCGCCGCCCTGGCCTGCGCCTCCGGGTCGGTCCGCCGCCACTTGCTGTCCTCGGCCGACTTGACCGCGTCCTGCACGGCCTTCAGGCGCCCGTCCAGCTCGCGGATGCGCTCGCGCGGGACCTTGCCGATCTCGTCCCACTGCTCCTGGATGCGGCGCAGGTGCTGCTTCGCGCCGTCGAGGTTCGCGGCCGGATCGATCTTCTCGGCCTCGACGAGCAGCTCTTCCTTCTGCTGCGCGTTGGCCGTGAACTCGGCGTCCCGCTCGGAGAACACCGCGGACCGGCGCGCGAAGAACTTGTCCTGTGCGGCGCGGAAACGCTGCCAGAGCGCCTCGTCGCTGTCCTTGGGCGCGCGACCGGCGGCCTTCCACTCGGTCATCAGGTCCTTGTAGCGACCCGCCGTGTCACCCCAGTCCGACGACTCCGAGAGCGACTCGGCCTCGGCGATCAGCTCTTCCTTGCGGTGCTTGGCGCCCGCGCGCTGCTTGTCGAGCTCGGCGAAATGCGAGCCGCGACGCCGGTTGAACGCCTCACGCGCCTTCGAGAACCGCTTCCACAGCTCGTCGTCGGTCTTGCGGTCGACGCCCTTGACGGTCTTCCACTCGTCCAGGATGGCGCGCAGCCGGTCGCCGGCGGCCTTCCACTGGGTCGACTCGGCGGCCAGCTTCTCGGCCTCGTCGGCCAGCGCCTGCTTGCGGACGACGGCGGCCGCGCGGGCCTCTTCACGCTCCTGCTTGGCCGAGGCCAGCGCCTTCTCGGCGTGGGCGATGACCTGCTCGATGCGGCCGCTCAGCGCGGCGATGTCGCCGACGACGGCGGCTTCGGCGAGGCCGTCACGCAGTTGCGTGGCCGTCGCCAGCGCGTGCTTCGGGTCGCCGGCGCCGGACTCCAGCCGCGTCTCCAGCAGCTCGACCTCGGTGCGCAGGTCGTCGAAACGCCGCGCGTAGTGGAGCAGACCCTCGTCCGGGCTCCCCGCCTGCCAGACACCGACCGCGCGTTCACCGTCGGCGGTGGTGACGTAGACCGTTCCTTCTTCGTCGACCCTGCCCCAAGCGGACGGGCTGGGCTCGGCGGGCGGCACGGGGGGTGCGGCGTGCCCGCCACCGAGCGCGTGCGGCACGGGGTGCGGTGCCGGGGTACCGGTGGACGTGTTCTCCTGGGCCATCGCAGGCTCCTTATCGCCTGTACGCCCGCTGGCGCGGGCGCCCCGCCTAGCGGCGGGGCCGGGTAATGCGTTGCCGTCTTGCTTCGGGGGCATCAACCCCTTGCGGCATTCAAGCAGCTCAGCGTCCACCGTGGAACCAGATGAATCACCGGAGCGCCGTGATCCTACTTCCGGTGGACGCTCCGTGTCGGTCGGTTGCAGGACGTAGACGGCGGGGAAGGTAACGTCGGCGGCCGTGATCCGCCGTGTCGCCGTGCTCCCGCAACCCCCGCTGCTCATCCCCGAACTGGCCGCCGGAGCGGCGGACGTGTGCGCCGAGCTGCGCGAAGCCTGTCTCGCCGCCGCGCGGCGCCTGACCAGCGCTTCCCCGGACTGGGTGGTCGTCGGCGCCGCTCCGGGCGCCCCCGGGGTGCCGGAACACGCGAGCGGAACTTTCCGGGGCTACGGCGTCGACCTCGGCATCTCACTCAGCCGGGTGACGGCGCCCGTGACGGAGCTGCCGCTGCCCGCGCTCGTGGCCGGCTGGCTGCGCGAACAGGCGGGCGCCTCCTCCGCCCGGGTCCGTCTCGTCGACCCGGGGACCACTCCCGACCAGTGCGAACTGTTCGCCCGTGAACTGGGGGAGCACACCGCGGTGCTCGTCCTCGGTGACGGTTCGAGCAGGCACGGCCCGCGTTCCCCCGGTGGTGAGGACGCGCGCGCGGAAGGTTTCGACGCCGGGGTCCGCGACGCGCTGGCCGAGGCCGACACCGGCGCGTTGGCCGCACTCGACCCGGCGCTCGCCGCCGAACTCGGGGCGGGCGGCCGCGCGCCCTGGCAGGTCCTCGCCGGGCTCGCGGCGGACGGGGCCTGGACCGCCGACGTCCTCTACTCGGCCGCGCCGTTCGGCGTCGGCTACCACGTCGCCGTCTGGGAGCGGGCGTGATCCGGCCGGTCGCGGTCGTCGGGCCCACGGCGACCGGGAAGACCGCGCTGGCCGTCGAGCTCGCCCTCACCCTTGGGGGTGAGGTGGTCAACGCCGACGCGCTCCAGCTGTACCGCGGGATGGACATCGGGACGGCCAAGGCGACCGTCGAGGAGCGGCGGGGCGTGCCGCATCACCTGCTGGACGTCCTCGACGTCACCGAGACGGCGTCCGTCGCCGCGTACCAGCGCGACGCACGCGCGCGCGTCGAAGAGCTCCTGGACGCCGGTCGCGTGCCGATCCTCACCGGCGGGTCGGGTCTCTACGTCCAAGCGGTGCTCGACGACCTCAAGTTCCCGGGCACCGATCCCGCCGTGCGAGCCCGGCTGACCGCCGAAGCCGACGAACTCGGCGTCGCCGCGATGCACGCGCGGCTCACCGAACAGGACCCGATCGCCGCCACGGCCATCCTGCCGACCAACACCCGCCGGATCGTGCGCGCGCTGGAGGTCATCGAGATCACCGGCGAACCGTTCTCGGCGAACCTGCCGAAACCGGGTCCCGCGCGGTACGGCACGGTCCTGATCGGCATCGACCGCGAACCCGCCGAACTCGACGCCCGCGTCGATCGTCGCGTCGAGATCATGTTCGAGGCCGGACTGGCAGGCGAAGTCGAGACGTTGCTGGGGCAGGGACTCCGCGACGGGCTCACCGCGTCGAGGGCGCTGGGCTACCAGCAGGTGATCGCCGCGATCGACGGCGACGGCGACTTGCGCGCCGCCGCCGAGGCGACCGCGCAGGCCACCCGGAGGTTCGTGCGCAGGCAACGGTCCTGGTTCCGGCGGGACAAGCGGATCGAGTGGTTCGACGGCGGTTCGGACCGGCTGGCCGAGCGCGTCCTCGCGGTGACGGCCCAGTAATCTGGAGGGCATGGGCGGCATCGATTTCCTTAAGGGACACGGCACACAGAACGATTTCGTGCTGCTTCCCGACCCTGACGGCCGCCTCGACCTGACCGAGGCGCGGGTGGCGGCCCTGTGCGACCGCCAGCGCGGTCTCGGCGCCGACGGCGTGCTGCGCGTCGTGCGGTCGGCGGCGCTGGGCTCGGACGCCGGGGGTTCGGCGGGCGAATGGTTCATGGACTACCGCAACGCCGACGGGTCCATCGCGGAGATGTGCGGCAACGGCGTCCGGGTCTTCGTCCGCTACCTGGTCGACACCGGTCTCGTGGCCGAGCGCGCCTTCGTCATCGGCACGCGCGCGGGCGACCGGCCGGTCGAAATGCACGCGGACGGTTCGGTGACCGTGCAGATGGGACCCGCGACGATCACCGGCACCTCGGTAACCGTCGTCGCCGGGAAGCCGTTCTCCGGTGTCGCGGTGAACGTCGGGAACCCGCACCTGGTGTCGGTCGTCGAGGACGACGTCGACGAGCTCGACCTGCGTGACCAGCCCGACTTCGACTCCGACGTGTTCCCGGAGGGCGTGAACCTCGAGTTCATCAACCTCCTGGGGGAGGACGCGCTGAAGATGCGCGTCCACGAACGCGGCGTCGGCGAGACACGGTCCTGCGGCACCGGCACGGTCGCCGCGGTCGCGGCCGCCCTGCACCTCGCGGGCACCGACACCGGCGAAGCGACCGTCGACATCCCCGGCGGCCGGGTGGTGGTCGGGGTGAGCCGCGGCGCGTCCACCCTGACCGGTCCGGCGGAGATCGTCGCCCGCGGCGAACTCGACGAAGCCTGGTGGGCCGGGCTCGGCTCCTAGCCGACGGCGACCGGTTCCTTGGGCAGGTCGCGCAGCTTCCGGAGCGGGGAGAAGACCACCCACAGCACCGCGGCGGCCTCGCCGACCGCGACGAACCACAGTGTTCCCCGGATGCCGATCGCCTCGCCCAGCACGCCGCCGATCAGCCCGCCCAGCGGCAGCATCCCCCACACCACGAAGCGCACGCTGGCGTTCATCCGGCCGAGCAGCCGGTCCGGGCAGACGGCCTGCCGGTAGGAGACCTGCGCGACGTTGTAGACGATGATCCCGAACCCCGCGATCGCCAGTGCCGCGGGGAACAGCGCGATCCGCCAGCCCGGCGCGGCGAGCGGGAGCAGCAGCTGGAACGGCCAGGTCAGCAGCGGGACGAACCAGATCGACCGCGCCTGCCCGATCCGCCGGGTGATGGTCCTGGCGAAGAACGCCCCGACGATCCCGCCGATGCCGCCGGTCGCCAGGACGAGGCCGACGACCCCCGGTGACAGGCCCAGTTCCCGGTTCAGGAACAGGATCTCCACCGCGGTGAAGGCGCCGTTGAACAGGTTGGCGGTCGCGGTGCAGGCGACGATCGAGCGGAGCGCGGGGTCGGTGAACACGAACCGCAGTCCCTCGGTGATCTGGGGGAGCAGCCGCGTCTCCTCGTGCCGCTCGGGCACCTCTTCGACGGTGCGGATCCGCAGCAGGCACAACGCGGAGGTCAGGAAGCCGAGCCCGGTCATCAGCACGGCGTTGGCCGCCCCCGCGAGCTGCACCAGCCCGCCGCCGATGCCCGGTCCGCTCAGGAACGCGACCGACTGGCTGGCCTGGAGTTTCGCGTTGCCTTCGAGGAGATGCTCGCGGCCGACCAGCGACGGCAGGTACGACTGGTAGGCGACGTCGAAGAACACCGTCGCGACTCCGACGAGCGTGGCGACCACGATCAGTTGCGTCAGCGACAGCACCCCCGCCCACCACGCCAGGGGAATGGTGAACAGCAGCGCGGCGCGGACGAAGTCGGCCCGCAGCATCAGCACCCGCCGCCGCATCCGGTCCACCCATACCCCGGCGGGCAGCCCGATGATCAGGAAAGCGATGGTTTCGGCCGCGGTCAGCAGCCCCATCTGGAACGGCGTCGCGGCCAGCACGGTGGCCGCGAGCAGGGGAATTACGGCGTGGCCGGCGAACGCGCCCAGCTGGCTCGCGGTGTCGCCTGCCCAGAGCCGCCGGAAGTCCGCGTGGAAGAAGAGGGAGTCTCTGCGCACGACGCCCACCTTGGCGTGAGTGATTGGAAACTGTCAATCACTTTTGGCTTCTAGGCTGTCGCGGTGCCCACTCCACGACGCGCCGCCACCGAGGCCGAGATCGCCGCCATGGCCTCCGGAATAAGGCTGCGCATCATCCGGTTGACCTACTCCGAGGCGCTGACCAACAAGGAACTCGCCGAACGACTCGATCGCGACCCGGCGACGACGCTGCACCATGTGCGCAGACTCGTCGACACGGGGTTCCTCGAAGCACTCCCGTCGCGACGCGGCACACGCGGTGCGAAAGAAATTCCGTATCGCTCGACCGGGTTGTCGTGGCATCTTGATTCCCACGACAGGGGGATCGATCAGGCGATTTTCGAGGCTTATCTGGCCGAAATCGCCGACGTGGGATTCGACGAGGTCCAGCAGACGCGCTTGGTCGTCCAGGTACCGGACGACCAGATCACCGAGTTCGAAACCCGGTTGATGGAGCTGGTCGACGACTTCATGAGCAGGCCGGTCGATCCGGGCGCGAAACGCACGGCCATCTACCTGTCGAAGTATCCCAGCAGGTAATGAATTCGGTCCCGCCGCCGAAACGTGGGACCATGGAGGCACGATGACGGAACTGACACACAACGATCTGAACGACATGGACCCTTCGACCGGCGAACTGGAGCTCGAGGACCGCGCCTCGCTCCGCCGGGTAGCGGGCCTGTCCACCGAACTCGCGGATGTCACCGAGGTCGAATACCGGCAGCTGCGCCTGGAGCGCGTCGTTCTGGTCGGTGTGTGGACCGAGGGCACCGCCCTCCAGTCCGAGGCCTCGCTCGCCGAACTCGCCCGGCTCGCCGAAACGGCGGGCTCCGAGGTGCTGGAAGGTCTGGTGCAGCGGCGGATCCGCCCGGATCCCGCCACCTACATCGGCTCGGGCAAGGTCAAGGAACTGCGGGGGATCGTGGCGGCCACCGGCGCCGACACGGTCATCTGCGACGGTGAACTCTCGCCCGGCCAGCTGCGCCAGCTGGAGGAGAAGGTCAAGGTGAAGGTCATCGACCGCACCGCCCTGATCCTCGACATCTTCGCGCAGCACGCCCGCTCCAAGGAGGGCAAGGCGCAGGTCGAGCTGGCCCAGCTGCAGTACCTGATCCCGCGGCTCCGCGGGTGGGGTGCGGCGCTGTCCCGGCAGGCCGGTGGCCGCGCGGGCGGCGCCAACGGTGGTGTGGGTCTGCGCGGTCCCGGTGAGACGAAGCTCGAAACCGACCGTCGGCGGATCAACAAGCGCGTGTCGAAGCTGCGCCGCGAGATCGCCGCGATGGACACCATCCGCGAGACCAAACGCGGTCGCCGGGTGGCCAACGAGGTGCCGAGCGTCGCGATCGTCGGCTACACCAACGCCGGCAAGTCGAGCCTGCTCAACGCGCTGACCGGCGCCGGGGTGCTGGTCGAGGACCTGCTGTTCGCCACGCTGGATCCGACGACCCGGCGGGCGCAGACGCCCGACGGCCGCACCTACACGCTGACCGACACCGTCGGTTTCGTGCGGCACCTGCCGCACCAGCTGGTGGACGCGTTCCGTTCGACGCTGGAGGAGGCGGCGAGCGCCGATCTGCTCGTCCACGTCGTCGATGGTTCCGACCCGACGCCGGAAGAGCAGGTCAACGCGGTGCGCGAAGTGCTCGCCGAGATCACGAAGCGCCGTTCCGAGCCGCTCCCGCCGGAGCTGCTGGTGATCAACAAGGCCGACGCCGCCGACGAGGTGTCGCTGGCCCGGCTGCGGCACCAGCTGGCCGGTTCGGTGCAGGTGTCGGCGCGGACCGGCACCGGGATCACGGAGCTCGCCGAGGTGATCGCTGAGCGGCTGCCGAGGCCGGAGGTCGTGGTCGAGGCGCTGATCCCGTACTCGCGAGGCGAACTCGTCTCCCGCGCCCACGCCGACGGCGAGGTGCTGGAAGAGGAGCACGTCGAGACCGGTACGCGACTGCTCGTCCGCGGCAGGCCCGAGCTGGCCGCGGCGCTGAGCGACTTCCAGACGAACGGCTCGGCTCTGTAAGCAAGTCCGTGAAGGCCCCCTTCCTTGCGCTGGACGCAGGAAAGGGGGCCTTCACGGTTCTTCGGACGACGCTGGAGGTTGTCGATGGGGGAGTTCGTACCCGTTCCGACACGCGCCGACGTGCGAAAAGTGCTGGACGCCCTCGCCTCTGGTGCGCTGACGCGTGCGGAAGCCTCCGATCGGGCGCGACCTTGGTTCGTCGAAGACGTCCACCGCGTCGACGACGACCTGGTCTGGCAAACGCTCGACTGGGTGTTCGGCGCAGACCTGATGACCTCACCCGTCGAGTACCTGTACGGTCCGGTCGATTTCCGGGCCTGGCTGGCGGAGTTCGACGCTCGTGACACCGCATTCACGTGATCAAGCACGCGAGTTCGCCGCTGAAAGTGGCCTACGCGACATTCCGCGCCATCTCGGCGTTCGCACCGAACTGCGCGCCGCCCCGGACGTCTCCGTAGTGTGGGACTTCAGGGGTTCCACGGGTACGGAGGTGGATGTGCGGGGGCTTATCGCGGCGGCGGTCGTGCTGGTGGCGTTCATCGGCGGGACGACTCCCGCCGCGGCACAGGAAGTCCCGGCGCCGCAGCCGGTGTGCAAGAACGGTGACTCCCGGCTCAGCGAACTTTCCGGCCTCGTCTCCGACGGCGAGCACCTTTACGCGCTCAACGACGGCGGCACCAAGACACAGGTCTTCGTCCTCGGCCGCGACTGCAAGGTCCAGAAGGTCATCTCGTCCTCGACGGATCCTTACGACCCCGAAGATCTGGCCCGCACGGCCGACGGCACCTTCTGGCTTTCCGACACCGGCGACAACCGCAAGCGGCGGGACACCGTCGCGCTGATCTCGCTGACGCCGCAGGGCGAGGCGAAGATCCACCGGCTCACCTATCCCGACGGGCAACACGACGTCGAGGCGCTGATCATGGATCGTTCGGGCACGCCGCACCTGATCACCAAGGACGTCTTCGGCGACGCGAAGGTGTACCGGCCGACCGGCCCGCTCGCCAGCCCCGGCCCGACTCCGCTGGAAAAAGTGGGTTCCTTGCAGATCAAGGAGACCTCGACGCCGGGAGGACCGGTCGGGTCGATCGGGTCGGTGACGGTCACCGGGGCGGCGTCGATGGCCGACGGCTCGGTGGTCGCGCTGCGGACCTACACCGACGCCTACCTCTACGCCGTCACCGACGGGGACCTGAAGAGCGCGTTGCAGCGCGAACCCGTGCGGGTGCCCTTGCCGAACGAGAAGCAGGGCGAGGCGATCGCCTTCGACCCGGACGGGACCCTGCTGTCCGGCGGGGAGGGCGTCGGAGAGCAGATCCGCGCGGTGAAGGGCGCGGCGGCACTCGCCGTGGAAGCGGCGAAATCCGAGGGCGGCACGTCGGGCGGGACGTCCGCGGCCGGTGGCACGAGCCAGGGCTCCGATTTCCCGTACGTGCAGGTCGGTATCGCCGCGATCGTCGTGATCGGCGGCCTGCTGCTGGTCGGCAAGCTCCGCAAACGGCGCGCCTGACCGAAGCTTGCCGAGTCTGACCCGGGTCTTGGACGACCCGGGATCCCGGCGCGCTCCGGCTTGGACCGAGGCGGCTCCGGGCTACAGCCTGCGGAGAACGGCGACGACCTTGCCGAGGATCGTGGCGTCGTCACCCGGGATGGGTTCGTACGCCTCGTTGTGCGGCATCAGCCAGATGTGGCCGTCCTTGCGCTTGAAGGTCTTGACCGTCGCCTCGCCGTCGATCATCGCCGCCACGATCTCGCCGGGGTCGGCCGTCGGCTGCTGGCGCACGACGACCCAGTCGCCGTCGGTGATGGCGGCGTCGACCATCGAGTCACCGGTGACGCTGAGCAGGAAGAGCTCACCTTCACCGACGATCTCCCGCGGCAGCGGGAAGACGTCTTCGATCGCCTGCTCCGCCAGCACCGGCCCACCGGCGGCGATCCGGCCGACGAGCGGGACGTACGCGGCCTTCGCGGCCGACTGCGGCTGCTCGACGTCGATGCCCATCGGGTTGTCGTCCGTCGTGGCGAGCACTCCGACCGCACGCGGGCGGTTCGGGTCGCGTCGCAGATAACCCTTGCGCTGCAGGGCCTGCAACTGGTGCGACACCGACGAGGTGGAGGTCAGCCCGACCGCCTCGCCGATCTCCCGCACACTCGGCGGGTAGCCGAAGCGGCTCACCCACAGCTTGATCACGTCGAGAACCTGCTGCTGACGCACGGTCAGGGTCTCGTCCACCTCGTAGACCTCGGGCAAGGCGCGCACCTTGCCCGAGCCCCTAGGCGCGTTCCCCGCCTTGCTCTCCTTAGCCACCGTCTCGCTCCTTCATCTCTGCGTCGCCTCCCAGTGCGTCCGGTTCCCCCGGACCGACTTCGCGTGTCTTCGCCGGTGGCGGACGATCTTCCCGCCCACGGCACCGGCGGCGTCCGCGCAGCAGACGCCCTGGTCAACGACGTTAGCCCGCCGGGGCGACGATTTCAAACATCTGTTCGATGGACACGCCGTGTCGCTCGATTTTTGTCGGTGGGAGGTGGTACACATTCGCACGGACGTTCGATAGAACGAGTGTTCGATCTTGATCGCCGGGTTCCGGTCCGGCGCCGAGTGCAGCAGGAGTTGCGAGGAGGTTCCGATGTCGATTCTGGCCGATCGAGGACTGGTGCGGCCCAGTTCCCCCGGGCCCGTTCCGGCAGGGGTCACCCGGCCCGTGCGGGTGGTGCGGGGCAGGCGTGCCGAGCCCTTGCGCCCGCCGACCAGGGCGCGGGTCGTGGCCGGTCGTCGTCCCGGCGTGGCGACCTCCTCCCCGGCGTGCCCGGCGCCCCGGCGGCTCCCGCTCCGGTGGCCGTCGCTCGTCGGGATGGCCCTGCTCGTCGCCGGGGTCATCACCGGATTGGGTCTGTTCCTGGCCGGCGTCCCGGGTGCCGCGGTGCCCGAACAGACCACGACGGTGTCCGTTTCCGCGGGGGAGACGCTCGCGGATCTCGCGGCGCGATTCGCGCCAGGCAGCGACACCGGCGCGGTCGTCGACAAGATCAAGGAGCTCAATTCCCTGGAAGACGCCGTTCTCGTGCCTGGACTGCCGCTCACGGTCCCGGTCGCGGCCGGAGTCGCGGAAGGCGGGAGGTGATCCTGAGGGCCGCTCTCACCCGCCGTGGGTGACGTCCTCTTTCGTGTTCGATCGACCCGGTCGTTGCGCTTGCGTGCGTCTCACCTGCGATCTAGTCTCCACCGCTATATGTAGTAGTTACATGGCTGTAGTTGGTCCATAGCTTGGGGTAGACTCGGTACCAGTTGTCCACAGCTGGCCGGTGTTCACCCACCGGATGTCCACAGATCGATCCCCATGTCGATCTTTCCCGTCGTTGCGTGGCGACGGAGCGGGCGTCCACTCGGGACCGGCCGGCGCGGAGGGGAAGGTGATCGGCGGATGAGGTGCCCGTTCTGCCGGCATGCGGACTCTCGGGTCGTCGACTCCCGAGAGGTGGATGAGGGTCAGGCGATCCGGCGGAGGCGCTCGTGCGCCGCTTGCGGCCGGCGCTTCACCACTTCGGAGACGATGGTGCTCGCCGTCGTCAAACGGTCCGGGGTCACCGAGCAGTTCAGCCGGGACAAGGTGGTCCGGGGGGTGCGCCGCGCCTGCCAGGGCAGGCCGGTCGACGACGACGCGCTGCAGCAGCTCGCGCAGCGGGTCGAAGAGTCGATCCGGTCGGCGGGGCTGGCGGAGATCCCGAGTCACGAGGTCGGCTTGGCGATCCTGGGCCCCCTGCGTGAACTCGACGGCGTCGCCTATCTCCGGTTCGCCAGTGTCTACCGCTCCTTCTCCTCGGTCGAGGACTTCGAGAAGGAGATCTCGGACCTCCGTGAGGCCATGGCTGCCACACCGGACGAGAGCGATCAAGACGCGAAAGACGGCTGATGCCGCCTCCCGCGTGGGAGTGAGGGAAAGACCCATGACCGAGACCGTGGGAACAGGCAACCCGGCCACAGCGCGGACGACGGGGAAGAAGAAGCAGCAGGCCGGTGGTCTCACCGTGCGGCGTGTCTTCACCACCAAGGGCGTCCACCCGTACGACCAGGTCACCTGGGAGAACCGGGACGTCGTGATGACGAACTGGCGCGACGGCACGGTCAACTTCGAGCAGCGCGGTGTCGAGTTCCCCGACTTCTGGTCGGTCAACGCGACGAACATCGTCACCAGCAAGTACTTCCGTGGCGCCGTCGGCTCGCCGCGGCGCGAGCAGAGCCTCAAGCAGCTGATCGACCGCGTCGTCCGCTCCTACGTCGACGCGGGCCGTCAGCACGGCTACTTCACGAGCCCCGCCGACGCCGAGGTCTTCGAGCACGAGCTGACCTGGATGCTGCTGCACCAGGTGTTCAGCTTCAACTCCCCGGTGTGGTTCAACGTCGGCACGACGTCGAAACAACAGGTCTCGGCCTGCCAGCCGTACGACGCCCTGGTCAACACTCCCGCCGGCGCGGTGCCCATCGGGCGCATCGTCGAGCTGAACGCGGTAGGCGCGAAGGTCTACGACGCGCACGGTCTCACCAAGGTGATCGCCACCAAAGCGAACGGGATCAAAGAGGTCCTCCGGCTCACGACGAAGTCCGGTCACCGTCTCGATGTGACAGCCGATCACCTCGTCTGGCGTTCGACGGGGAGTGGCGGTTCCTTCGTACCCGCAGGGGAACTCCGGGTCGGGGACACCCTCGAATGGCACCGGCGCGATGCCTTCGGCGAGACGGAGATCAACGAGCGGGACGTGGCCGAGGCCGCCCTCGCGGGCTGGTTGCAATCGGATGGCTTCGTCGGCCAGTACGAGGGGACCAACCGCTCGCTGACGATCGAGGCCATGACGGTCACCGATGCCGAACTCGCGTGGGTTCAGCGCGCTCTCGATCGGGTCTTCCCCGACGTTCACCGGCACGAGCGGAAAGTCGAGACGCAGGACAAGACGCTGGACTGCCGTCGCACTCGTCTTTACGGGGCCGGGCTGGAAGCCTTCGTGAGTGACTGGGGCTTGCGTGCTCGCGGCATCGACATGACGGTCCCCGAGGACTTGAACACCGCCCCGCTGCCCGTGGTGGCTGCCTATCTCCGCAGCATCTTCCAGGCCGAAGGCTACGTTTCCGCACGCGAGCGGTCGACGCTGGTCGGACTCGACATGATCAGCGAGCACCTGATCCGCGGAATCCAGCACCTTCTGTCCAGGTTCGGCATCTTCGCGCGGGTCGGTCGCAAGGCGGAGAAGCGGGACAACCGGCACGATCTGTGGGGAATCCGGATCCAGAACGCGGGTGACCGCCGGATCTTCGCCGACGCCATCGGTTTCCTGGACCCGGTCAAGGCCGCGAAGCTCGAAGCGTCGTTCGAGAAGCCGGGGCGTCCCGCGCTGGAGACCAAACGATTGCAGATCGCCGGGATCGAAAGCCGTGGCGAGATGCCTGTCTACGACATCCAGACGGAGTCCGGGGAGTACTTGTCCGGCAATCTCCGGGTCCACAACTGTTTCATCCTCGCGGTCGACGACACCATGGAGTCGATCCTCAACTGGTACCGCGAAGAGGGCCTGATCTTCAAGGGCGGTTCCGGGGCCGGCCTCAACCTCTCCCGCATCCGTTCCTCGCGTGAGCTGCTGTCCTCCGGCGGCACCGCGTCCGGCCCGGTCTCCTTCATGCGCGGCGCCGACGCCTCCGCGGGCACCATCAAGTCCGGCGGGGCGACCAGGCGCGCGGCGAAGATGGTCGTGCTCGACGTCGACCACCCGGACGTCAAGGAGTTCGTGCAGACCAAGGCCCGCGAAGAAGAGAAGATCAAGGTCCTCCGCGACGCCGGGTTCGACATGGACCTCTCCGGCTCGGACATCACCTCCGTCCAGTACCAGAACGCGAACAACTCGGTCCGTGTCTCCGACGAGTTCATGCGCGCGGTCGAGAGCGAGGGCGACTTCGGCCTGCGGGCGCGGATGACCGGCGAGGTCCTCGACCGCGTCGACGCCAAGAAGCTGTTCCGCACGATCGCGCGGGCCGCTTGGGAGTGCGCGGACCCGGGCCTGCAGTACGACGACACGATCAACGACTGGCACACCTGCCCCGAATCGGGCCGGATCACCGCGTCCAACCCGTGTTCGGAGTACATGCACCTGGACAACTCCAGCTGCAACCTGGCTTCGCTGAACCTGCTCAAGTTCGCCACCGAGGACGGCGGTTTCGACGCGCCGCTGTTCGCGAAGGCCGTCGAGCTGGTCATCACCGCGATGGACATCTCGATCTGCTTCGCCGACTTCCCGACCGAGGCGATCGGCGACACCACCCGCAAGTTCCGCCAGCTGGGCATCGGCTACGCGAACCTCGGCGCGCTGCTGATGGCGCTCGGGCACGCCTACGACTCCGACGGCGGCCGCGCGCTCGCCGCCGCGATCACGTCGCTGATGACGGGCGTCTCGTACCGGCGCTCGGCCGAGCTCGCCGCCGTCGTCGGGCCGTACGAGGGCTACGCGCGCAACGCCGAGGCGCACCAGCGGGTCATGCGCAAGCACGCCGCCGCCAACGACCTGGTGCGGACCTACCACTCGAACGACGCCGCGGTCCGCGCCCTCGCGACACAGGAATGGAAGCGCGGCATCGAACTGGGCGAGACCAGCGGCTGGCGCAACGCGCAGGCCTCGGTGCTCGCCCCCACCGGCACCATCGGCTTCATGATGGACTGCGACACGACCGGCATCGAGCCGGACTTCTCGCTGGTCAAGTTCAAGAAGCTGGTCGGCGGCGGGTCGATGCAGATCGTCAACCAGACCATCCCGCGCGCCCTGACCGCGCTCGGCTACCAGACCGAGCAGGTCGAAGCGATCGTCGAGTACATCGCCCAGCACGGTCACGTCGTCGACGCCCCCGGTCTCCGCCAGGAGCACTACGAGGTGTTCGACTGCGCGGTGGGGGAGCGGTCCATCGCGCCGATGGGGCACGTCCGGATGATGGCCGCGGTGCAGCCGTTCCTGTCCGGCGCGATCTCCAAGACGGTCAACATGCCGGAGTCGGCGACCGTCGAAGAGGTCGAGGAGATCTACTTCCAGGGCTGGAAGTACGGCCTCAAGGCGCTCGCGATCTACCGCGACAACTGCAAGGTCGGCCAGCCGCTGTCCACCGGCAAGAAGGACAAGGGCAAAGCCGAGCCCGAGGCCGGAAAGGTCGTCGAGTACCGGCCGGTCCGCAAGCGCCTGCCGAAGAAGCGCCCCAGCCAGACGGTGTCGTTCACCGTCGGCGGCGCCGAGGGCTACCTGCACGCCGGGTCCTACCCGGACGACGGTCTCGGCGAGATCTTCGTGAAGCTCGGCAAGCAGGGTTCGACGCTCTCGGGCGTGATGGACGCGTTCTCGATGTCGATCTCGGTCGGCCTGCAGCACGGGATCCCGCTGGAGTTCTACGTTTCGAAGTTCTCCAACCTGCGCTTCGAGCCCGCCGGCATGACCGACGACCCGGACATCCGGATCGCCACCAGCGTCATGGACTACCTGTTCCGCAGGCTGGCGCTGGACTACCTGCCGTACGAGAAGCGTTCGCAGCTCGGCATCTTCACCGCCGACGAGCGCTCGGCGCAGGTCGAGGCGACCTACGGCACCAGTCCCGTCGCGGAACCGGAGAACGTCGACCTCGACGCACTTCGGTCCACTGTGGACTCCTCGGCCGCGGAACCCGCCAAGGTGGCGCATTCGACGGCGGAACTGGTGGAACTGAACCTCGGCACCGCGTCCGACGCGCCGCTCTGCATGACCTGCGGCACCAAGATGCGGCCCGCGGGTTCGTGCTACGCCTGCGAAGGGTGCGGAGCGACCTCCGGCTGTAGCTGAGAACGAGGGGAGCCCGCCTCAACGGCGGGCTCCCCTCGGTCAGCCGATTCCTTCGACGATGCGGAAGTCGCGCTCGAAGCCGTCGGGGAGTGCGGCCAGTGCCTCCTGGTAGGCCGCGCTCTCGTATGCGGCGGTCGCCTGTTCGAAGCTGTCGAACTCGATCAGGACGACGCGCTCGGCGATTCCGGCTTCGTGCGCGACGACCCGGCCGCCACCGCGGGCGAATACCCGCCCGCCCCCGGCCTTGACGGCCAGACCGGCCAGTTCGTTGTAGGCGTCAAGCCCCTCAGGGGCGGTGATGGTGGGGTAGACGCTGACCCAGTAGCCCTTGGGCATGGAACCTCCAGTGTCGGTATGAGTGCATCTGACTTACGGGTTGGTCTTGGGCGAGCGTAGGAGGGCGAGGCTTATGAGCGTCGTGATCGCCATGGCGCCCATACCGGCCACCGCCGCGGCGGTGTAGGCGCTGTCGTCGGGGAAGAGATGGCCGGGGCCGGTGCCCGCGGCGAGGATCAGGCCGCCGAGGGCGCTGCCCAGGGAGTACCCGACGCTGCGGACGACGTAGTTGAAGCTCATGGCGCTCGACGTCTCGCTCTGGGGGGTGACGGCGAGGATGACGCCGGGCATCGCGGCCGAAAAGCCGCCGACGCCGAAGCCGAGCACGCCCATCGCGGCGAACAGTTCGCCCGGGTCCGACCGGGCCGCCGCGAACAGGGCGAACCCGCCGCCGACCACGACAGCGCTGCCTGCCAGGAGCAACGGGTCGGCGATCCGCGTCCGGACCCGCGGTGTGAGCTTGCCGGCGACGAACCCCAGCACCGAGAACGGGATGAGGACCAGCCCGGCGACGAAGGTCGTCAGCCCGAAGCCGTAGCCGGCGCCGTGCGGGGTCTGCGCGTACCGGGTGACGAGCGTGAGCAGGAGGTACATGCCGATCCCGCCGGCGAACATGGCGAGGTTCGCCCCGGCGACCGCCGGGTGCCGCACCGCCCGCACATCGACCAGGGGTGTCGTGCTGCGCAGTTCGATGACGGTCCAGACGCAGAGCAGCACCACCGCGACGACGGCGAGGCCCGCCGCCACGGCGAGGTGCCTGCTCCACAGAGTCCGTTCGCCGGCGAGGAACAGCACCAGGAGCAGCGCGGCGGCCAGGACGACCGCGCCTGCCACGTCCACGTGGGCGGAGCGGCCTTCGGGGGCTTCAGGCATGGAGCGCCACGCCGTCAGGAGGGCGGCGGCGGTGACGACCAGGCCGAGGTCGTAGGCGGCCCGGACTCCGCCGAGCTCGGCGAGCAGCGCGGCCAGCGGATAGCCGACGCCGGCCCCGATGATCGAGACCACCGAGATCAAGGCGATCACGGCCGCGCCGCGGTCCTCGGGGAGGTGGTCCCGGGCCACGCCCATCATCAGCGCCGTCAGCCCGAGCCCGACGCCCTGGGCCGCCCTGCCTGCCAGCAGCCACGCGAACGGCAGCGGCAGCACGGTGAGCGCGCTGCCGGCGACGACGACCGCCAGCGTGGCGAGGATCGTGGCCCGGCGGTGCGGGCCGGCCCCGAGCCTGCCCAGGACCGGCGTGGCGACGGCGCCGCTGAGCAGCGCGACGGTCAGCGTCCACTGCGCGCTGCCGAGCGAGACGTGGAACGAGGTCGCCACGCTGGTGATGAGCGGCGCCCCGAGGCTGCCGACCGCCGCCACGACCAGGGCGATGAACATCAGGGCGGGGACCAGCAGCCGCGGCTGTCCGGTCACTGCTTCGGCACTTCGCGGTCCTGGCTTTCGAGCTCCGCCAGATGGTTCAGTGCCGGAAGGGCCGCCGTCAGCGCCTCGACCTCGTCGCCGGTGAGCTCGCCGATCAACCGCTCGAACGCGTGGACGCCCGTTTGACGCCGCGTCCGGACGTAGGAGGCGCCGGCCTCGGTCAGACGCACCAGCGTGACCCGCTTGTCGGACGCGTCGCCCCGCCGCTCGACCAGGCCGGACTCCTCCATCACCCGGACCAGGGCGGTCATCGCGGGCTGGGTGACGCCCTCGACCGCGGCCAGATCGGTGATGCGCCGCGGTCCGGTCCGGTCCAGGGTGGCCAGGGTGGCGGCGGACGTCAGGCTCATGTCCCGGGGCAGGCGTCTCGCGGCCCTGGTGGCCAGGCCGTAGAGGGCTGCCCCGATGGCGGCGGACGCGTCTTGACGGCTCATGCTCGAAGAATAGCAGATTTATATTCATAGTTTATGTAAATGGCTAACCCCGACGCCGACGCTCGCGAAGGGGTACTTTGCTCGCGATCGGGAATGGAGACCTCGGTGACATCTGACGGCGGAATCGTCGATCCGTTCGGAACGCTCAAGCAAGCGCTGTGGATCTGCGGCGGACAGTGGGCGGGGAAGTCCACTGTGGCGCGGCTGCTGGCGCATCGCCACGGCATCACCGTCTACCACTACGACTTCCACGACGCGCGCGCTCACCAGGACCGTCGTGTCGCCCGCCGCGTTCGCGATGGCCTGCCCGCCGCGGATCCCGAGCCGGACACCGTGTGGGTGGACACCACGCCCGAGCGGATGGCGGCCGGCACGATCGCCGGGTTCCCGGCAAGGTTCGAGTGGGCTCTGGACGATCTGCGCGCGCTGGTCTCCGGGCGCCCGATCCTCGCCGAGGGCTGGGGATTGCGCCCGGAGCTCGTCGCGCCGCTCCTGGACTCGCCGCGGCGAATGATCGTCATGGTGCCCACCGACGACTTCCGCGAGCATCAGCTCCGCGTCCTGCCCCGCGCCGCCGCGGTCGTACAGCGGGTCAGCGACCCCGAGCGGGCGCAACACAACCGGATCGAGCGAGACCGGCTTGTCGCCGAGGACGCCGTCCGCGGAGCGGAGGAGCTCGGCATCCGGGTGCTGTGGATCGACGGCTCACAGGACGCCGAAGCGGTCGCGGATGTGGTCGAGGAGCATTTCGACCCCTATCTGACCTGAGCGAGATCGAGGACGAAGGTCGCCACCGCCAGCGCGAGGAAACCGCCGGGGAAGGCGATGTTGTAGAGGACGCGGGCACGCACATGGGTGATGACGGCGCCGACGTAGAACAGCACGAGTCCGGCGGCCGCCGCGGTTCCGATGAACGGCACGCCGAGAAGGCCGAGCAGCAGTCCCGCCGCGCCGGCCGCTTTGAGCGAGGCCAGCGGCGGGATCCAGGACGGCGGTACGTCGACTTCGCCGGAGTTCTTGAGTACGAACGGGACTCGCGCGAAGTCGGCGGCGGCGATCCCGGCGTTGACCACGATCGTCACGATGGCCACGGTGAGATAAGCGGAATTCATGTCTCCCGGACGAGACCGGCGCCGGGAACGTGACAGTCCGTCAGCGCCAGCGGTCGAGCACGGCCTCGATGGCGGTATGGATCCGGTCGCGGGCGGCCTGCCGCTCCACGCCCGCCATGAGGAGATCGTCGTAATCGGTGTCCAGGTGCCGGATCGAGGCGACGACGGCGAGGAACACCGGTCGTTCGGCCAGTTCCCGCCCGGCGGCGGAACGGCCCACCCGGCCACTGCCGCGCAGGCCCGCGTGTTCGGCGATGGCCCGCGCTCGCTCCGGCGGGCAGCCCGGGAACATCTCGGTGATCGCGGCGAAGAACCGGCCGGTGAACTCGACGTCTTCCTGCGCGCGCCGCTCGCGATCGCGGCCGCGGCGCCGCTCCCGGACGTCCTCGTCGGCGAGGCATTGTTCCTCGGCGCTGCGCAACGCCGCGTCTTCGACCAGAAGTCCTTGCCGCTCACTGCGTTTCCGTGACCGGTTGAACCGGGTGACGACGGCGGAGAGCCGGCTCGCCTTCTTCGCCCGGCGGGTCAGCGCGGTGTCGCCGGAGGGGAGGAAGACCAGGTGCCCGAGGTCGGCGCAGTCGAGGCAGTACGACTTTTCCTTCTCGAAGAACAACAGGTCGCCGGTACCGCCGCAGTCGGCGCAGATCCAGTCCTTCAGCGCCACCGAGACGACGAGATCCGGCGCCTTCTGCTGCCGGGCGACGACCTGCGCCCGTTTGGCCTCGGACAGCCCCGGCATGATCCACTGCGTCCGGAACAACGGGTCGAGACCGGCCAGTTCACCCGACGTGGCTTTCAGCGGAGTTCGGTCGCGGGTCGCTCCGACGTGCTCGATCTCCGTGGCTTCGAGGGCCTTTCCGTTCGCCCAGCGTCGAAGCGCGTTCAGGGCGAAGGTCAGCTTTTCCGGGGGCACCGGCAGCGCAGCCGTCAGCACGGGGACCCGGCCGTGCTGCCAGGCGTCGACGACGTTGTCCGTCAGCCAGCCGATCCCGGTCAGGACGTCGAGCGCGGTCACCGATTTCCGTTTGGACAGCAGCTTTTCCGCCGTCTCCACGACGCGCTGCTCCAGTTTCGCCTCACCTTGCATCGCCGGGAATCCTAGCGATCAGGCGGTTTCGGCGCGTGCGCGGTAGGCCCGGATCTTGGCGCGGTTGCCGCAGCGCTCCATCGAGCACCAGCGGCGGTTGCCCGACCGCGAGGTGTCGAAGAACAACAGGTGGCAGTCGTCCGCGGAACATTCGCGGACGCGGCCGGACCGTTCGCCCGCGACGAGGCCGATGGCGTCGCGCGCCACGGCGCCGAGGAGCTGCTTGCCGGTGACGGGCGGCGCCCACGCGAGCTTCCGCGTCTTCGGGTCCACGAGCGGCCTCGGGGTCGCCTCGGTCGCGCTGTTCAGCAGGGCGAGGTCGTCATCCGACGGTGCTTCGCCGCGGGCGAGGGCGGGCGCGACGCGGTAGAGCGTGTCCCGGAGTTCCTTGAGCGAGGTGAGTTCGGCGGGCCGGATCCGGACGTCGGTCAGGGGAGCGGTCAGCCCCAGCCGGGAGCCGGTGAACCACTCGGCGAGGCCGGACGGCGTATGCGCGATCTCGTAGCGCTCGTACGGGCCGGGTCCGCCGGTCAGCATCAGTTCGAGGCTGAGGCTGCCCGGATCGAACCGGTACCGCTCACCCTGGGCGTTGACGAGCAGCCTTGTTCCCGGAGTCATGTAACCACTATAGTCGGTTTTCGAAACCAGGTAAGACGGTTACGGCGGAGGCGTGATGATCGGGAAGACGAAGGACGCGGGCTGGGAGATCGGCGTGTCCAAGACGGTGGCCTACCCGCTGGAGCAGGTTTGGGAGTACCTCGCGGGTCCGGGCCTGACGGCTTGGCTGGGTGACGTGCGCCTGGAGCCGGAGAAGGGCGCGCCGTACGAGACGGCCGAGGGCACGGTGGGCGAGGTCCGCGGCTATCGCGAACGTGAAAAGATCCGCCTCACCTGGCAGCCGAAGGACTGGGACCACGAGAGCACGGTCCAGGTGGGACTCCGGCCGGCCGGGCCGGGCAAGACGACCGTGGTCTTCCATCAGGAGCGGCTCACCGGACCGGAAGAGCGCGCCGCGCAACGTGAGCACTGGCAGGCCGTGATGAAGCTCGTCGTCGACGGCCTCGCCGGCTGATCAGGACAGCGCTCGCCGCGCCTGCTCGCTCAGCGCGTCGGTGATCCGTTCGGTGCTCAGGCCGAGCTCGCCCGTCTGGTGGAGGAACACTTCCGGCGCGAGCGGGGCCAGCAGGATGTCGGCGAGCGCGTCCGGGTCCTTCGCCTCCGCCTGTTCGGCGAGGAGCCGGACATGGGTGCGCCACAACCGGTACGCGCCGGTGGTGAACCGCGAATGCCCGACCTCGGTGCCGAGGACGAGATGCGCGTGCCGGGCGAGCAGGTCGGTCATCGCCGCGTAGAACGCGGCCAGCCGTTCGGCGGGCGGCGCGCCGGGACCCAGTGGGGGAGGGCCGGTGAGCAGTCGCTCCTGAAGTTCCCGCTCGTGCTCGTCCAGCAGGGCGACGGCGATCGCCGAGCGGTCCGGATAGCGCCGGTACAGCGTGGCGCGGCCGACTCCGGCGGCTTGGGCGATGTCCTCCATGGTGACGTCCGCGGCCGGACGAGCGGCGAAGAGCTCGTCGGCGGCCTTCAGGATCTTCGCGCGGTTACGGGCGGCGTCTGACCGTTCCCGTCCCGGACCGTTGGCGAGCAGATCTTCCGTCGGCATGTCCGCAGCCTAGGGAATATCCGGACGCGACGTCCACTTGTACCCGGCGAAGCAAGTGGACGCCGTGTCCACTTCCTGGTCCGGGAGGCCCCGATGAGCCACCTTCTCCACCTCGACTCCAGTGCCCGCGGCACGTCGTTCTCCCGCGAGCTGAGTGCTCGCTTCGCCGAGGTCTGGCGTACCGCGCACCCCGGCGCGGGCTACACCTATCGCGACGTCGCGGCGGCGCCGGTGCCGCCGATCGGCCAGGCCTGGACCGAGATCTGCGACGCCCTCCTCGCCGAAGGCATCACCGATCCGGCCGGGTACGCCTCGGTGGTGAAGACGCCGGAGCAGCGCGAGGCCTGGGCGATCATCGAGCCGCTGCTGGCCGAACTGCTCGCCGCCGACGTCGTGCTGATCGGCGCGCCGATGTACAACTTCTCGATCCCCGCGACGCTCAAACTGTGGATCGACCAGGTGACGTTCCCGAAGATGTCCTTGGCGGGCAAGGCTTTCGTGGTCGCGGGAGCGCGGGGCGGCACCTACCTGCCGGGGACCCCGCGGGAGCCGGTCGACCATCACGAGCGCTACCTGCGTGACTTCTTCGCCGGGCACTACGACGTCCATGACGTCACGTTCCTGCATTCCGAACTCACGAACGCCCTCGTCGACCCGCGGCTGAGCCCGCGCGACCCCGATCGGATCGCGTCGCGGGAACAGGCGCTCCTGGCGGCCGAGAAGCTGGCCGCGAACGGGAAGGAGGCCTGATGGGCTGGGGAATCCTGCTGCTGGCCGGAGTCGTCGAGGTCGCCTGGTCGCAGAGCATCAAGCCGACGGAGAACTTCACCCGGCTCTGGCCGACCGTGCTGTGCTTCGTCCTCGGCGTCGCGGCGGTCTACCTGCTGTCGAAGGCGATGGACACGCTCCCGGTGGGGACCGCGTACGCCGTGTTCACCGGCATCGGCGCGGTGGGCGCGATCGTCTTCGGCATCGTGATCCACAAGGACCCGCTCAGCTTCGGGCGGTTCGCCGCGCTGGCGCTCATCGTGGGAGGGGTGGTGCTGGCGAAGGTGGCGGAGTGAGGCCCAGATGTCATGAAAGGGTCGTTCAGGACGAAAAATGTCCTGAACGACCCTTTCATGACAAGTCAGGCGAGCGTCTCCCACAGGAATTCCAGCATCAGCGCCCATTTGAAGGCCAGCTGCTCGTTGTCGGCCGCCGCGCCGTGCCCGCCCTCGATGTTCTCGTGGTAGCGGACGTCGTGTCCCTGCTCCAGCATCCGCGCGACCATCTTGCGCGCGTGCGCGGGATGCACCCGGTCGTCCCTGGTCGAGGTGACGAACAGGACCGGCGGATACCCGGCTCCGCTCCGGACGTTCTGGTACGGCGAGTACTTCCCGATGAAGTCCCATTCCGCCGGGTCGTCGGGGTCGCCGTACTCGGCCATCCACGACGCGCCCGCGAGGAGCTTGTGATACCGCTTCATGTCCAGCAGCGGCACCTGGCTCACGATGGCGCCGAACAGGTGCGGGTACCGCGTGAGCATGACGCCCATCAGCAGGCCGCCGTTGCTGCCGCCCTGGATGCCGAGGCGCGACGGCTCGCTGATGCCACGCTCGACGAGATCCGCGGCGACGGCCGCGAAATCCTCGTAGACCTTGTACCGCTTCGCTTTGGTCACCGAGGTGTGCCAGTCCGGCCCGTACTCCCCGCCGCCGCGGATGTTCGCGACGACGTACGTGCCTCCGCGCGAGAGCCAGCCACGGCCGATCACGCCGCTGTAGCCGGGGGTCAGCGAGACCTCGAAGCCGCCGTACCCGGTCAGCAGCGTCGGCCCGCCTTCGGCGCCGGAGGGACGTACGACGAAGTACGGGATCTTCGTGCCGTCTTCGGACGTCGCGAAGTACTGCGAGACCGTCATGCCTTCGCTGTCGAAGAACGAAGGGGCGCGCTTGAGGACTTCGACGTCGCCGCCGACGTGCCCGTACTTCAGCGTCGACGGCTGGGTGTAACCGCTGGAGTCGAGCAGGTATTCGTCGCTGACGTCGGGGTCGGTACCGGTGATCTGCGCCGTGCCCAGGTCCGGGGCACCGGCGAGCGGCTGGGAAGACCAGCCGTCCGACGGCGTGAGCACGCGCAGTTCGGTCCGGACGTCGGACAGCGTCGAGAGCAGCAGGTGGTTGTGCGTCCACACCCAGTACTCCAGCGACGTGTGCGCGTCCGGCGTGAAGACGGTCGTGAAGGTCCGCTCACCCGCCATGAACGCGTCGAAGCCGGAGGCGAGCAACGTGCCGGCGGGGTACGTCGTGCCTTCGACGGTCCATTCCGAACGAAGCCGGATCAGCAGCCACTCGCGGTGCGAGGACGTCTGCGCGTCTTCGGGGACCTGGATCCGCTCCAGCCCGGCAGCCGTCCGGAGGTACCGCTCCGTGCGGTAGAAGTCGATCGACCGGTAGACGAAGTCGCGCTCCCAGCCTTCGGTCGGGTCGTGATGGGAGGACACCGAGACGTCGTCCGCCTTGCCCTCGAAGACCACTGTCGCTTCTTCGAGCGGAGTCCCGCGCCGCCATTCCTTCGCCAGCCGCGGATAACCCGAGCTCGTCAGCGTCCCGGGGCCGAAATCGGTGCCGATGTAGACGCGGTCGTGGTCGATCCAGCCGATCCGGGTCTTGGCTTCGGGCACGAAGAAGCCGTCCTCGACGAAACGGAGCTCGTCGAGGTCGAACTCGCGGACCACGGTCGCGTCGGCGCCGCCTCGCGACAGTTCGACCAGCGCGCGGTGATACCCCGGCCGGAGGACTGCCGCGCCCTGCCACACCCAGTTCTCGCCGTCGGCCTCGGCCAGCGCGTCGACGTCGAGCAGGAGCTCCCACTCCGGCGCGTCGAGCCGGTACTGCTCGAGGGTGGTGCGGCGCCACAGGCCGCGGGGGTGGGCCGAGTCCTGCCAGAAGTTGTACAAGTACTCGCCGCGGCGCCGGACGTACGGGATCCGGTCGTCGGCGTCGAGGACCTCGCGGACCCCGTCGCGGATTCCGGCGAACCGGTCACCGGTGGACAGTTCCGCCAGAGCCTCGGCATTACGGGCTCGCACCCAATCCAGCGCTTCCTCGCCGGTCACGTCTTCCAACCACAGGTACGGGTCCTCGTCACTCATGCCGACAGTCTTGCCGGGGGATCCGTCACCGCGCCACCAGGTGCCCGTTTCGGCGCGTGTCTTCGCCCGGCACGGCCCTGCTCCGTATGCTGATGGCTCGCACGTTTGGGGGACATCATGACCGCGCCATCGCCGCCTCGTCCCGAAAGCCCCCGCAACACGGGTGCCGCGGTGGTCGGCCTGCTCATCGTCGCCGCCTTGACCGCCATCGGGATGGCGATGGCGGGCGGACCGCGGGTGATCGACGGCCGGGCCCTCCCGTCGTCCGGCGCGTTCGCCTCGGAGGGGGCCAAGTCCCCGGCCGGGACGAAGAGGCCCGCGCCCAAGGAGGTGCGGGAGCTGGAGACGAACCCGTTGCTGGCCGAAGGGGTCGCCCTCGGCGCGGTCACCTGCCGCCTGCCGGCGATCAGCCGCGATCCCGCGAAGCTGGAGACGTACTACAAGACCTTCGCGTCCTGTCTCGCCGAAGCCTGGAAACCCGCCCTGGACCAGGCGAACGAGCCCACGTTGACGGCGACCGTGCAGGTGACGCTGCCCGAGACCAGCGCCTGTGGAAAAGCGCCGAGCGAGAACGAGGCCGTCGCCTACTACTGCGGCGGTGACACCACGATCTACGCGCCGACCCAGTGGATGCTGAGCGACGCGGGCCTCGAACGGTCCCGTCACCTCGCGACGATGGCCCACGAATACGGGCACCACGTCCAGCGCTCCAGCGGGATCCTGTCGGCGGCCGCGGAGAAGATGTCGTCGCCGGAGGAGGACTCCCCGGCGGACAAGGAACTGGTCCGCCGCATCGAGCTGCAGGCGAACTGCTTCGGCGCGCTGGCCCTCTCGGCGGCCGCCGGGCGCGGCTCGATCAGCACGTCGCTGGCCAACGCGGCGCTCGCCGACTACGGCCGCGCCGACGACAGCGACACCCACGGCACCCGCCGTAACCAGCTGAAATGGGCGAAGGCCGGGTTCTCGGGCAAGACGACCTCGGCGTGCAACACCTGGGCTGCGCCCGCTTCGGAGGTCAAATGACCGACGACGTGATGGCCGAGATCAACACCGGCCTCCAGCAGCACATCTCCGGAGACCGGGCAGGCGCGCGCGAGAAGTTCGCGGCGCTGTGGGAGCGGATCGGCGAGGACGGCGACCCGCTGCACCGGTGCGCGCTCGCGCACTACATGGCCGACGTCTGCGACGACCCGGCCGACGAACTCGCCTGGGACCTCCGCGCGCTCGCGGCTGCCGATTCGCTCACCGACGAACGCGCTCAGGCGTACCACGCGACCCTCGCCGTGCGCGGGTTCTACCCGTCGCTGCACCTGAACCTCGCGGAGGACTACCGCAAACTGGGTGATCACGAGTCCGCGAAGGCCCAGTGGGAGCTCGGACAGGGCACCCTCGGCGCGCTCGGTGACGACCCGTACGGCACGGGGATCATCGAGGCGTATCGGGCGCTCGCCACCCGGCTGGGACTCGAACCGGACTTTCGCGTCGGCCGATGAGGCCATAACCTGGAGTGACTCAGGTCACCCATCCGGGAGGAGCGCGTATGCGGATTTCCGATCTGTTGCGGAACAAGGGGGCGGCCGTCGCGACCGTCTCGCCGGAGACGAACGTAACCGAACTGCTCGAGAGACTCGCGCAGCACAACGTCGGCGCACTGGTGGTCGTCGACGCCGAGGGCGGGATCGTCGGGATCGTCTCCGAACGGGACGTGGTGCGCCGGCTCAACGAGCGCGGACCCCAGCTGCTCGACGGATCGGTGGCCGCGATCATGACGAAGATGGTCGCCAGCTGCACCCCCGAGGACTCGGTCGATCAGCTGTCGGTCCTGATGACCGAACGCCGTATCCGGCACGTCCCGGTCCTGGTCGACGGGAGGCTCGCGGGGATCGTGAGCATCGGAGACGTCGTGAAGACACGGATGGAACAGCTGGAAAAGAGCCAGGAACAGCTGGAGGCGTACATCTCGCAGGGCTGATCCGGCCCGCGTGTGTCATGAAAGGGTCGTTCAGGACGTTTTTCGTCCTGAACGACCCTTTCATGACATCCGGGGCCGCGACGGCTACTCCCGCCACCCCGACAGCTCGACACCCTTCGCGACGTCCACGCGGTACCCGAGCGTCACGACGCCCTTCGCGCCCGGAGCGAGGGTCAGCCGCCAGGTGAACTCGCCCAGTTCGGTCCGCTCCACCGGGTCCGGCACGGTGCGGACGTCCCGGACCGTGATCGCGTCGTCCCGCGAGACCGGTGCCTGGTCCAGCACGGTCACGACGGCTTCGCGCGGGCTGTGGTTGGTGATCGTGGTGGTGTAGGCGGCTTCACGCTTGCGGACGCCGGACAGCGTCGCCTTGCTCGCCGTGCGGTGCGCGAGCTCGCGGTCGACGCGGATCCGGTCGTCCACGCCGAGGGCCAGTTCGAGTTCCTCACCCGGCGCCCAGACGTCGAGCCGCGTGGTGCCGACGAACTCCGTCTCGTGGAACACCGACGCCTTGCCCGGCCGCAGCGTGTGCTCCGACGTGTTGACCACGGTCGCCCGCAGGAACGCCTCCGGGGACACGGACGGAGCGGTGATGTAGCCCAGTTTCGCCGTCAGCTCCAGCTGCGCGAGCGTCGTGCGGTGGCCCTGCGCTCCCGACGGCACCGCCACCGGGCGTCCCGGCCGGTAGGTGACCGCGGTGGTGCCCTGTTCGACGGACGCCGTCCGCGCCGCCATCGCAGGCGCGGCGGGTGCCGCCATGCCGACCGACTCCGGGATCCCGCCGCCCGCGGGTGAGGCGCCGCCGTACGCGACACGGGCCGCCAGCGGCTTGTACTCGCGTACGCGGTCGAGGAACCACGGTTCGAGTTCCGGCACCTCCACGGTGTTCGCCGGCCGCGCGGTGGACAGGGCCAGTTCGCATTCGGGCCAGTCCTCGCCGGTGTGCTGGGTGATCCGCCCGTACCAGGTCACCGCGACGTCTTCCCCGCGCACGCGGACGTCGTATCCCGGCTCCCAGCTGGCGTTCGCGACCACATAGGACAGTTCGAGACCGATTTCCGCGCCGTTCTCCTGGCTCTCCAGCTCGACCGTGACCGTCGCGCTGTCCACTTCGGACGTGCTTTGCTTGGCTTCGATCTCCCGGTCCAGCGCCTTGAGGTCGTCCCGCAGCCGGGCGAGGCGGATGCCGAGTTCACGGCGCTTCCCCAGCGCCTCGGCCAAGTGGGTGCCGAGCGCGTCGGTGACTTCCGCGACCCGGGGCGGTTCCGCCGTGCCCGCCGCGAGCGCCTTCGCGAAACTCTTGCCGCTGCGCGTGGCCAGCACGGTCAGCAGGTCGACCTTCGCCGTCTCCGCGGAGACGGCGTCCGCGACCTCGTCGATCACCGCCTGATCGGTCTTCCGCTGCTCGGTCAGCGCGCGCAGCGAGGCGTCCGCGGGCGCGGGATGGCGCTCGACGGCGACGTCGACCCCGGCGATGATCGCGGGGCCGGAACCGGTGACGCGGACCGAATCGGTGTCCAGGTTCCACGGCAGGCCCGCGAAGGCGAAGCGCGTTTCCCCGTCGAGGCGTGCCGACGCCCGCCTCGTGATCCGGGCATGGTGGGGATAGACGGTGACGGCGACGATCGGTGCTTCCACGGTGCTCGGCATGCCTCCGACGTTAGTCTCTTGACACCCGTTCGGGGGGCCGGAAACCTCAGCTGGGTCTTGCCCGCCCGCCTTTTGGGGGTCACGTGAGAGTCGCCAGACTCGCCGCCTTGTTCACCGCCGTCCTGGTTCTCCCGGCGACGGCTCTGCCCGCTCAAGCGGACCCGCCGCCGTCGCCGGTTTTCAAGGACGGCCAGGCGCAGCCGGTGTTCGATCCGGCGGACGTCATCCGGGAGAACGTCTGGGTCACCGCGCCGGTCGACAGCGACCACGACGGCAAGGACGACCTCGTGCACGCGGAAGTGGTGCGTCCCCGCGCCACCCAGCAGGGCATGAAGGTCCCGGTCGTCTACCAGGCCAGTCCGTACTACGCGGGCGGCAACGACGTCGCGAACCACAACGTCGACGTCGAGCTGTACGTTCCCGGCGCCAAGCGCGCCCCCGCGGGCCCGAAGATCGCGACCAAGACCGTCGGCCCGAACCCGGCGCCGATCAACTGGAGCTACCAGAACTACTTCCTCGCCCGCGGCTTCGCCGTGGTGTACGGGGAGTCGCTCGGCAGCGGCCAGTCCACCGGCTGCCCGAGCACCGGCGACGTCAACGAGACCATCGGCGCCAAGTCCATTGTGGACTGGCTGAATGGCCGCACCTCGGCGCGGGACGCGGCGGGCAAGGCCGCGGTCGCGGACTGGAGCACCGGCAAGACCGGCATGATGGGCGTCTCCTACAACGGGACGCTGCCCAACGCGGTGGCCAGCACCGGCGTCAAGGGGTTGGAGACGATCGTCCCGATCGCGGCGATCTCCAGCTGGTACGACTACTACCGCAACGACGGCGCCGTCGTAGCGGCCGGCGGTTACCAGGGCGAGGACGCGGACGTGCTCGCGGACTACGTCTACACGCGCCAGGATCGCGCGGTCTGCCGCCCGCTGATCGACAAGATCGCCGTCGACCAGGACCGGGTGACCGGTGACTACAGCCGCTTCTGGGACGTGCGGAACTACCGCAACGACGTGAACAAGGTGCGCGCGTCGGTGCTCGTGGTGCATGGCCTCGGCGACTGGAACGTCAAGACCGACCAGGGCACCCGCTGGTACGAGATGCTCAAGGCGCGCGGCGTCGAGCACAAGATCTGGCTGCACCAGGCCGGGCACGCCGACCCGATGAGCCTCCGTCGCGACGTCTGGCTCGCGACCCTGAACAAGTGGATGTCGCATTACCTCTACGGCGTCGACAACGGCATCGAGCGCGAGCCGAAGGCCACCATCCAGCGCGAGGACAAGTCGTGGGTGGACGAGCCGGAGTGGCCGCTGCCCGGCGCCCAGGACGTGAAGCTCTACCCGTGGCCCGGTGGCTCCTCGAAGGGCAAGCTCGACACCCGCAACCCCGTTCCCGGCAAGGCCACCGTGGAGAAGCTGGCCGACGACGCGAGCAAGACCGTCGAACAGCTCGCCAACGCGGCCTCGTCGGGCAACCGGCTGCTGTGCTCGACCACGGCGGCGAGCCAGCCCGTCCGTCTCTCCGGCACGGTGAAGGCCGACCTTTCGCTGTCGTTCGACAAGCCCGCCGCGAACGTGACGGCGGTGCTCATCGACCGGGCCCCGAACGGGTCCGCGAAGGTGATCACCCGCGGCTGGACCGATCCGCAGAACCGGCGCGACCCCGCCAAGACCGAGCCGATCACCCCTGGTGAGAACTACAAGATCGAGGTCGAACTGGTCGCGAAGGACTACCTGCTCGCGGCCGGGCACAAGATCGAGTTCCTGGTGGCCTCCAGCGACCACGACTACACGCTCCGGCCGAAGCCGGGCGCGGGTGTCTCGGTCGAGCTGAACCGGACTTCGCTGGTGCTCCCGGTGGCGGGAGGCAAGCCCGCGCTGCGGGCCGCCTTCGGCTGAGCCCGACCCATCCTCCGGATGCCACGTCCCGCCCGGGGCGTGGCATCCGGCGTTTCCGGGGAAAACGCCGACCGGACCTCGCGCTTGTATGGAAAATGTATTTCCTCCGGCTTTGCTTCGCCGAGTCCGGCTTCCCCACCCGATGGAGGTCTCATGTCCAGGTTGCGCCGCTTCGCAGTGCTCGCCGCGGCGGCCGTCGTCCCCGCGCTCGGCCTGACCCTCGCCGGTACGACGCAGGCGTCGGCCGCCCCGAACTTCCAGGTCCCGTTCAAATGCGGTGTCACGGTCACGGCCGCCACCTTCAGCGGGCACAGCCCGGCGAACTCGGTCGACTTCCAGAAGTCGGGGATCACCGGGATGCCGGTGCTGGCCGCGGCGGGCGGCAAAGTCAGCCGGGTCGCCAACGAAGGCAGCACGAGCTACGGGCGCTGGGTCGAGGTCGACCACGGTGGCGGCTGGACCACCCGGTACGCGCACCTTTCGACCCAGTCGGTCTCGGTCGGCCAGGCCGTCAGCCTCGGCAAGCAGCTCGGCACGGCAGGCGCCACCGGCGGCGTGACCGGCCCGCACCTGCACTTCGAAGAGCGGCTCAACGGCGTCGCCCAGAAGGCGAAGCTGAACGGCGTCGCGGTGCCTTACTACGCCCACACCAACTTCACCAGCAAGAACTCGTGCGGCGGCAACCCGTACGAGGCGACCGAGGTGTGCGGCAGCGGGTTCTCGGTGGTCGACTCGCAGGCGCTCGCCGGCGGTTCCGGCACCGCGTACCTGCTCTACAACGCTTCGACCAAGTCCAACTGCGTGACCACGTTGAAGGCGGTTTCGCTGGGCACCGCGTCGCCGGTGTCCGCCTTCCTCGAAGTCCAGGGCTCGGCTCGCACGACCGACTCCGGCAGCTTCACCTACTACGCCGGGCCGGTGAAGAAGACGGCCGCGTCGACCTGCGTCAAGTGGGGCGGTTCGGTCGGTTCGAACGCCTACGAGAGCCCGTTCGAACACTGCGACTGATCCCGCGGGGGCCGGGCAAGGTAGACCACCCCACCGACGAACCGGCGTCCCCGCGCCGGTCCCGGTGACGGTTGTCCACAACGGTCCCGGCTGTCCACAGATGTGTCATGCCCCCACCCGGCGGCGCCATTCCCGCCGCAGTGTGGGGGCATGACCACAGTCACCCCGACCGGCAGGACCAAGGTCGATCTGAAGGATCCGGCGGACCTGCTCGCCGCGATCCCGTACATCCTCGGGTTCCATCCCGAGAACTCCGTCGTCGTCTTCGGGCAGAAGGGGCCAAACCGCAAGAGGCAAGGCCTCACGATGCGCGTGGACCTCCCACCGCCCGGCCTGGAGCGAGACCAGGCGCGAGACCTCGCCATCCGGCTCGCCGTCACCGATCACACCGGTGCCACGGTGGCCGTCGTCGGCGGCGGTTCCCCGAATCCGTCCGGGCGGCCACCGCGCCGCCGTTTCCTCCGTCGCCTGGAATCCTCGCTCGCCGAATACGGCATCCCCCTGCTGCACTCGCTGTGGGCGCCGTCCATCACCGAGGGCGCGCGGTGGCGGTGCTACCGCGACACGGACTGCGGCGGCGTCCTGCCCGACCCTCGCGAGTCGGTGGCCGCGGCGGTCACCACCAGCCAAGGCCACGTCACCCACGAGAGCAGGGCGGACCTGGAGCGCCTTTTCGCGGCCGGCCCACCGGAAACGCTCGCGCGCCGGGCCGACATCCTGACCAGGCTGGCCGACCCGCCCTGGGGAAAGGACGCCCTCGTCGAGGCGGGACTCGCCGAGGTGAACGCCGCACTGGCCCGTGCCGAGCGGGGCGACGAGGCGATCACCGACGAGCAGGCCGTCCGGCTGGCGTGGGCGCTTTCCCTCGTCGAGGTCCGGGACGCGTGCCTGCTCACGGCGGCCCCGGTGGGCTCACCCCTGGCACGAGCCGCGGAGGATCTCTGGCTCCGGCTCGCTCGCGAGCTGCCCGAACCGGAATCCGCCGAGGCACTGTGCCTGAAGGGGCACGCCGCCTACGCCCGCGGTGACCTGACCGCCGCCACCATGGCGCTGGCCAGGGCCCGCGAAGTCGATCCGGAACACCGAATGGCCGGACTGCTGACAGCCGCCCTGGACGGGATGCTGCCGCCGTCCGACGTGGCCGGGATGGTGCTGCGGCGGCGGGAGGACGAGCCGCCCGCGCTCAGCCTCGGACCGCCGCCTGGCGGGACCGGGTGAACGCCCACGCGTCGGCCACGATGCCGTCGAGGTCGGTGCGCTGGGGCTTCCAGCCGAGTTCTGCGCCCGCCCGCTCGCTGGAGGCCACCAGCACCGACGGGTCGCCCGCCCGGCGCGGCGCGACCGCGGCGGGGATCTCGTGACCGGTGGTGCGGCGGCACGCCTCGATCACCTCGAGCACGGAGAAACCCGTGCCGCTGCCGAGGTTGTAGATGCGGTGCTCGCCGTCGACCGCGTGCCGCAGGGCGAGCAGGTGAGCGTCGGCGAGGTCGACCACGTGGATGTAGTCGCGGATGGCGGTGCGGTCCGCGGTCGGGTAGTCGTCACCGAAGATCTGGATCCGCTCGCGGTCCCCGGTGGCGACCTGGAGCACGAGGGGGATCAGGTGGGTTTCGGTGGTGTGCCGCTCGCCGAAGGAGCCGTAGGCGCCGGCGACGTTGAAGTAGCGCAGGCTGACGGCGGCGATGCCGTGGGCGCGCGAGAACGACGTGATCGCGTGGTCGATGGCCAGCTTCGTCGCGCCGTAGGTGTTGGTCGGCTGCGTCGGCGCCGTCTCCGGGATGGGGGAGGACTCGGGCTCGCCGTAGGTGGCCGCGGTGGAGGAGAACACCAGCCGCTTCGTGCCGTGGTCGCGCATCGCTTCCAGCAGGCGGAGCGAGGTCAGGACGTTGCCCTCCCAGTACTTCGCCGGATCCGTCATCGACTCGCCGACCAGCGACTTGGCGGCGAAGTGGAGGACGCCGTCGAAACCGTCGCCGAGCAGGCGCCGGGCGACCTCGGCGGCGTCGCCCTCGACGAAGGTGGCGTCCGGGTGCACCGCGTCGGCGTGCCCGGTGGAGAGGTCGTCGACCACGGTGACGTCGTGCCCGGCCTCGATGAGACGGGCCGCGCAGACGCTGCCCACATAACCGGCTCCGCCCGTCACCATCAGTTTCAGGGCCTTGGTCGGTTCGTCGGTCACGTTCGCGCCTTTCTGCTGCGGATGCGGTCGCGGCCCAGTGTCCTCGCCCCCGGACACACGGAATGTCCGGGGGTCTCGCGACCGCGTGCCCTACGGCTCGTCGCGGCCCGCGCCGCGCGACGGCACCGCGGTGAACAGCCTGGGGTGGCGCAGATCCGCCGCCTCGTACGCGGCCTTCACCGCTCGTCCCACGGAATCCACATCGGACTCGCGGACCAGCGCGATCGCCGAACCGCCGAAGCCTCCGCCGGTCATCCGCGCGCCGAGCGCCCCGGCCTCGCGGGCCGAGTCGACGGCGAGGTCGAGTTCGCGGGTGGAGATCCGGTAGTCGTCGCGCATGCTGACGTGCGAGGCGTCCAGCCGCGGGCCGATCTCGGTGATCCGGCCGGCGCGCAGCAGGTCCACGGTGTCGAGGACCCGCTGGTTCTCCGTCACCACGTGGCGCACCAGCGGCACCAGCTCGTCCGGCAGCTTCGCGAGCGCGGTGTCGAGCCCGTCGACGCCGATGTCCCGCAGCGCCTTCACTTCGAGCAGTTCCGCGGCGCGCTCACAGCCCCGCCGTCGTTCGCCGTAGCCGCCCTCGGCGTGCGAGTGCTTCGTGCGGGTGTCCATGATCAGGATCCGGACGCCGGATTCCTCCAGCGGGAACGGCACCTGTTCCATCTCGCCCGAGCGGACGTCGAGGAACAGCACGTTCGATTCCGTGCAGCACAGGGACGCGGTCTGGTCGAGCAGACCGGTCGGCGCCCCGACGAAGTCGTTCTCGGAACGCTGCACCCAGCGGGCCACCTCGTGCAGGCCCGGCGCTCCCGCGCCGGTCCCCGGAGTGATGCCCGCCAGCCCGAGGAGGGCGAGCGCGACAGCGCATTCGAGCGCGTGGGAGGAGGACAGTCCCGCCCCCGAGGGCACGTCCCCCGCGATCGCCACGTCCGCGCCGGCGCCGAGGCCCTGGTCGCGCAGCACCCAGGCGACGCCCGCCGGGTACGCGGCCCACCCCTCGACCGAGCCGGGTTTCAGGTCGGCGATGGTGAGCGGGCCCGATTCCTGGACCCGGCCGTCCGAGCCGAGCGTGGCCACGGTGAGCACGCCGTCCTCGCGTGGGCTCGCCGCGGCGGCGAGCCGGTGCGGGAGGGCGAACGGCAGCACGAAACCGTCGTTGTAGTCGGTGTGCTCGCCGATCAGGTTCACCCGGCCCGGTGCCGACCAGACCCCGGCCGGAGCGCGGCCGTGGAGGGTCCGGAAGGTCGCCGCGGCGTCGGACGCGGCGCTCACCTGGCTTGCGCCAGCACGGCGTGCAGGGCCGAAGTGGCCACCTGGGCGGTGTTGCTGCCCCCGGTGACCTCGATGGTCCCGCCGGGCGCCGCCTTGCCGACCTTGACCCGGCTGCCGGGCACGATGCCGACCGACTTGAGCTCGGTCATCAGCGTCTCGTCCAGCTGTACGTGTTCGGCGATGCGGCGGATCTCGACCTCGCCGCCACCCATCCGGGCGAATTCGTCGAGCCGCACGAGGTCGGCCTCGGCCGGCGGGGCGGGATCGCCGTCGCCGAGCTTGTCCAGTCCCGGGATCGGGTTGCCGTAGGGCGAGGTGGTGGGGTGGTCGAGCAGCTTGACCAGCTTGCGCTCGACGGCCTCGCTCATCACGTGTTCCCAGCGGCAGGCCTCGTTATGGACGTGCTCCCACTCCAGGCCGATGACATCGACCAGGAGGCGCTCGGCCAGGCGGTGTTTGCGCATGACCGCGATGGCGAGTTCGCGACCGTGCTCGGTCAGCTGCAGGTGCCTGTCGTCCGCGACGACGACCAGCCCGTCCCGTTCCATCCTGGCGACGGTCTGGCTCACGGTCGGGCCGCTCTGCTGCAGCCGCTCCGCGATCCGGGCCCGCAGCGGGACGACACCTTCTTCTTCGAGCTCGTAGATCGTACGCAAGTACATCTCTGTGGTGTCGATGAGATCGTTCACGCTGTCCCCTTCGTCCGCGTTGCTCATCGTAGTCGCTGGCACCGACAGCGACGCAGGCGTGGGGACAACAAGCGCGGTCGCGGGAAAAGTCCCCCAAGCTGGGCACGGAGCCGCCGGGCGCGGGAAGATGGCCGCATGCGCCCCATGATCACCACCAGCGAACTCGCCGCGCAGCTCTCCGGCCCGGAATCGGCACGCTCCGTAGTCCTCGATGTCCGCTGGCGGCTCGCCGGGCCGCCCGGCGCCGATTCCTACCGTGAGGCGCATCTCCCGGGCGCGGTGTACCTCGACCTCGACACGGCGCTCGCCGGGGAGCCGGGGGACGGCGGCCGTCACCCGCTGCCCGAACCGGAGATCCTGCAGCGGCACCTGAGGGCGGCCGGGGTCCGTGCCGGGCACCCGGTCGTGGTCTACGACGACTCCGACGGGTCTGTCGCGGCCCGCGCGTGGTGGCTGCTGCGCTGGGCCGGGCACGCCGAGGTCGCCGTGCTGGACGGCGGCTTCGCGGCCTGGGCGGAGGAAGAGCGCCCGCTCACCACGGAGGTCCCCGCGCCCGCGGAGGGGGACATCGTCGTCGAGCCCGGCGGCATGCCGGTGCTGGACGCGGCCGGGGCGGCGACGCTCGCCAGGGACGGGTTGCTCTTCGATGCGCGGGCGAAGCCGAGGTACGCGGGGGAGACCGAGCCGATCGACCCGCGCGCCGGGCACATCCCCGGTGCGGTCAACGCGCCCTTCTCCGGGCATCTCGCGGAGGACGGCCGCTGGCGCGACGCCTCGGAACTGGCCGAGCGGTTCGAAGGTTTCGGCGTGACACCGGAGACGCCGGTCGGTGTCTACTGTGGATCGGGCGTGACCGCCTCATCCGTCGTGCTCGCGCTCGAGGTCTCCGGTCACCCGGCGCCCGTCGCGCTGTACGCGGGGTCGTGGTCGCACTGGTCCCGCGATCCGGAGCGCCCGGTGGCCACGGGGGACCTGCCCGGCTGACCCGCGGGCGTCCGGGACGGCGCACGAGCCGCTTCCGGGCACTAGAGTTCGCACCATGCGAGCACCGGCCGTCGTATGGGACTCCTCGCTGCTGGGTTACGACCTCGGCGGCGAGCATCCGTTCAATCCGGTGCGGCTCGAACTGACCATCCGGCTCGCCACCGAACTCGGCGTGCTCGACGGTGTCGAACTGCTCGTCCCCGATCAAGCGGGCGAAGACGAGCTGCGCCGCGTCCACCTGGACGAGTACATCGAGGCCGTGCGGCAGGCGCCGATGACCGGCGCCGATTTCGCGCACGGGCTCGGCACCGAGGACAACCCGGTGTTCACCGGCATGCACGAGGCTTCCGCGCTGGTCGTCGGCTCGACGCTGCTGGCCGCGCGGAAGATCGCCGGCGGCGAGGCGACCCGCGCGGTGAACATCGCCGGCGGGCTGCACCACGCGATGCCCGGCAAGGCGTCGGGCTTCTGCGTCTACAACGACTGTTCGGTGGCGATCTCGTGGTTGCTGGACCACGGTTTCGACCGCATCGCCTACGTCGACACCGACGTTCATCACGGCGACGGCGTGCAGACGGCGTTCTACGACGACCCTCGGGTGCTGACCGTTTCCCTGCATCAGCACCCCTTCACGTTGTGGCCGGGCACGGGCTACTCGGCGGAGATCGGCAAGGGCGGGGCCGAGGGCACCGCGGTCAACATCCCGCTTCCGCCCGGCACCCGGGACGGGGGCTGGCTGCGGGCGTTCGAGGCGGTGGTGCCGTCGCTGCTGGAGCAGTTCCGGCCACAGATCCTCGTCACCCAGTGCGGCGTCGACTCGCACGAGGAAGACCCGCTGGCGGATCTCTCGCTCTCGGTGGACGGCCATCGCGCCATCTACCGGCGGCTGCGGGAACTGTCCGAAGCGCACGCCGGTGGCCGCTGGATCGCCGTGGGCGGCGGTGGCTACCAGCTGATCCGGGTGGTGCCGCGGTCCTGGACGCATCTGCTCGCCACCGTGCTCGACCGGGACGTCGACCCGGCGACGGCCCTGCCGCCGAACTGGGTCGCGTCGATCTCCAGGGCCGCGCCGAAGGCCGAGATCCCGCCCGGCATGTCCGACGGCCGCGACACCGCCTTCGTCCCGTGGGGAGACGGGGCCGACGAGCCGGTCGACATCGCCATCCGCGACACCCGCCGCGCGATCTTCCCGCTGCACGGCCTCGATCCGGACGATCCGAGGGACTGACATGGCCACTGGAAACACCGCGGACACCAGGCGCGACCCCTACGACTTCCCGCGCGAGTGGGAGGCCGACGTCCTGCTCTCCGACGGCGGCACCGTGCACCTGCGTCCGGTGATCCCCAGTGACGCCGACGGCCTCGTCGCCTTCCACGGCAGGCTGTCCGAACGCACCCGGTACTTCCGGTACTTCGGCGCCTATCCGCGGATCCCGCAGCGGGACCTCGAACGGTTCTCCACCGTCGACCACCACGACAGGGTCGCCTTCGTCGCGCTGCTGGGCGACGACATCGTCGCGGTCGGCCGTTACGAACGGCTCGAACACGGGCCGTCGGCCGAGGTCGCGTTCGTCGTCGACGACGCCCACCAGGGCCGCGGGCTCGGGTCGATCCTGCTGGAGCACCTGGCCGCCGCCGCTTCGGAATCCGGGCTGCGCCGCTTCGTCGCCGAAGTGCTCGCCGAGAACGCGGCGATGGTCCGCGTGTTCCGCGACGCGGGTTACCAGGTCAGCCGTGAGATCGAAGAGGGCGTGCTGCACCTGGAGTTCGACATCGACCCGACCGAGGAGTCCCTCGCGGTCGCCCGGTCCCGGGAACAGGCCGCCGAGGCGCGCAGCGTGCACAACCTGCTGCATCCGAAGTCGGTCGCGGTGATCGGCGCGTCCACCGATCCGACGAAGATCGGCTACGTCGCCCTCACGAATCTGCTCAGCGCCGACTTCGCCGGCACCGTCTACCCGGTCAACCCGGAGCACAAGTCCGTGCGCGGCGTCCGCGCGTATCCGTCCGTCGTGGACATTCCCGACGTCGTCGACCTCGCGGTGGTCGCCGTGCCCGCCGAAGCCGTCGAGTCCGTTTTGGACGGTGCGCTGGCCAAGGGGGTCAAGACCCTCCTGATCGTCTCGGGCGGGTTCGCCGAAGCGGGCCCGCACGGGTTGCACGCCGAACTGAGGCTGGTCGGGGAGGCCAGGGCGCACGGCATGCGGGTGGTCGGCCCGAACGCGCTGGGCGTGCTCAACACCGACGCCTCGGTCCGGCTCAACGCCACCCTCGCGCCACGCCTGCCCGCGCGCGGCCGCACCGGCTTCTTCTGCCAGTCCGGCGCGCTGGGCACCGCGATCCTCGCCGACGCCGAAGCACGCGGTCTCGGGCTGTCGACGTTCGTCTCGGCGGGCAACCGGGCCGACGTCTCCGGCAACGACCTGCTCCAGTACTGGGAGACCGATCCGGCGACCGACCTCGTCCTGCTGTACCTCGAATCGTTCGGCAACCCGCGCAAGTTCGCCCGGCTCGCCAGGCGGCTGGCGCGGACGAAGCCGGTGGTGGCGGTGAAATCCGGCAGGCACGCCGTCCGCCCGCAGCTCGCCGCGACGTCGGCGGAGGTCGACGAGTCCAGCGTCCAGGCCCTGTTCGAACAGGCGGGCGTCGTCCGCGTCGACACGCTCGCGCAACTCTTCGACACCGCGCTGGTCTTCGCCCATCAGCCGCTGCCCGCCGGGCCGCGGATCGCCATCGTCGGCAACTCCAGCGCCATCGGGCTGCTCGCCGCCGACACCGCGCGAGCGCACGGTCTCCGCCTGACCGCGGACCCGGTGGATGTCGGACCGCAGGCGAGCCCGGAGGAATTCGCCGCCGCCGTGCGCGAAGCCCTCAACTCCCCGGAGACCGACGCGCTCGTCGTGGTCTTCGTGCCCCCGCTCGCGATCCCGGGCACCGCCTACGCCCGCGCGCTGCGGGAAGCCGTCGTCGAGATGGACAAGAACAAGCCGATCGTGTCGACCTTCCTGGCCGTCGAGGGTGTGCCGGACGAATTGGCGGTGCTGTCCGAGGACGGCGTGCCGACGCGCGGTTCGGTCCCGTCGTACCCCAGCCCCGAACGCGCGGTGAACGCGCTCGCGCGGGTCGTGCGCTACGCCGCCTGGCGGCAGCGGCCGCAGGGCAATCTGGTGCGGCCCGCCGGTCTGCACGCCGAACAGGCGCAGGTCATCGTCGGCGAACTGCTGTCCGGCGAGGACGGCAAGACGACCCTGCTGACGGACGACGACGTGGTCCGGCTCCTGGGCTGCTACGGCATCGACGTCGTCCCGTTCCAGGTCGTGACCTCCGCGGAAGAGGCGGTGAAGGCCGCCGAGGATCTCGGGTTCCCGGTCACTCTCAAGGCCGTCGACGAGCGGTTGCGCGGCAGGCCGGACCTCGCCGGGGTGCGGCTCGATCTGTCCTCTTCGGACGGAGTGCGCCGGGCGTACCTCGATCTGCGGGAGATCTCGGGCGACGACGAGGTCTACGTCCAGCGGATGGCGCCGAAGGGCCTGTCGTGCGTGATCGGGCTGCAGGACGACCCGTCGTTCGGCTCGCTCGTGTCGTTCGGGCTCTCCGGCCTGGTCAGCACGCTGCTGGGGGACCGGGCGTACCGAGCCGTCCCGCTCACCGACGTCGACGCCGCCACCCTGCTGCGCGAACCGCGGACGTCACCGCTGCTCACCGGATACCGCGGCGACGAACCGGCGGATCTGGCCGCGCTCCAGGACATCGTGCTGCGCGTCGCGGCGCTCGCCGAGGACAACCCCGAGGTCCGCTCGATGACGCTCGACCCGATCCTTGCCTCGCCGGACGGCGCGTTCGTCGCCAACGCCCGGATCGTGCTGGGCCCGCCACCGTCCCGGCCCGACACGGGACCGCGACGGCTGAGGCCGATCAACGCTCCTGCTTGAGTCCGGGCAGCACCACGGACGGCACGCTCACGGTCGGCGGCGAGCACTCGCGAGATCCGGCGCAGGCCGGTGTGATCGAGCCGCAATCCCAGCACCGCGGGCGCCGCCGCGATCAGGCCGAGGGTGAGCACGCTGATCACGAGCGGCCAGAGTCAGTGCTTTCGCAGGCGAGTCACGCGATCAGTCCGCCGGGAACGGCGCCGGTCAGGAATCCCAATCCTGGGGCGAGCGGGCGGCGAAGTCCGCGTCGTGGCCGGTGAACGCCGCGATGTCACCCCGGATGGTGTTGTGGAAGGCGGCGACCCGCCCGTCGTGGACGAGCATCGTCTGCACCGCGCGTTGCTCCCCGGCGAGGGGACCCGCCGGGATGGACAGCACTGTCTCGGTGTGCACGAGGTCGAACCCGCCGCCGAGCGGGCGGCTCGACACCTGGCGGAGTTCCAGCCTGCTGCCGCGGTAGATGGTGTCGAAGATCTTCTGGCTCTCCCGCGCGATGGTCGCCCGGCCGCGCTGGATCCGGCCGACGACGTCCACGAAGTCCACATCCTCGGCGAAGTTCGCGGCCCACGCCTCGCCGTCGCCCGCGTTCCAGGCGCGTTCCAGCGCGGTGATGATCTCCTCGGTGCTCATCGCCCTCCTCCTGTACCATCGATCCATTGTTTAGAACAATGTTCCAACTTTCAAGGAGCATACATGTCAGCGGACCTGCCCGGCATCGTCCGGTTGCGCGACCGCCGTGAGGCGCTGACGCTGCGCACGATCCTCACCGCGGCCCGCGGGCTGTTCGCCGAGCGCGGCTACGCGCGGACCCCGATCCGCCTCATCGCCCAGGAAGCCGGCGTGTCGCCGCAGACCATCTACGCCCACTTCGGCTCGAAGGCCGGTGTCCTGGGCGGGCTCGTCGACCTCCTCGACGACGAGGCCGGGATCCCCGGCCTCGTCGCCGAGGCGTCGCGCACGGAGGATCAGGTCGCGTTGCTCGGCCTGCTGGCCACCCTCGCGCGCCAGGTCCGGGAACGCTGTGGCGACATCGTCACGATGCTGGGTTCCGGCGCCGCCGTCGATCCGGACATCGCCGCGACCCAGGCGGAAGGCGCCCGCCGCAACCGGCTCGGCGTCGAGATGGTCATCGACCGGGTCCGGGACGGCGATCGCCCTGTCGTGCCCCGGGCCACGGACATCGCCGTCGCGCTGATGAGCGCCGGCGTCCACACCGGCCTCGTCGCCGAGGCCGGGTGGAGCCATGACGACTACGAGGCGTGGCTCAAGGACACGCTGGTCGCTTCGCTGCTTCGGTGACGCAGGTTCTTGTCGAAGAAAGCTGAGAGCCGGGCCCGCTGCATCGCGACGCTCCGCGCCGGATCGACGGTGCCGATGAACGCGGCAGGGGCGTTGCCGAGCTGCGGCAACAAGGTCTGGTAGTCGGTGAAGCTGAAGTGCTCGCCGTCGGGCAGCCGCACCTCGCGGGTCCAGCCGCGCTGGTTGCGCTGGAATTCCTGCCAGGACGGGTCCGACGCCGCGCTGTGGTCACCCGCGCTCATCAGCAGGAACGGCCGGTCGAGGCCTTCGTCGGCGACGCGGCCGAAGATCCGCTGCGACTGCGAGTGGGCCATGCTGCCGTCGAGATTCGCCCCGGCGACGACGCGCCGGTCGGTCACCATCGTCTCGCCCGCGGTGAACCCGCCGGCGGAGTGCCCGAACATCCCTGCCCGGGACAGGCCGAGCTTGTCGAGGACGAATCGCGTGTCCCGGACGCGCGTGTCGATCATGCGCTTCGACACCTCGATACTCGATGGTGGCAAGGCCTTCTTCGCGACGCGGCCATCCGGGAACTCGACCGCTTCCGCTTCGTGGGTGTGGTCGATGGCCACGACGACGTAGCCCTCGCTCGCGAGCTGTTCCTGATGGATGGTGCCGTGGGAACGGGACAAGGTGCCGCCCGGCGAATACAGCACGACCGGCCGGTCGCCGCCGAGCGCGGGCGCGCCGATCCGGGAGTGGGTGGGGAAGCGGTAGTCGAGCTGCGCCGGCTTCATCCCCAGCTTGGGAGCGTCGCTTTCGGCCACCGCTTTCGCGACACCCGGTGCCATGTATGGAGCCTTCGGCTTCGCGCTCGGCAGAGCCGGGTAGCGCACGGTGACCATGAGTTCCCGCGTGCCGCCGGGAACCCACGGGTCCTGGCGGGAGTGATCGATCAGGTGGAGATCGGTGCTGCCGACCGGGTACGGGCCCGTCGGCGCGGGCAGGCCGAGGCGGACGGGCGCCGCCGACGCGGTCGGCGCGAGGAGAACGGCGGGCAAGGCCAGAGTCGTCGCCAGTACGCCGATCCTGTGCGGAATTCGTGTCATGGCACCGAACGTAGGGAGCGATCGAGTGCCGGGGCATCGGGAAGATCACCCGTGCCGACCCTGGGATCACCCGCGGGGGTAGCGCAGCTCCCAGGCTTCTCCGGCGCCGTCCGCGGCCAGCTCGCGCTTGAGCACCTTGTGCGTCGCCGTCCTCGGCAGCGCGTCGATCACCCGCACGAACCGGGGCCGCTGCTTCGGACCGAGATCGCTTTGCGCGGCGACGAAAGCGGCGAACTCGCCCGCGTCGATCGGCGACCGGCAGACGAGCGCGGCCATCACCTGATCGCCCACGCGTGGATCCGGCACCCCGTACACGGCGGCTTCGCGGACGGCGGGATGCCGCAGGAGCGCGCGTTCGATCGGGGCGGTGCCGAGGTTCTCGCCGTCGACACGGAGCCAGTCGCCGAGCCGTCCCGCGAAGTAGCAGTAGCCGTCCGCGTCGAGGTACGCCAGGTCGCCGGTGTGGTACATCCCGTCGCGCATCCGCTCGGCCTCGGCGGCCGGATCGCCGTAGTACCCGGCGAAGAAGCCCGGCCCGCCGGTGTTGACCAGTTCGCCGACCGCTTCGGCGGCGTTGAGCAGCTTCCCGCCCGCGTCGAACTCCGCCGGGGGACAGGGTTTTCCGGTCACCGGATCGAGGACGGCGACGCCGTCGAGCAGCCTGCCGAGCGAGCCGGCCGGGGTGGTGGCATCGCGGCCGAAGTTCACGCCGCCCTCGGTCGAGCCGAACGCGTCGACCACGTGGCAGCCGAATCGCCTGCCGAACACGGTGAGATCGGCTTCCGCGCCTTCGTTGCCGTAGACCAGTTTCAGTGGGTTGCCGGCGTCGTCGTCCCGCTCGGGAGTGGTGAGCACGTAGGACAGGGGCTTGCCGACGTAGTTGGCGTAGGTCGCCCCGAACTTCCGGACGTCCGGCAGGAAACCGGAGGCGGAGAACCGGCGTCGCAGCGCGATCCCCGCGCCGGAGGCGAGCCCGACAGACCAGCCCGCCATGACGGCGTTCGAGTGGAACATCGGCATCGACACGTACACGGTGTCCTGTGTGGACAGATCGAAGCGGGCGGCCAGCATCGCGCCGGGGTAGGCGACCTTGTCGTGCGTGCACCGGACGGCCTTCGGGTCGCCGCTGGTGCCGGAGGTGAAGATCAGCATGAGCAGGTCTTCGGGCTTCGCGGCCACGGGAACGACCGTCTCGCGCGACGGTTCGAGTCCGCTCAGTGGCCGCACCGGGACGCCTGCCTCAGAGAGCAGGGGAAGGTACTTCTCCTCGGCGAACACGAGCTCGCAGTCGGCCAGCGCGACGTCGCGGGCCAGCGCCGCGCCCCGGCGCGTCGGGTTGAGGCCGACCAGGACGTGCCCCGAGAGCGCGGCACCGCCGAGCAGGAACGAGAATTCGGGGACGTTGTCGGCCAGCAGCCCGAAATGCCCGCCGCGACGCAGGATCCCGGTCAGCGCGGCCGCGTATCCGGTGCAGGCCCGGACGTGTTCGGCCCACGACCAGCACCGGTCCTCGAACAGCAGTCCGGTCGAGTGGTCCTCCGCCCTCGCGAGCAGGAGCTCCGTGACCGTGGCGGTCATGCTGGGTCCGCGGCCAGGAGATCACCGAGCCCTCGCAGCTGCGCGGTGGCGCCGCCCAAGGTGAATTCGAGCCGTTTCGCCGCGACGAAGTAGCGGTGCAGCGTGTGGTCGACATCGATGCCGACCCCGCCGTGGATGTGCACGGCGGTGTGCGCGACGCGGTGACCCGCCTCCGCCGCCCAGAACTTCGCCGTCGCGACCTCTTCGGCCGCCGGCAGGCCTTCGCTCAGCCGCCAGACGGCCTGCCACAGCGTCAGCCGGACGGCTTCGACGTCGACGTAGCCGTCGGCGAGCCGCTGCCGCACCGCCTGGAAACTCCCGATGAGGTGGTCGAACTGCTTGCGTTCCCGCGCGTACGCCGCGGTCAGTTCCAGCGCCCGTTCGACGACGCCGAGCTGCTGCGCGCAGGCGCCGATCGTGCCGCGCAGCCGCAGCCACTCACCGATGTCGCCCAGCGAGACGGCCGCCTTCGCGCCGGTCAGTTCGACGAGCGCCGCGTCGGCGTGGTCGACGGTCCGCTGCGCCGAGACGGCCACCGCGTCCCGGTCGAGCAGGAACACCTGCCGTCCGCCGTCGATGGCGGCTTCCACGAGGAAACCGTGCGCGAACGCGCCCGAAGCGACCGCGGTCTGCGCGCCGGTCAGCCGCCAGCCGTCACCGTCGGCCTCGGCGGTGAACCCGCACGGCACGCCGTAGTCCGGCAGCGCCACCGCGAGGACGTGGTCGCCGCGCAGCACCGGCACGACCCAGCGCTCGGCCAGCCGTCCGTCCCCGAACTCGGCCACCGCGGCCGCGCCCAGGACGACCGACGTCAGGTACGGCACGGGAGCGACCGCACGGCCGATCTCGGCCAGGACCGAACACTGCTCCAGCAGCCCGAACCCACCGCCGCCGACCGACTGCGGCAAGGCGGCGTCGAGCACGCCCGCCTGTGCGAGCGCCGTCCACAGTGGAGCGTCGAAGCCGCCGGAACCGTGCGGCCCCAGCACGTCGGGTGTGACCTTGTCCGTCAGGATCCGGCGGGTGAGCGACGCGAGATCCTGCTGCGCTTCGGTGAGCGTGAAGTCCATGAGGTGTCTCCTAGCGCGTGACGGGCAGGCCGAGGGCGGTCGCGGCGATCATGTCCCGCTGGATCTCGTTGGTGCCGCCGCCGAAGGTGAGGATCAGGGACGAACGGTGCAGCCGTTCGATCCGGCCGCGCAGCAGGGCGCCGGGGGAGCCCTCGCGGACCACGGCGCCCGCGCCGAGGATCTCCATCATCAGCCGGTACGCCTCGGTCGCGAACTCCGTGCCGAACACCTTGGTCGCCGAAGCCTCGGCCGGGCCGAGGTCGCTGCTCGCGGCCGCCCAGGCGATCCGCCAGTTCCGCAGCTTCAGGTACTCGGCGTGCGTGTGGACGCGCGCCAGGTGCAGCCGGACCCACGGCTGGTCGATGACGCGGGAGCCGTCGGGCAGTTTGGTCGTCTGCGCCCAGGTCCGCACGTCGCGCAACGACGTCTGGATCGGCGCGGCCGAGGTCAGCGCGACCCGTTCGTGGTTGAGCTGGTTCGTGATGAGCGGCCAGCCCTCGTTCTCCCCGGCGACCCGGGAGGTCACCGGCACGCGCACGTCGTCGTAGTAGGTCGCGCTCGTGCCCGGCCCGGCGACCGTGCGCACCTTCGTCCAGGAGAACCCCGGCGCCGACGTCGGCACGATCAGCATGCTCAGGCCCTTGTGCTTGCGGGCCTCGGGGTCGGTGCGGGCGGCCAGCCAGATGTAGTCGGCGTACTCGATCAGGCTCGTCCACATCTTCTGGCCGTTGATGACGTAGTCGTCGCCGTCGCGGACCGCGCGGGTGCGCAGGGACGCCAGGTCGGTCCCCGCGCCCGGCTCGGAGTAGCCGATCGCGAAATGCAGCTCGCCGGCGGCGATCTTCGGCAGGTAGAACGCCTTCTGTTCTTCGGTGCCGTAGCGCATGATCGTCGGCCCGACGGTGTTCACCGTGAGGAACGGGACGGGCACCCCCGCCGCGGCCGCCTCGTCGGTGAAGATGAGCTGATCGAGCATCGGCCGGTCCTGTCCGCCGTACTCGCGGGGCCAGCCGAGCGCGAGCCAGCCCGAGCTGCCGAGGTCCCGGACGATTTCCTTGTACACCAGGCCGTCGCCGTACTCGCCGCCGTCGCTCGCCAGGGCATCCCGGCGCTCGGGGGTCATCAGCCCGGCGAAGTACTCCCGGAGTTCCCCGGCCAGTGCCCGCTGCTCCGGCGTGTAGTCGATCCGCATCCGTCACCTCTGCCGTCGGTGCTCGTTACTGGTGCCATGGCCGCTCGCGGCGGTAGGGTAGAACCTGTTCTAGTTGTACCAGGTGTGGCGGCGAGGAGGGAATATGGAGATCGACGTCGATCGCTCGCTCTGCGAGGCGAACGCGGTCTGTGTCGGCTTCGCGCCCGAGGTCTTCGATCTCGACGAGGACGAGGAGCTGGTCCTCGAATCGGCCGAAGTTTCACAGAATCAAGTAGAACGTGTTACTCAAGCTGTTGCGAGCTGTCCGAAAAATGCCCTGCTCATACGTGGTTAGCACCGTTTATTTAGACCTTGCATACAGCAAGAACAGATTCTAGTGTGTGCGGAGACGTGAGGAGGCCCGGAGTGAGTTTGGACGGCAAGACCGCCATCGTGACCGGGGCCGGCGCGGGACTCGGCCGGGCCGAGGCGCTGGCGCTGGCCGCGGCGGGTGCGTCGGTGGTGGTCAACGACGTGTCGGCCGCCGCGCAGGTGGTGGCCGACGAGATCGAGGCCGGAGGCGGCAAGGCCGTCGCGGTCACCGGCGACGTGTCGGAGTCCTCGACCGCGGACGCGCTGCTCACCGCCGCCGTCGACCACTTCGGCGGACTCCACGTCCTGGTCAACAACGCGGGTGTGCTGCGCGACCGGATGCTGTTCTCGATGTCCGACGAGGAATGGGACACGGTGCTCCGGGTCCACCTCCGCGGGCACTTCCTGCTTTCCCGCAACGCCGGGGCGTACTGGCGCGACAAGTCCAAAGTGGACGGAGCGCCGGTGTACGGCCGCGTGGTCAACACCGCGTCGGAGTCGTTCCTGCTCGGCGCTCCCGGCCAGCCGAACTACGGCGCGGCCAAGGCGGGCATCGCCGCGCTCACCGTCTCCACCGCGCGCGGCCTTTCCCGCTATGGCGTCCGCGCCAACGCGATCTGCCCGCGCGCCCGCACCGCGATGACCGAAGCCGTCTTCGGCGCCGACGCGCCGGAAGGGATCGACCCGCTTTCGGTCGACCACGTCGCGCCGTTCGTGTCGTTCCTGTGCTCGCCCGGGTCCGACCGGGTCAACGGTCAGGTCTTCCTCGTCTACGGCGGGATGGTCGCGCTCATGCGGCCGCCGTCGGTCGAGCAGCGGTTCGACACCGTCAACGGGACCTGGACCGCCGACGAGCTCGCCACGAACGTGGGCGGCTACTTCGCCGACCGCGACCCGGAACGCATGTTCTCCGCATCCGAAATCATGTCGCTGCCGTGAGGAGATGACGATGGGCAGGCTCGACGGCAAGGTGGCCCTGATCACCGGCGGCGCCCGCGGGCAAGGCGAGGCGGCCGCGCGGCTGTTCGTCGCCGAGGGCGCGCGCGTGGTGATCGCCGACATCAACGACCTCGACGGCAAGAAACTTGCCGCCGAACTCGGCGAATCCGCCGTCTACCAGCATCTCGACGTCGGCGACGAGGCGGAATGGGACGCCGCGATCCAGCGGACGCGGTCCGAGTTCGGGCCGCCGACGGTGCTGGTCAACAACGCGGGCATCCTGCATTTCTCGGAACTCGGGAAGACCACGCTCGCCGACTACGAACGCGTCATGCGGGTCAACCAGATCGGGGCGTTTCTCGGCATGCGTTCGGTCGTTGAACCGATGACCGGGGCCGGAGGCGGCTCCATCGTCAACGTGTCCTCTGTGGAAGGGCTCGCCGGGATGCCGTATCTCGTCGCCTACACCGCGAGCAAGTTCGCGATCCGCGGGATGACCAAGGTCGCCGCGCTCGAACTCGGCGCGAAGAACATCCGGGTCAATTCGGTCCATCCCGGCGCGATCGACACGCCGATGGTCGCCGCGGCGGCGGGCGGGCAGAAGATCGACATGTCCTGGGTCGGCAAGAAGGTCGCCCTCGGCCGGGTCGGGCAGCCGGAGGACATCGCGAAACTCGTGTTGTTCCTGGCCAGTGACGACAGTGCGTACAGCACCGGCTCGGAATTCGTCGCCGACGGCGGCGCGACCGCGACGCACGCCCTCAAGATTTAAGGCGGAGGTGCCGAGAGCAAGGTGAACACCGCCGGCGCAACGGGGCGACGGCAGGTGGGGTAAGACTCGGGGCAGGCGACTGGGAGGTTCTGTGGGAGCGACGGTGTCCTTCCCCGGTACGGGTGCGCTCACACAGGTCGGCAGGCTCGCGACCCTGTCGTGGGAAGTCCTGCGCGCGATCTTCAAACGACCGTTCCAGTTCCGCGAGTGGATCCAGCAGTGCTGGTTCTTCGCGAGCGTCACCATCCTGCCGACGGCGCTGGTGGCGATCCCGTTCGGCGCGGTGATCGCGTTGCAACTCGGCTCGCTGACCCAGCAGATCGGCGCGCAGTCGTTCACCGGCGCGGCGAGCGCGCTCGCGATCGTGCAGCAGGCGAGCCCGCTGATCACCGCGTTGCTGGTGGCGGGAGCGGGCGGCAGCGCGGTCTGCGCCGACATCGGCGCCCGCAAGATCCGCGAAGAGATCGACGCGATGGAGGTCCTCGGGGTCAACCCGATCCAGCGCCTGATCGTGCCGCGCGTGCTGGCGGCGATCGTGGTTTCGGTGCTGCTGAACGGTTTGGTCAGCGTCGTCGGCGTGCTCGGCGGCTACTTCTTCAACGTCGTCATGCAGGGCGGCACCCCGGGCGCGTACCTCGCCAGCTTCAACGCGCTCGCGCAGGTGCCGGACCTGTGGATCAGCGAGATCAAGGCGCTCCTCTACGGCTTCGTCGCCGGGGTGGTCGCGGCCTTCCGCGGGCTGAACCCGGCGGGCGGGCCGAAGGGCGTCGGCGACGCGGTGAACCAGGCCGTGGTCATCACGTTCCTGCTGCTGTTCCTGATCAACGTCGTGCTGACGGCGATCTACTTGCGGATCGTCCCGCCGAAGGCGATGTGACATGGCAGGCGAACCCGCGGTTTCGGACCGGACGCTCGAGATCATCGCGCGTCCCGGAGCGATGCTGGAAGGCTTCGGCGGCCAGCTGTCGTTCTACTTCCGGGCGCTGGCCTGGACCCCGCGCACGATCCGGCGCTACGGCCGCGAGATCTTCCGCCTGCTGACCGAAGTCAGCTTCGGCACCGGCGCGCTCGCGGTGATCGGCGGGACGCTCGGCGTGATGATCGGGATGACGCTGTTCACCGGGCTCATCGTCGGCATGCAGGGCTACTCGGCGCTGAACCAGCTCGGCACGGCCGCGCTGACCGGGTTCATCTCGGCCTACTTCAACACCCGCGAGGTCGCGCCGCTTTCGGCCGGGCTCGCGCTCTCGGCCACCGTCGGCTGCGGGTTCACCGCGCAGCTCGGCGCGATGAAGATCTCCGAGGAGATCGACGCGCTCGAAGTGATGGGCGTGCCGAGCCTGCCCTACCTCGTGACGACCCGGGTGATCGCCGGCGTCAGCGCGGTCATCCCGCTCTACGCCGTCGGCCTGCTCTCGTCGTACCTCGCCTCGCGGCAGATCACCATCTGGCTCTACGGCCAGTCCGCGGGCACCTACGACCACTACTTCACGCTGTTCCTGCCGCCCGAGGACGTGCTCTGGTCGTTCCTCAAGGTGATCATCTTCAGCGTGCTCGTCATCCTTTCCCATTGCTATTACGGCTACACCGCCAGCGGTGGGCCCGCCGGGGTGGGGATCGCCGTCGGCCGCGCGGTGCGGACGTCGATCGTGCTGATCTCGGTACTCGACTTCTTCCTGAGCCTCGCGATCTGGGGCGCCACGACGACGGTGAGGATTTCCGGGTGAACAGGGGGATTCTGCTGCAGCGGCTCCGGCACCAGGTGCTGGGCCTGATCTTCCTCGTGGTGGTCGTGCTGTTCTTCGTCACCACCATCGCCTTCTACCAGAAGGCCTTCACCACGGTGACCCTGGTGAAACTGGAGACCGACCGCATCGGCAACCAGATGCGCGAGGGCGCGGACGTCAAGGTGCGCGGGATGGTCGTCGGCGAGGTGCGGTCGATCCGGGCCCACGGCGACCACGCGACGATGGACCTGGCGCTGCAACCGGACAAGACCAGGGTCATCCCGTCGAACGTCTCCGCACGGCTGCTGCCGAAGACACTGTTCGGCGAGCGGTACGTGGCCCTGCAGATCCCGGAGAAGCCCGAGCGGCACATCGGCGAGGGCGACGTCATCCCGCAGGACCGCAGCAGCAGCGCGATCGAGCTGGAAACCGTGCTCGGCAACGTGATGCCGTTGCTGCAGGCCGTCCAGCCGGAGAAGATGGCCAGCACGCTGAACGCCGTCGCGTCCGCTTTGGACGGTCAGGGCAAGCAGCTCGGCGCGACGATGGCGGGACTTTCGCGGTATCTCGGGAAAGTGAACCCGTCGCTGCCCGACCTCAAGGCCGACATCTCCGGGCTGGCCGACGCCGCGAAGATCTATGACAAGGCCGCGCCCGATCTGCTGGCCGCGCTGTCGGATCTGACCACCACGAGCAAGACGCTGGTGGAGAGCCAGCGCGGCCTCGCCGACGTCTACTCGACCGTGACGGCCGCTTCGATCGACCTGACGAGCTTCCTGAAAGTGAACCAGGACAACCTGATCCGCCTCACCACCAGCCTCCAGCCCACGCTGGACGTCCTCGCGAAATACGCGCCGGAGTACCCGTGCCTGCTCAAGCAGCTGGCCGGATCGGTGCCGCGCGCGGAACTCGCGTTCGGCAAGGGCACCGCGCATCCCGAGGTCAGCCGGGTGACCATCGAGTTCACACCGAGCCGGGGCAAGTACCTGCCCGGCGTCGACGAGCCGAAGTACAACGACAAACGCGGGCCGCGCTGTTACCCGGAGGTGCCGCCGCCGGGCCGCTGGCCGCAGTATCCGCCGGACGGCGCGATCGACGACGGGTCCTCGAAGCCCGCGCCGCCGCGTGACCCGGACGGCACCCTGCCCTCGAACGGGGCCCTGCCCGCGGGCGGGAGCACCGGTGGTTCGGTGGTGAACACGCCGGACGAGCAGCGGCTGATCGACCTGCTCGTGTCGCCGGCGATGGGCACGACGCCGGACCAGGTGCCGAACTGGGGCAGCCTGCTGGTGGGGCCGCTGTACCGCGGGGCGGAGGTGGAGCTCCGATGATTGTCACGTCAGCCGCCCGAGCCGGGCTGAAGGGGCCCTTCACGGCATGCGACGCGGCGAAGGGAGCTTTCACCGCGTCTGATGAGGGGAAAGCGTCCTTCAGCAACCACTCACGAGGCGCTGCGTCTCGACCACGTCGCGAAAGCCACTTTCGGGACGTCACGTGTCCCGAAAGTGGCTTTCGGGACACGCTCGTGGCGGGTCGAGCGGGTCGTGAGTGGCGATTCGGGTCAGAACCCGACTTGCCACTCACGACCCAGCCGACATCGCGAAAGCCACTTTCGCAACCTTCAACGTTGCGAAAGTGGCTTTCGCAACCCGCTCGCGCTGGCCATGGGGCCGGTCTGAAGGGGCCCTTCACCGCATGCGACGCGGCGAAGGGAGCTTTCACCCCGTCTGATGCGGGGAAAGCGTCCTTCAGCCCCCGGGCCACGCGAGGCCGGAGGGCGGTCCGATGAGGTCCTTCGTCCCGGATCTGGTCAAGATCCTCGTCTTCGCCGTGGTCACCGTGCTCCTCACCGCGGTCCTCGGCGCCACCATCGCGAACACCAACTTCGGCGAGACCTCCTGTTACACGGCCAAGTTCACCGACGCGTCCGGGCTCAAGGAGGGCGACGACGTCCGCATCGTCGGCGTGAAGGTCGGGCAGGTCGGCGAGATCGAGGTCGAGGAGGGCGAGAAGAACTTCGCCCAGGTCCACTTCGACGTCCAGACCACGCACCGGCTGCCCGCCTCGGTGACCGCGACCATCAAGTACCGCAACCTGGTCGGCCAGCGGTATCTCGCGCTCGGCACGGACATCGGCGACGAGAAGTCGTTGCCGCGCGGCGGGATCATCCCGCCCGAACGCACCAAGCCGGCCCTGAACCTGACGGTCCTCTTCAACGGGTTCAAACCGCTCTTCCGCGCGCTGAACCCCGAGGACGTCAACAAGCTCTCCTACGAGATCATCCAGGTCTTCCAAGGCGAGGGCGGCACGATCACCAGCCTGCTCGCGCACACCGCGTCGGTCACGTCGGCCATCGCGGGCAAGGACAAGATCATCGGCGACGTCATCGCGAACCTCAACACCGTGCTCGGCACGGTCGAGCGGCGCTCACCGCAACTGGGCGAGCTGATCGACCAGACACAGCGGCTGGTCACCGGGCTTTCCGAGCAGCGCAAGCCGATCGGGGACGCGGTCAAGGCGCTCGGCGACCTCACCGTCACCACGACGGGCCTGCTGGCCGACGCGCGCCCGGCCATCAAGGACGACGTCGCGCAGCTCGGCGCGCTGTCGCAGAATCTCGGCGATTCGGAGCAGCTGATCGATCATCTGCTGCAGGTGCTGCCGGGCAACCTGCAGAAGTTCACCAGGACGCTGAGCTACGGCAGCTGGTTCAACTACTACCTGTGCGGGATCTCCGGCAGCATCGGCATCAAGTCGCTCAACATCGAACTGCCGATCACGCCGCTGCCCGGCACGCAGCGACCGGAGAGGTGCGGGCCGTGAAGCCGCTCAAGGAACGCAACCAGGCCGTGGTGGGCGGAGTGGCGCTCATCCTGATCGTGCTGATCACGGCGACGACCTACTTCTCCGACCGGATCCCGCTGTTCGGCAGCGGGACGACGTACTCCGCGTACTTCGGCGAATCGGCCGGGCTGTCGCCGGACAACGAGGTGCAGGTCGCCGGGGTCAAGGTCGGCCAGGTCAGCTCGGTGGAACTGGCGGGCAGGAAGGTGCTGGTGAAGTTCCGGGTCTCCGGCGTCCGGGTCGGCGACGCCACCGCCGCGTCGATCGAGATCAAAACGCTGCTCGGCGAGAAGTTCCTCGCGCTGACCCCGAAAGGCAAGGGGAGCCAGGATCCGAACACCACGATCGGACTCGACCGCACGCGGACGCCGTTCGAACTGCAGGACGCGTTCCAGCAGCTGTCGGGCACGGTCGGCGAGATCGACACCGCGCAGCTCGCGTCGAGTTTCACCGTCCTCTCCGACGCGCTCAAGGACAGCCCCCAGTACCTGAAGGACGCGCTGGGCGGGCTCTCTTCCTTGTCCAAGACGGTCTCCTCCCGCGACGGTGACCTGAAGACGTTGCTGGCCAACACGAGCAAGGTGTCCAAGACGCTGTCCGATCGCAACGCCCAGTTGAAGCGGATCCTCGACGACGGCAATCTCCTGCTCGCCGAACTGCAGAACCGGAAGGACGCGATCAGCACGTTGCTCAAGGGCACGCAACAGGTCTCCGCGCAGCTGTCCGGGCTCGTCGCCGACAACCGGCAGCAGATGAAGCCGACGCTGGAGAAACTCGGCAAGGTCACCGACATCCTGCAGCGCAACCAGGACAATCTCAACCGCAGCCTCGCGCTGATGGCCCCGTTCGCCCGCGTCGGCGCCAACGCCACCGGGAACGGCCGCTGGTTCGAGGGCTACCTGTGCGGTCTGCTGCCGCCGACGATCATCGCGGGCGCGTTCCAGGTCAACCCGGAGGGCTGCACCCCGCCGATCGCCGCGCCGAACCAGGGGGCGGGCGGACGATGAGCAAGCAACCCCGCACGCTGTACACGTGGGTCGCGTTCGCCTGCGTCCTCGTGCTGATCGCGACCGCGGGTCTGTGGCTGGTGTTCAAAGAACCCGGCGGGACGCGGATCAGCGCCTACTTCGGGAAGACCGTCGGGCTCTACGCGGGTTCGTCGGTCCGGGTGCTCGGGGTGAAGGTCGGCGAGATCACCGGGGTCACGCCGCAGGGCGAGGCGGTCCGGGTCGACATGCGGATCGACGACGACACCCCGATCCCGGCCGACGCGGGCGCCGTGGTCGTCGCGCCGAGCCTGGTGAGCGACCGGTACGTCCAGCTGACCCCGGCGTACGAGAGCGGCCCCGAAATGGCCACGGACACGGTGATCGCCAAGGAGAAGACGGCGACCCCGGCCGAACTCGACGACCTCTACACGAGCCTCGACAAGCTCTCGACCAGCCTGGGTCCCAACGGCGCCAACAAGAACGGCGCGCTGTCCGACGTGCTCGACACGGCGGCGGCGAACCTCGGCGGCAACGGGAAGAACCTCAACACCACGGTGACCCGGCTGTCCGAACTGGCCAAGACCCTGGACAGCTCCAAAGGCGACCTGTTCACCACGGTGCAGAACCTGAACTCCTTCGCCGGCGCGCTGGCCGAAAGCGACAAGCAGCTCAACGAGTTCTACCGCCGGGCTGCGGACGTGAGCGGGTTCCTCGCCGCGGACTCCGCCGACGTGGGCGGCGCGCTGAACTCCCTGGCGACGGCGATGGGCGACGTCGAGAAGTTCGTGGCGGAGAACAAGGACCTGCTCTCGTCCAATGTGGACAAACTGGCCGGGCTGACCAAGGTGCTCGTGGACCAGCGGGCCTCGCTCGCCGAGGTGATCGACATCGCGCCGACCGGGGCGACCAACTTCATCAACTCCTACGACGCGGCGTCCGGCACGATCGCGGTGCGGGACAACCTGAACGAGCTCACACATCCGCCGATCCTGACCGTGTGCCGCCTGATCAGCGCGAGCACGCCGAAGCCGATCCCGGACGCGCTCGGAAACATCTGCAAGCAGCTGGCGCCGGTCCTCGACGGCACGCTGAAACTCCCGTCGATCCCGCAGGTGCTGGCCTCGCTGCAGAGCGGTGAACTGCCGCCGCTTCCGCTCCCGCTGATCGACGTCATGGCCAAGGGGCTCCCGAAATGAGGCGGCAACGGCAGAAGATCGCGGGGGTGATGGCGGGCGTCCTGGTGCTCGCCGGCTGCGGCGACGGCGGTTTCTCGGGGCTGTACAACACTCCCTTGCCGGGTGGCGCGGATCTCGGCGACCATCCGTACCGGGTCTCCGCGCAGTTCTCCGACGTCCTCGACCTCGTGCCGCAGGCGACCGTGAAGGTCAACGACGTCTCGGTCGGCCGGGTCGAGAAGATCGACCTCGCGCCGGACACCCGCTCGGCGTGGGTGAGCATGGTCGTCAACGGCGACATCGCGCTGCCCGCGAACGCGCGGGCCGAACTGCGGCAGTCGAGCCTGCTGGGGGAGAAGTTCGTCGACCTGCACGAGGCGCGGGACGTCAAACCCGAGGGAACGCTCGCCGAGGGCGCGAAGATCCCGCTGGACCGCACGAACCGCAACCCCGAGGTCGAAGAGGTCCTCGGCGCGCTTTCCCTGCTGCTCAACGGCGGCGGGGTCGAGCAGATCCAGAAGATCAGCCACGAACTGAACGAAGCGCTCACCGGCAACGAGGCCGAGGTCCGCGGGCTGCTGTCCCAAGTGGACGAACTGGCGACCGAACTCGACGGGCACAAGGGCGAGATCCTGCGCGCCATCGACGGTGTCGACAAGTTGTCCAAGACGCTGGTCGGCCAGACGCAGAACATCACGAACGCGCTCGACAACCTGTCGCCGGGGCTCAAGGTCGTGACCGAGCAACGCGATCAGCTCGTCGGCATGCTCCAGTCGCTGAACACGCTGTCCGGGGTCGCGACCGAAACGATCAACGCCAGCAAGGACTCGCTGGTGGCGAACCTCCGCGCGCTGCAGCCGACGCTCAAGAAGCTGAGCGAGGCCGGTCAGGACCTGCCGACCGCGCTGCGGATCCTGCTCACCTACCCGTTCCCGGACTACGCGGGTAACGTGATCAAGGGCGACTACGCGAACGTGGACGCCAAGATCGACCTGAACCTGGACACCTTCCTGGAGAACATGAACAACTCCTCGCAGCCGATCATCCAGCTGCCGGGGACCCAGGGCACCGGGGCGGCCGGGGCGATCCCGTTCAACAACGGCGCCGCGCCGCCGCTGCTCCCGCTGCCCGCCGGGGACCTCCCGCAGGCGCCGCAGGCCCAGACGCCCCAAGGGGACGTCCTGGGCGGTGTGCTCGGCGGGATCCTCGGGCCGATCCTGGGAGGTGGCCGGTGATCACGCGCAAGACCAGGATCCAGATGGCGGTGTTCCTCGTCATCGCGGTCGTTTCGGTCGTCTACGCGGGCGGCAAGTACGCCGGGCTGGACCGGCTCTTCGGCACCCGCGGCTACCTCGTCACCGCGCAGCTCGCGGACTCCGGCGGGATCTTCGTCAACGCCGAGGTCTCCTACCGCGGCGTCGCGGTCGGCAAGGTCTCGTCGATGACGCTCACCGAGCAGGGCGTCGACCTCGGGCTCGACATCGATTCGGGCGCGCCGAAGATCCCCGCGGACACCAAGGCCGCGGTCGCGAACCGGTCGGCGGTGGGGGAGCAGTACGTCGATCTGCTGCCCATGCACGAAAACGGGCCGTACCTGGCGCAGGGTTCCGTCATCAAGCGGGACAAGACGTCGATCCCGCTCGCGCCGGACACCGTACTGTCCAATTTGGACAAACTGGTGTCGAGCGTGAAGCCGGACTCGCTGAAGACCGTCGTCGACGAGACCTACGAGGCGTTCGCCGACGCAGGCCCGGACCTGCGGCAGCTGCTGGACAGCACCGGTTCGCTCACCGCGACCGCGACCCAGTACCTGCCCGACACCCAGGGCCTGCTGTCGAACTCGCGGACGGTGCTGGACACCCAGCGCCGTCAGGCGGACAACATCACGCAGTTCTCCAGCGGGCTCAAGACGATCGCCGCGCAGCTGAAGTCGTCCGACCCGGATCTGCGGCGCGTGATCGACGAGGCGCCCAAGCTGAGCCGCCAGATCAGCGACGTGCTCGCGGTCTCGGGGACCGACCTCGGGGTGCTGTTCGCGAACGCGCTCACCACCGCCCAGATCACCTCCGCCCGCACCGACGCGATCGAGGAACTCCTCGTCGCGTATCCGATCATCTCGGCGTTCTCGCGGTCGACGTCGCCGGACGGCACGGGCCACCTCGGCGTCGTGTTCAACTTCTTCGACCCGGTCTCGTGCACGAAGGGCTACGAGGGCACGAAACAGCGTCCCGCCAACGACACCACCGAGGCGCCGGTGAACACGCAGGCGTACTGCGCCGAGCCGCCGGGAAGCCCCACGGGCGTGCGCGGGTCGCAGAACGCCCCGTACGCCGGGAAGCCGCCCGCGGTCCCGGAGAAGCCGAAGCAGACCCCTCAGGCGGCGGAATCCGCCCAGCTGCCGGGTGTGCTGAACCTGCTCACCGGATCCGCGCCGAGCGGACTGGGCGCGTTGCTGGGCGGTAAGTAGTGCTCAACCGCGCCCTCACCGTCGCCGCCGCGCTGGCGGTCCTCGCGGCCGCCTGGTTCGGCTGGTCGTGGTGGAGCGCCGCCGGGGACGACGGCCTGGCCAGGGGCCGCGAGCGGGAAGCCGTCCTCGCCGCCGCGTCCGGCCAGCTCGAAGTGCTCAACACGATCGACTACCGCAGCGGGGCCCAGGACGTCGACCGCTGGCTCGGCGTCACCACCGGACGGCTCGGCAAGGACCTCACCGGCGACCGGCAGATCCAGATCGACCGCGCGAACACGAGCAAGACCGTCGCCACGGCCAAGCTCAAACAGGCCGCCGTCACCGAACTCGACGCCACCGCCGGCACGGCGAGGCTCATGGCCGTGCTGGACGTGCGCGTCAGCACCGGCGGCGGCTCGGCCGCGCCCAAGGTGAGCAGGCTGACCGTGGACTACCAGCGCGTCGAGGACGGCTGGAAGGTCAGCGCGGTACAGGCGGCGGGCTCGTGACCGGGCGCACCCCGCGGCTCCTGATCGCGATCATCGTGCTCGCCACCGGCTGCGCGGTGTGGTTCGGCCTCCAGGCGTCCTCCCTGGGCTCGGACGGCAACGCGGCGCTGGTCGACCAGGCCGCCACGGCCGAGGTCGCCGACCAGGTCGGCGCCGGGGTGAAGGCCGTCTTCTCCTACGACTACAGCAACCTCGCGCGGACCGAGCGGGCCGCGGCCGACGTGCTGACCGGCGAGGCGACCGGGCAGTACCGCGACCAGTTCGCCTCGGCGCGGAAACGGGCCGAAGAGCAGAAGCTGGTGCGCACGACGACGGTCCGCTCCCTGGGCGTCCGGTCCCTGCGCGGCGACCAGGCCGAAGTGCTGTTGTTCCTCGACCAGCAGACGATCGCCGCCGGGGGAGGCGCGCCGCAGTCGACGGTCTCCCAGCTTTCGGTCACCGCGCGGCGCGTCGACGGCCGGTGGAAGATCTCCGCGCTCACCGCGCTCTGATCAGGACACGCGTTTCATGGTCGCCGCGGTGATCGCGCCGCCGGAAACGGTGTAGGAACCGGTGAAAACGCGCATCGAACCATCGGTCTGCCGTGCCGAGAGATCGACGTACACGGTGTTCCCGCTCGTACTCCGCACGGTGAGCGCCGCCCATGAAGTCGTCGCGTATCCGTTGCTCCAGGAGGCATAAGTGCCTCCTTTCGCCAATCGCTGACCTCCGAGATTCCACGCGGTCAGGAAATCACGCCGGTTGATCGCGTCGTAGAAGGCGATCACCGTTTGCGCCACCGGAACCGCCGGTGCGGGATAGACCGTCCGCGTCGCGGGCGGTGCGACATAAACCGTCTGCGGCGGGGGCGCGGCCACCGGTGGCTGGATCACGATCGTGGTCGGCGGGGCGGCCACCGCGACGGCCGGAGCCGCCGTTCCCTGATTCGGCACCGCGCACGCGGCCACCGCGCCGGCGACCATGAGTGTCACCGCCGCCCACTTCTTCGCTTCCATTTCTTTCCCCTTTTCCTCGTGATACCGAGAATGCGGGAATGCGCGGCGCCGTCACTAGGGGATTAGGTCTCGTTACGAATGATGAAAAACGCGCCGGAACCGTTATCCGATCTTGTGCGCGCGGGCGTAGGGCCACCCTCGTCCCACGCCGATCCGCCGCGGGTTTAGCGTTAGGCATGACCACTGCACCTGTCGATGTCGAGAGCGCCCGCCGCGACTACGCGGCCCTCGTCGACCGTGGCCTCTCCCTGGACATCACCCGCGGCAAGCCGTCCCCCCGCCAGCTGGACCTCGCAGACGGGCTGCTCGCCCTCCCCGGAGACGTGCGCAAGGCCGAGGACGGCACGGACGTCCGCAACTACGGCGGCCTCAAGGGCCTGCCCGAGCTCCGCCGCATCTTCGCCGGGCCGCTGCAGGTCCCGGCCGAGCAGCTGCTGGCCGCGGGCAACTCCAGCCTGGAGCTCATGCACGACTCGATCGTGCAGGCCTTCCTCAGCAAGCTCCCCGGCGCCGAGCGCCGCTGGGCCGACGAGGCGAGCGTCAAGTTCCTGTGCCCGGTGCCGGGCTACGACCGCCACTTCGCGCTGGCCGAGCGCTTCGGCATCGAGCTGGTCCAGGTCCCCCTCACCGAGACCGGCCCGGACATGGACGCCGTCGAGCGTCTCGTCGCCGAGGACGCCGCGGTCAAGGGCATCTGGTGTGTGCCGAAGTACAGCAACCCGACTGGCGTCACCTACAGCGAGGACACCGTGCGCCGCCTGGCCACGATGACCACGGCGGCCCCGGACTTCCGGATCTTCTGGGACAACGCCTACGCCGTGCACCACCTCACCGACGCCGAGGCACCGCTGGCCGACCTGTTCGCGCTGGCCACCGAGGCGGGCAACGCCGACCGCGTGTTCGTCTTCGGCTCCACCTCGAAGGTGACCTACGCCGGTGGTGGCGTCGGCTTCTTCGGCGCTTCCGAGGCCAACCTGGCCTGGTGGACCGGCCTCATCGGCAAGCGGACCATCGGCCCGGACAAGGTCAACCAGCTCCGGCACGCGCAGTTCCTGCGCGACGAGGACGGCGTCCGCGAGCACATGCGCAAGCACGCCGAGCTCATCGGGCCGAAGTTCGCGGCCGTCGACGAGATCCTGACCAAGGAACTGGGCGAATCGGGCCTCGTGTCCTGGACCAAGCCGACCGGCGGGTACTTCATCTCGCTGACCGTGCCGTCCGGGACCGCCAAGGAGGTCGTGCGGCTGGCCAAGGAGGCGGGCATCGCCCTGACCCCGGCCGGTGCGACGCATCCCTACGGCGACGACCCCGAGGACGCCGTCATCCGCATCGCCCCGACGTACCCCGAGCTGGCCGAGGTCGAAGAGGCCATCCGCGGTCTGGTGGTCTGCGTTCGCCTCGCGGCGGCGACGAAGAAGTAAGCAAGCGGGCGAAGCTGAGTCACCGGCTTGCGCTAGTCCGGCTGTGAGGTCCGTGAAGGCCTCCTTGAGGGACCCAGAGTCCCTCAAGGAGGCCTTCACGGACGCGACCGATGTGGCCTTGACGGGCTCCCGGGGCAGGACACTTGTCGCGAAAGCCACTTTCGCGACGTCAGGTGCCCCGAAAGTGGCTTTCGCGACGTGACCCGCCGAGGTACCGCTCCGGCGGGTGCGCGTGATCGAGGAGACGGCACGTGTGATCAGACGGACGACACGCGTGACTGGCCGGACGACACGCGCACGGCCGGGTCGCGCGCTGAGCCGTCCGCCTGGACACGCGTGTCGTCCGTCTGATCACACGTGTCGGCCATCCGGTCACGCGACATCGTCCGTGACACCTCTGTCCTGTCCCGCAACTAGTTCGAGAACTTTTCCAATCCGGGCCACGAGTGGTTCCGAACGTCCGAGTGGGTGGGTGTGCACCGCAAAGACGAGAGGAACCACTCGTGTTCGGAAAGCCCTTTGTCCGCACCCTGATCTCACGCAGTGCCGAGAACCGCACGGACCGCCGCCGGTTCCTGAAGGCCGCAGGCGCGGCGGGCCTCGGTGTCGTCGGCGCGACGTACCTCGGCGTGCAGGCCACGTCGTCCGCTTCGGCGACGAGCGAGGCGGCCGCCGCGCCCAGTGACGCGGCCGTGCTCAATTTCGCGCTCAACCTGGAGTACCTCGAAGCCGAGTTCTACTCCTTCGCCGTCTACGGCCACGGGCTGCCGGACGACCTCACCGGCGGCGTCGGCACCCAGGGCGGGGTGGCCGGCGGCAAGAAAGTGATGTTCCACGACAAGGCGCTGCACCAGTTCGCGAAGGAGATCGCGGGCGACGAGGTCGCGCACGTCAAGTTCCTGCGCGGCGCGCTCGGCGAGGCCGCGGTGTCACGGCCTCAGATCGACCTCAAGGACAGCTTCACCGCGGCCGCGAAGGCGGCCGGGCTGATCAGCGGGTACCAGCAGTTCGACCCGTTCGCCAACGAGAAGAACTTCCTGCTCGCGGCGTTCCTGTTCGAGGACGTCGGTGTGACGGCGTACAAGGGCGCCGCCCCGCTGATCACCAACAAGACGTTCCTGGACGCGGCCGCCGGGATCCTGGCCGCCGAGGCCTACCACGCCGCCACCATCCGGACGTCGCTGTTCGACCGGGACCTCGGCGACGCGGCGGCCAAGATCTCCAACGCCCGCGACGCCCTCGACGGCCCCGGCGACGACGATCAGGGCATCGTGCTCGGCAACCAGGCGAACATCGTGCCCACCGACAACAACGGCGTCTGCTTCGGCCGCGGCGCGGACCGGGTGCTCAACGTCGTCTACCTGAACCCGGGTCCGGTGAAGGAAGGCGGGTTCTTCCCCAAGGGCGTCAACGGCGACATCGTCGCCAGCGGCGGCGCGTGATTCCCCCTCTGTCGTGTCGCCGGTTCCCGGGTACCGTCAGGGGCCGGTGACACGACAGGGGGTTCGCGGTGAAGGCAGTGATCATCGGCGGCGGCATCGCCGGGACGGTGACCGCGATGGCGTTGCGGCGGGCCGGGATCGAAGCGAGCGTCCACGAGGCGTACGAGTCCGGTGGCGAGGACGCGGGCGCGTTCCTGACGATCATGCACAACGGCATGGACGCCCTGCGCGCGATCGGCGCCGAGGGGCCGGTGATCGAGAACTCCTTCGCCGCCGTCGGGCTGGAACTCGTCACGCCGGACGGGAAGACCGTCGAACAGCGGTCGTTCGGCACTGACGGCACTCACGGGCCGCGAACCTTGAAGCGCTCGTCGCTTTACCTTGCGCTGCAAGAGGAAGCGATCTCGCGCGGGATCACCTTCGAGCGCGGGAAACGGCTGGTGTCCGCGTCGCCGGGTGTCGCCCGTTTCGAGGACGGGACGGTCGCCGAGGGCGACATCCTGATCGGCGCCGACGGCCTGCGATCGGTCCTCCGGACCATCATCGACCCGTCGTGCCCGCCTCCGCGCTCGACGGGGCTCGACGTCGTCTACGGCTACACGACCGACACGAGCGTCCCGCAGGCGCCGTCGCTCTACCGGATGATCCAGAGTCTGCACGCCTTCTTCGGCTACACGAGCGCCCCCGACGGCTCGACGTACTGGTTCGCGCGGCTGCCCACGGCCGAAGGGGTCCGGACTGGCCTGACCCCGGAGGAATGGCGCACGGCGGCTTTCGTCACGTTCGACGGGGAACCGTTGCCCGCCGCGGAAATCATCGCGTCGACGGGGGACGACGTCTTCGGTGGCCACGCCTACGACGTCCCTTCGACGCCGGTGTGGTTCACCGAGTCGATGGTGCTCGTGGGCGACGCGGCGCACGCGGCTTCGCCCGCTGCCGGGCAGGGCGCGTCGATGGCGCTGGAGGACAGTGTCGTGCTGGCCCAGTGCCTGAGGGATCTTCCTGACGCGCCAACGGCTTTCGCGGCCTACGAGCGGTTGCGGCGGGCTCGGGTCGAGAAGCTGGTGGCGAGCAGCGCGGCGGTGTCTTCGGGGACGACGCCCGACCGGGACCGGAACTGGCTGTATCGGCACCACATCGAGTGGGACGCCGAGATCCCCCGCATTTAGCCACTTGCATGAAGGCCCCCTTCCTGTACCTAGGAGCAAGGAAGGGGGCCTTCATGTACCAGCGGGCTACTTCTTGTACAGGGCTTCGATGTCGTTCGCGTAGTTCTTGTTCACGATGTTGCGCTTCAGCTTCAGGCTCGGCGTGATCTCTCCGCCCGCCTCGGTGAAGTCCTTCGACAGGATCGTGAACTTCTTGATCGCCTCGGCCTGCGACACCGCGCTGTTGGCCTGGTTGACGGCCTCCTGGATTTCGGCGCGCAGTTCGGCGTCGTCGGCCAGATCGGACACGGAGGCGCCGGAAGGCTTGCCGTGCTGGGACTTCCACGACGGGAAGTACTCCTCGTCGATGGTGATCAGCGCGCCGATGAACGGCCGCTGGTCGCCGACGACCATCGCCTGGCTGACCAGCGGGCTGGCCTTGATGGTGTCTTCGAGGCCGGACGGCGCGACGTTCTTGCCGCCCGCGGTGACGATGATCTCCTTCTTGCGCCCGGTGATCTTGAGGAACCCGTCGCGGTCGAGCTCGCCGAGGTCGCCGGTGTGGAACCAGCCGTCCTCCAGCGCTTCGGCGGTCGCCTCGGCGTTGTTGAAGTAGCCGCCGAACACGACGTCGCCCTTGAGCAGGATCTCGCCGTCGTCGGCGATCCGGACCGAGGTGCCGGCGACCGGCCGTCCCACGGTGCCGACGCGGAACCCGTCCTGGGTGCCGACGCAGGCCGCCGCGGAGGTCTCGGTCAGGCCGTAGCCCTCGAACACCGGGACGCCGATGCCGCGGAAGAAGTGCGCCAGCCGCACGCCGAGCGGGGCGCCGCCGGACACCGCGGCGACGCACCGGCCGCCGAGGGCCGCGCGCAGCTTGCTGAACACGAGCTTGTCGAACAGCGCGTGCTTGACCTTGAGGCCCAGCCCGGCGCCGCCGGTGTCCTGGGCCTGGCTGTAGGCGACGGCGGTGGCTTCGGCGGCGTCGAAGATCTTGCCCTTGCCGTCCCCGTGCGCCTTCTGCTTCGCGCTGTTGTAGACCTTCTCGAACACGCGCGGCACGGCGACGACGAACGTCGGCCGGAAGGTGCCGAGGTCGGCGACGAGGTTCTTGACGTCCGAGGTGTGCCCGAGGGTCACCCGCGCGCTGAGCGCGGTCACCGCGATGGCGCGGGCGAGGACGTGCGCGAGCGGCAGGAACACCAGCAGCGAGTTGCCCTGCTCCATCAGCTGCGGGAACGCGGCGATGTCGGCGCGGATCTCGGAGAGGAGGTTCCGGTGGGTCAGCTCGACGCCTTTGGGGCGGCCGGTGGTGCCCGAGGTGTACACGATCGTGGCGAGGTCGCCCGCCTTCACCGAGCGGCGGCGCTCGTGCAGATCGTCGTCGCCCAGCTCGGCGCCCTGCGCGGTGAGGTGGTCGACGGCGGGCGCGCCGGCGGCCTCGATCTGCCAGGTGTGCTCAAGTGAGTCGAGGCGTCCCTTGACGGTCTCCAGCGTCGCGAGGTGGTCGTCGGTTTCGACGAACACGGCCTTCGCCGCCGAGTCCGAAAGGATCCAGTGGACCTGCTCGGCCGAGGAGGTGTCGTAGATCGGGACGGTGACCGCGCCGGCGGCCCAGATCGCGAAGTCGATCAGGGTCCATTCGTAGCGGGTCTTGGACATGAGCCCGATCCGGTCACCCGGTGCGATGCCCGCCTGGGCCATTCCCTTGGCCACGGCCAGTACCTGGGCGGCGAAATCCTTGGCGGTGACGTCCAGCCAGGTTCCGTCGACCTGGCGGCGGAAACTCACGACATCGGAGAACCGCTCGGCGTTCGCCCAGACGACGTCCGCGAGGTTCTCGTCGTCGGTCACCGGATTGGCGGCGGGGGCGCTGTATTCGCGCACGAGGAACCTCCGTGTTCGCGTGCAAAGTGGTGTGACCGGTGTTACCCGCCAGTCAACTTAGCGTGCCGTGCACCTTAAGACCATGCTGACGAATCGGCCATACCGAGGGCATGACATTCTGCCGCTTGTGAACCAGGCGCCGCCAGCTCTCGACATCGTCGACGAGACCTTCCTCGTGGTCCCGCCCTCCACCGTGGCCGCCGCCTTCGCCGATCCGCGATCTTGGTCACGTTATTGGCCGGACCTCGTTCTCGAGGTCTACACCGACCGCGGCGACGAAGGATTGCGCTGGACCGTGCGCGGTGCCTTGATCGGTACCATGGAGGTCTGGCTCGAGCCGGTGCTCGACGGCACTCTGCTGCATTACTTCCTGCGTGCCACTCCCGCCGGTCCGGACGGGGAGCCGCGCGTACTGGAGCCCCGGGACCTGCGGCGGGAGTTCGACCGCCGCGCCCGTGCCGCCAAGGCTATCGCGCTCGGGCTCAAAGAGGTTCTCGAGGACGGGCGCGAGCCCGGGGTCGGCCCCCGGGCCGAGTAGGGGTGAGCATGCGGGTTCACGTGGTGTCGGACGTGCACGGAAACGCCGACGCGCTCAAACGCGCGGGCGACGGTGCCGACGCGCTGATCGTGCTGGGCGACCTGCTGGACTTCGTCGACTACCGCGAGCACGACAAGGGCATCATGGGCGCGCTGTTCGGCGCCGAGAAGGTCGGCGAGTTCGCGCGGCTGCGGCGTGAAGGCACTCGTGATGAGACCGTTGCCTTCTCGCGATCGTTGTGGGCCACGCTGGCCGATCCGGCCGCCGCCGTCGGCGAGGCCATCCAGGACCAGTACTCCGTCCTGTTCGGCTCCCTCACCGCGCCGACGTTCGCGACTCCCGGCAACGTCGACGACCCCTCGCTGTGGTCCGAGTTCGCGGGCGAAGGCATCCAGGTCCTCGACGGCGGTGTGGCCGAGTTCGGCGGGCTGCGCTTCGGGTTCATCGGCGGCGCGCTGCTCCCGCCGAACGTGGTCCCGCGCCGCAACGGCTTCTGGCGGCCGTATCTGCGCACCCGCGAGGAGTACGACGCCGCGGTCGCCAGCCTGGAGGACATCGACGTCCTGTGCACCCACATCCCGCCCGCCATCCCGGAACTGACCTACGACGTGGTCGCGCGGCGGTCCGAGATCGGGTCGGCGGCGCTGGTGGACCTCATCCGCGCACAGCGGCCGCGCTGGTCGGTGTTCGGGCACGTCCACCAGCCGCTGTCCGCGCGGACGAGGGTCGGCAGGACCGAATGCCGTAACGTCGGTCACTTCAAAGAGACGGCACAGCCGTACGTGCTTCGCTGGTGACGGCCGGGCCCGGCTAGGCTGCGTTCATGGCCGAGCAGTCCACGCAATCCATCGAGGTCGACGCCGAGCCCGAGCGGGTCATGGCCGTCATCGCCGACTTTCCCGCGTACCCGGAATGGGCCAAGGCCGTCCGGGAGACCGAAGTGCTCGGCGAGGACGGTGACGGCCGCGCCAAGCAGGTGAAACTCACCCTCGACGCCGGACCGATCAAGGACGTCTACACCCTCGAGTACGACTGGGACACCGACGGCCGGGGAGTCAGCTGGCACCTGGTCAAGGGGCAGATGCAGAAGGCCCAGAACGGCCGTTATGCCCTCGAAGCGCTGGGCGCCGGCCGCACCAAGGTCACGTATACGCTGTCCGTCGAGCTGGCGCTGCCGATGATCGGGCTGCTGCGCCGCAAGGCCGAGAAGATGGTCATGGACACCGCGCTCAAGGAGCTCAAGAAGCGCGCTGAAGCATCCTGAGTCGAAGGGTAGGCATGCGGATCCTGCTTTTCACCGGCAAGGGGGGTGTCGGCAAGACCACGCTGGCCGCGGCGACGGCCGCGGCCCTCGCCGGGCGGGGCAGGAAGACCCTGGTCGTCTCGACCGACCCGGCGCATTCCCTCGGTGACGCCTTCGGCCGCGCCCTCGGCGCCGAGCCGTCCGAAGTGGACACCCTCCTGCACGCGGTCCAGATCGACACCCGCGGCCTCGTCGACAGCACCTGGCGCGAACTCCGGCAGGAACTGCAGTCCGCGCTCGCGGGCGCGGGCCTCGACTCCCTCGACGCCGAAGAACTCACCGTGGTGCCCGGCGTCGACGAACTCCTCGCCCTCACCGAGGTCCAGCGCCTCGCCGAGCACGGTCCCTGGGAGACGGTCGTCGTCGACTGCGGGCCGACCGCGGAAACCCTGCGCCTGCTGGCTTTGCCCGAAGCCGTCTCCGGCTACCTTTCGAGGGTCTTCAAACCGGGCGCCCGGCGGACGGCGGCCGCCGTGCGGCGGCTCGGCGCGCATCTGGAGTCGCTGCGCGCCCTGCTGACCGATCCGGCGACCACCACCGTGCGGCTCGTGCTGACGCCGGAACGCGTCGTCGTCGCGGAAGCCCGTCGCACGCTCAGTTCCCTGGCCCTGCGCGGGATCCTGGTCGACGGCCTGATCGTCAACCGGCTGATGCCCGCGCCCGGGTTCTGGCGCGGCGCCGCGGCTTCGTGGATGCGGACCCGGCGCACGCAGCAGAACGCCGTCCTCGCCGAACTCGGCGACGCGGGATTCGGGCCCGGCCAGGTGAAGCCCGTCGAGCATCGCGCCGTCGAGCCCGTGGGCCTGGCGGCTTTGCAGGAAATCGCGTACGAGCTCTACCAGGGGCTGGATCCCTTGGCAGGAAACGAAAAAGGCGTCACCCCGCTGCTGCGGGTGTCCGAATCGGACGGTGGTTACCAGCTGCGGATCGCCGTGCCGTTGCACCGTGATTCCGAAGTGGACCTGGCCAGAGTGGACGATGATCTCGCCGTCACCGTGGACGGTTTCCGGCGGCTGATCGCGCTGCCGGAGATGTTGCGCCCGTGCCGGATCACCGGTGCGGAATCCGACGCGCACGGCCTGGTCGTGGGCCTGGCCGGGAACCGGGGACCCGGGTGAGCGAGAACAGCGAACACACGCCGTCCGACGGCCTGAAACTGGCCGAAGAGATCCGGCTGCTGGTCGAACTGGTCGTCGAGCACGCCGCGCCGTGGCTGGAGGACCTGATCTCCGCCGGTCATGGTTGCTCCGACCATGACACGGACGGTGGCTGGTGCCCGCTCTGCGCGATCGTCGGGGTCTTCCGCGGCGAACGGCCCGAGTTCGTGGCCCGGCTGATGGAGCAGGCCGCGCAGCTCGTCGCGCTGCTGCGGGCGGTGCTGGCCGATCGCTGGGAGCCCGAGGGCGGGGTGCACATGCCGGGGTTCCAGCCTGCGCGGAAGGAGCCCGCGCGGGAAGATGCGCCGGTGGGAGCTTCGCGGGTCCAGCACATCACGGTGACCAGGCGCGACGCTTGGCAGCCGGACCGGGAGAACTGAGTTGCTGACGATAGGGGTGGACGTCGGGGGCACGAGTGTGCGCGCCGGCGTCGTGGACGAGCACGGCTCGCTGATGGACACCGCCAGGGTCGGGACCCCCGGCGAGGAGGACGCGCTCGAAGACGCCATCGCCGGGGTCGTCGAAGACCTCCGCAACCGGCACGACGTCTCCGGTGTCGGGCTGGCTGTCGCCGGTTTCGTCGCCAAGGACCGCCGGACGGTGATGTTCGCGCCGCATCTGTCCTGGCGTGCCGCGCCGGTCGCCGATCGGATCGAGAAGCGCGTCGGCCTGCCGGTGACCCTGGAGCACGACGTGAACGCCGCCGCCGTCGGCGAGTACCGCTTCGGAGCCGCTCGCGGCGCCCATGTCGCCGCGCTGATCGCGCTCGGCACCGGGATCGGGGCGGGCCTGCTGCTCGACGGCCGGATCTATCGGGGCGCGCACGGTGTCGCGCCGGAACTCGGGCATCTGACCGTCGTCCCCGGCGGGCGGCCCTGCCCGTGCGGGAAGTACGGCTGCTGGGAGCGGTACTGCAGCGGGACGGCGTTGTCCGCGACGGCGGTGGAACTGCTCGCGCGGCATCCCGGCCGCTCGACCGTGCTGGCGCGCGAGACCAGGGGAGACCCGGGCTCGGTGACCGGACGCCGGGTGGCGGGCGCGGCCCGCGACGGCGACCCGATCGCCCAGCGCGCGATGACCGAACTCGCGAAGTGGCTGGCCGAAGGCCTGGCGCTGGTCGCCGACGTCTTCGACCCCGAGATCATCGTGATCGGCGGCGGCGTTTCCGAATCGGCGCCGCTGTTCCTCGACGAGGCGCGCGAACGCTACGCGGACAAGATCACCGGCGCCGGGCACCGTCCGCTGGCCCGGATCCGGGCCGCGCACCACGGCGACGATTCGGCCATCGTGGGCGCCGCGGCGCTCGCCGTCGACGCGGCGAAGGCTCCCGGGGCCGAGGTCGGTGTGACAGGCTGAGGGCGTGACCCGGGAAGACGGCAACGGCTTCGTGAGGTGCGACCACGGGCATCTTCACTGGGGCTTGAACGGCGCCGCCGGGTTGCTGCTGTCCGATCCCGCGCGCGGTGTCCTGCTGCAACGCCGGGCGTGGTGGGTCCATCATGGACGCACCTGGGCGCTGCCCGGGGGAGCCGTCGAGGCTGGGGAGAGCGCGCGCGAGGCCGCCACCCGCGAGGCGCACGAAGAGGCCGACATCCCGCCGGCCCGGGTCCGCCCGCTGTCGGCGTCGCACGTCGACCACGGGAACTGGCGCTACACCACGATCCTGGCCGCGCCGATCGGCACGCTCGCGGCCAGGGTGAAGAACGCGGAGAGCGCCGAACTGCGCTGGGTCCACGCGGGACAGGTCGCGGATTTCCGGTTGCACCGGGATTTCGCGGTGGCGTGGCCGGGATTGAGGGAACACTTGGATCGCAGGCTGGTACTGGTGGTCGACGGCGCGAACGTCGTCGGATCGCGCCCGGACGGCTGGTGGCGGGACCGGCGCGGCGCCGCGGAACGGCTGCGGGACAAGCTCGCGGCCCTGGCCGAGACCGGGTTCACCGATCCGGCGCTCCCCGGCGGCGACGGGTGGTCGTGGTGGCCGAAGATCGTGCTGGTCGTGGAGGGCAAGGCGCGGGGAGTCGAGACGGTGCCCGGCGTCGACGTCGTCGAGGCGGACGGTGAAGGCGACGACAAGATCGTCGCCGTCGCACGGGAAGCCCGTGCCGAAGGGCCGGACGACCACGTCGTCGTGGTGACGGCCGATCGCGAACTGCGGTCCCGCGTCGAGGCCGTGGGCGCTTCCGCCTTCGGCCCCGGCACCCTCCTGGAGCACCTCGGCTAGGCGCGCGGGATCGTCCCTTCCCGCATCTCCGCGATGAGCGAAGCGACGACGGCGCGCAAACTGCCGTTGTACGCCTTCGCCACCGCGCGCTGACGCAGGTAGCTGGGCCCGTACCGCAGGATCGTCTCGACCGAGCGCAGCTCGTCGGCGCAGTCCAGGCGCCGGGCCACCGGTTCGAGCCGGTTCAGCAGGTCGTAGGTGTCGTCGGTGACGAGCCGTTCGTTGCCCGCCGCGTCGAGGATGACGATCGCGTCGACGCCGTAGCGCGCCGCGCGCCACTTGTTCTCCTGGACGTGCCACGGCGGCAGCGTCGGCAGGATCTCGCCGTCGTCGAGGCGGCCGCTGAAGTCGTCGACCAGGCATTGGGTCAGCGCGGAGATCGCGCCGACCTCCTCCAGCGTCGGCAGCCCGTCGCACACGCGCATCTCGATCGTCCCGAAATGCGGGGCGGGCCGGACGTCCCAGCGGATCTCGGAGAAGTGGTCGATCACGCCCGTGGTGAACATGTCGTCGACGTAGCTCTCCAGCTCCTCCCACTTCCCGAACTGGAACGGCAGCCCGGCCGTCGGCAGCTGCTGGAACATCAGCGCGCGGTTCGACGCGTACCCGGTGTCCTCCGCGCCCCAGTACGGCGAAGACGCCGAAAGCGCTTGCAGATGCGGCGCGTAGTTGAGCAGCGCGTCCAGGATCGGCAGAGCCTTGTCGCGGTGATCGAGACCGACGTGCACGTGGACGCCGTAGATCAGCATCTGCCGTCCCCACCACTGGGTCCGGTCGATGAGCTTGGCGTAGCGCTCCTTGTCGGTGACCTTCTGCTGGTACCACGTCGAAAACGGGTGCGACCCGGCCGAGAACAGCTCCACGCCCAGCGGGTCGAGCACCGAGTGCACGGTGTCGAGCGAGGTGTTCAGATCGGCCTTGACCTCGGCGATCGTGTCGCAGATCCCGCTGATCACCTCGATGGTGTTGAGCAGCAGCTCCTGCTTGATCTTCGGGTGCTCCTCCTCGCCGTCGGGGCGGACGGCGTCGAGCACCTTCTCCGCGACGGACGAGAGCTCACCGGTCCGCCGGTCGACGAGGGCGAGTTCCCATTCCGCGCCGACCGTCGACCGGCGCGAGGGAGTGAAGTCGATCTTCATGGTCGGAATTGTCCGGCAGTTCAGACCTGGGCGCCGTTGTGCGGATCCGCGCCGGGCGGCGGCCCCTGGCGCACCCGCAGCAGGAGCAGCGCTATCGCGGTCGCGAGGGCGAGGATGCCGAGCGGCGTGCCGAGCCGCGTGCCCATCCCGATCAGGGTGGGCGCGATCAGGAGCAGCAGGCCGAGCAGGAAGAACAGCAGGACGACGAACGCGCCCTTGCGCGGACGCGGCAGGGGAGGAGGCTCGGGCGGCACGAAGTGGCCCTCGTCTTCGCCCGACGCCGGGTCGTCCTCGAAGAGCGTCTTGTCCCAGCTGGTGCCGCCGCCTCGCCAGCCCGGATCGGTCTCGGCTTCCGGCGCCTCGGGGCCGGGTGCCTTTTCCACAGGTTTTTCCGCGGTCTTCCCGGCCGGTTTCTCCAGGTCTTCATCGGGGAACAGACCGACGCCCTCCGCACGGAGGTCGGCCACGATCTCGGCGAACGTCGCGTCGACGTCCTCCGGCCCGTCCTTGCCTCTGTTCATCCGGCGTCCACCTGTCCCGCCCGGCGCACGGACCGGGCGAAGTCCACCGTACGCGTGAAGATCAGGCCTGCGTCGTGGTCTTGGGTGGCGACGTGGAAACTGTTCTCCAGCACCACCTCGGTGACGTCCTCGCTGCCGATCCCGTCGAGGATCACCTGCGAGTTGACCGGTTCCACGATGTGGTCGACGGCCGAGTGCAGCAGGAGCACGGGCTGGGTCACCTTGGCCAGATCCGCGCGGGTGAGCTTCCACAGCTTCGCCAGGCTCGCCGCCGCGCGCACGGGCGTCCGCGAGTAGGCCAGCTCCGTCACGCCCGGCTTCGCGATGTCGTTGGCCACGCCCGGCACCGAAGGCAGGATCCGCGACAGCACGGGCAGCAGTTTGGCGTCCCGGCGGAGTGTCAGGACCGACGGGTTCACCAGCACGATCCCGGCGATCCGGTCGCCGAACTCCTCGGCGAGCCGCAGCGTCAGCGTCCCGCCCATCGACATCCCGGCGACGAACACCGAGTCGCAGGTCGAGAAGAGCGCCAGAAGCTCCTCGCGGACCGCGCCGTACCAGTCCTCCCAGCCTGTCCGGTTCATTTCCTGCCACCGGGTCCCGTGCCCGGGGAGCAGCGGGCAGCGGACGGTGTAACCGGCCTCGGCCAGGTGGTCGCCCCAGGGCCGCATACTCGCGGGGGTGCCGGTGAATCCGTGGCACAGCAGGAACCCTGCTTCGGTCGAACCGGTGTGAGCGAACGGTTCCGCGCCGGCGAGGACGGCCATGCGATCGCCTTCCGTGAGAGCTGGGTAGGTCTACTATGTTCGCACGACCGGAGCGGCTTGTGGCCCCCCGGCCACTGCCCGAATCGGGCCGGATCGGGTGTGAGATCCGTCGCTGGGTGCGGGTAACCGGGTGGACTTCGTTGTGCCGGGGGTGCGCGGTTCGTAGTCTTGACCATCGGGCACAGGGGTTGAGCTGCTAGGAGGAGTTTTCGCAGTGCTGTACTGGCTCATGAAACACGTGTTTATCGGGCCACTGCTCAAGGCGCTGTGGCCCACCAAAGTCGTCGGCGCGGAGAACATCCCCGCCGAAGGCGGTGTGATCCTCGCGGGCAACCACCTGGCTGTGGCGGACTCCTTCTTCATGCCGTTGCGGGTCAAGCGCAAGGTGACCTTCCCGGCCAAATCGGAGTACTTCACCGAAAAGGGCCTCAAGGGCCGGCTGAAGAAGTGGTTCTTCACCGGCGTCGGCCAGATCCCGATCGACCGCTCCGGCGGCAACGCGGCGCAGGCCGCGCTCGACACGGCGACCCGGCTGGTCCGCGAAGGCCACCTCCTCGGCATCTACCCCGAGGGCACCCGCTCCCCGGACGGCCGCCTGTACAAGGGCAAGACCGGCGTCGCGCGGATCGCGCTCGAATCCGGCGGCCTCGTGGTCCCGGTCGCCATGATCGGCACCGACAAGGTCAACCCCATCGGCTCGAAGATGTGGTGGCCGCGCCGCCTCGAGATCCGCTTCGGCAAGCCGCTCGACTTCTCGCGCTACGAGGGCCTCGCCGGCGACCGCTTCATCGAGCGGTCCATCACCGACGAGATCATGTACGCGCTCATGGAGCTCTCCGGCCAGGAGTACGTCGACATCTACGCCGCCAAGGCGAAGGAGCTGCTCGCCGCCGACGAGGCGGGGCTCCGCCCGAAGGTGCCCGCGCAGCCCTCCGCCCAGGACGTCGCCCGTATCCCGGACACGAAGGTCGGCTGACGCCCCACTAGGGTTCTCCGGTGCGCTTTTTCTACGACACCGAATTCATTGAGGACGGCGTGACCATCGATCTGGTGTCGATCGGTGTCGTGGACGAAAGAGGCCGCGAGTTCTACGCGGTCTCGACCGATTTCGATCCCGGCAAGGCCGGCCCCTGGGTCCGCGACAACGTGCTCCCGAAACTCCCGTCGCCCGCCGACCCGGCGTGGCGCAGCCGCGAGAAGATCCGCACGGATCTGCTCGAGTTCTTCGGCAAGCCGCCCGGCGGGATCGAGCTGTGGGCCTGGTTCGCCGCCTACGACCACGTCGCGCTGGCGCAGCTGTGGGGGCCGATGCCCGCGCTGCCGCGCCAGCTGCCGCGCTTCACCCGTGACCTGCGGCAACGGTGGGAGGACGCGGGCAAGCCGAAGCTGCCGTCGGCCCCGGACGACCAGCACGACGCTCTGGCCGACGCGCGGCACAACTACCAGCGTTGGCAGATCATCGAGTCCTACTGGCACCGGTAGGCCGCTCGGTCCGGATGTCATGAAAGGGTCGTTCAAGACGTTTTTCGTCCTGAACGACCCTTTCATGACACGCACGCCGCGCGCGGAGGCCAGCTCAGCGGCGTGAGTCGACAGCCTCGGCGAGGGTGTCCAGCAGCTCGGCCGTCGTGTCCCAGTCCAGGCAGGCGTCCGTGATCGACTGCCCGTAGGCCAGCGAAGCGGCCGAGCCCAGCGTCAGGTCCTGACGCCCCGCCACCAGGAAACTCTCCAGCATCAGCCCCGCGATTCCCCGCTCACCGGCACCGATCCGCCCGGCCAGCTCCCGCACCACCGCGGCCTGGCGCACGTGGTCCTTCGCGCTGTTGCCGTGGCTCGCGTCGATGATCACGCGCTCCGGCAGCCCCGACTTCGCCAGCCGCGCCAGCGTGTCGGCCACCGTCGCGGGGTCGTAGTTCGGGCCTGCGGAACTGCCCCGCAGGATCACGTGGCAGTCCTCGTTCCCGGCGGTGGTGATCAGCGCGGCGAGCCCGTCGGGGTTGATGCCGGCGAACACGTGGCTCGCGCCGGCCGCGCGGGTGGCGTCGACGGCGACCTGGACGTCGCCCTCGGTCGAGTTCTTGATGCCCACCGGCATCGACAGCGCGCTGCACAGCTGCCGGTGCACCTGGCTCGCCGCGGTCCGCGCGCCGATGGAACCCCAGGTCACGGTGTCGGAGATGAACTGCGGGGTGATCGGGTCGAGGAATTCGCAGCCGACCGGCAGGCCGAGCGCGGAGATGTCGAGCAGCAGTTTCCGCGCCATCCGGAGGCCGTGGTTGACCTCGTAGGTGCCGTCGAGGCCCGGGTCGTTGATCAGGCCCTTCCAGCCGAGCGTGGTCCGCGGCTTCTCGAAGTAGACCCGCATGACGATGTGCAGGTCGCGGCGGTGTTCTTCGGCCTTGGCGGCGAGGCGGCGGGCGTAGTCGAGCGCGGCGTCCGTGTCGTGCACCGAGCAGGGCCCGACGACGACGAGGAGCCGGTCGTCCCGGCCGTCGAGGATGTCGACGGCCGAGGCCCGCCCGGCTAGGACGGTATCGGCGATTTCCGCCGTCATCGGATGTTCGTGCCGCAGCATCGCGGGCGACAGCAGCGGGTCGATGGCCGCCGTGCGGTGCCCGTCGAGGGCGATGAGGGTGTCAGCGGAGGGAGACATCGCGGGTCTGGTTCCTTTCGAAAGGGATACCGACCCGCGGGAACTCGCCGAGCCGGTGTGATTCCGGCTCGGGGTGGTTGGTCAGCGCAGGTTCACGCCGCCGTGCCCACCCGGGGCCGGCTTCGTAAACCAGAAATAGCGCTGCACGACGCCAAGCTAGCACATCGCCTCACGTGTACCGATTCCCGAGGTGGTCCGCCCTGCACCGATCCAGAGAACTCCCGCTACGCTGGCGGCGGGACATGTGACTGTCATCTCTACGGAACACAAGACGGAGGCTTCTGATGCGTGTCGGTGTGCTGACCGGCGGTGGGGACTGCCCGGGGCTCAACGCGGTGATCCGCGGTGTGGTGCGCAAGGGCATCGAGGTGCACGGCTGGGACATCGTCGGGTTCCGCAACGGCTGGAACGGTCCCCTCACCGGGGACAGCCGCCCGCTCGGCCTGAACGACGTCGAGGACATCCTGACCCGCGGTGGCACGATCCTGCGGTCGTCGCGGACCAACCCGTACAAGGTCGACGGCGGCGTCGACAAGATCAAGGCCGTGCTCGCCGAGCAGCAGGTCGACGCGCTGATCGCGATCGGCGGCGAAGACACCCTGGGCGTCGCGAAGCGGCTCACGGACGACGGCGTCGGCGTCGTCGGGGTGCCCAAGACGATCGACAACGACCTCGGCGCCACCGACTACACCTTCGGTTTCGACACGGCCGTCTCGATCGCCACCGAGGCCATCGACCGGCTGCACACCACGGCCGAGTCGCACCACCGCGCCCTGGTCGTCGAGGTCATGGGACGGCACGCGGGCTGGATCGCGCTGCACTCCGGTCTCGCGGGCGGCGCGAGCGTGATCCTGGTGCCGGAGCGGCACTTCAACGTCGACCAGGTCGTTTCGTGGGTCGAGCGCCGCTTCGAGAAGGAGTTCGCGCCGATCATCGTGGTCGCCGAGGGCGCGCTGCCCGAGGGCGGCGAGGAGAAGCTGCTGACCGGGGAGAAGGACGCCTTCGGGCACGTCCGGCTCGGCGGCATCGGCACCTGGCTGGCCGACGAGATCGCCGCCCGCACCGGCAAGGAGTCCCGTGCGGTCGTGCTCGGGCACGTCCAGCGCGGTGGCACGCCGACCGCGTACGACCGCGTGCTCGCCACCCGGTTCGGCCTCAACGCCGTCGACGCCGTCGCCGACGGCGACTTCGGCGTGATGGTCGCGCTGCGCGGCACGGACATCGTCCGCGTCAAGCTCTCCGAGGCGACCGCCGAACTGAAGACGGTCCCGGCCGAGCGCTACGAAGAGGCCGAAGTCTTCTTCGGCTGAGCGGTGTTTCAGGAGAAGGCCCCTTACTTTGTGCTGAGCTCGGGTAAGGGGCCTTCCCGTTCCTTGCGGCCGCGCCCTCGCGGCGAGTTGAATCGGCCACCCGGGGGATCTTGGGTGGAAGGGCGGGGTTCTCATGGCGGGAACGGGATCCAGCAGGCGTGAGTTCCTGAGATGGCTGGCCGCGAGCGGCACCGGGGTGGCGCTCGCCGGGCTGCTGCCCGGCACGGCCGCGGCGGCCACGGGCGAGATCCTCGTGATCTCCCACGTCACGCTGATCGACGGCACGGGCTCGGCGCCGCGGCGCGACGTCTCGGTCGTGCTCGTCGGTGACCGGATCGCCTGGGTCGGCAACTCCGGCCAGGTCCCGGAAACCGGTGGCGCGCGGGTGATCGACGGCCGCGGCAAGTACCTCATCCCGGGGCTGTGGGACATGCACACCCACGGCGCGGACCTCGAAGAGATCATCCCGCCGCTGCACCTCGCCCACGGCGTCACCGGCGCCCGGGAGATGTGGGGCTACGCGGAGAACCGCGTGACCCGGGACAGGATCGAACGCGGTGAGCTGCTCGGCCCGCGCATCGTGATGGGAAGCGGGATCGTCGACGGGCCGGTCACGCTCCTGGGCCCGCCGGTGCTCCAGGTGTCGAACGCGGCCGAGGCCCGCGCGGCCGTCCGCGCGGAGGCGGCCGCGGGCGCCGAGTTCGTCAAGGTCTACTCCTACCTCGGTCCGGACGCCGTGCGCGCGATCGCGGACGAGGTCCGCGGGCAGGGCCTGCGGTTCTCGGGGCACTGGCCGTACAGGCTGTCCCACCTCGAAACGAGCGACCTGGGCCAGCACAGCTTCGAGCACTTCTTCGGCGTCTCGATCCATTGCTCGTCCCGGCGCGACGAGATCCTCGCCAGGTTGAAGGCGACGCCCTACGACCCGGCGGCGCCGCGTGCCTTCTTCAACCTGGCGCGGCAACTGGAGTTCGAGTCGGTCTCCACGTACAGCCCCGGCGCCGCCTGGAGCTACTTCGGCAGGCTGCGGCGCAACGGCACCTGGCACTCGCCGACGCTCACGATCAACCGGGTCGTCACCCAGCCCGCCGAGACCCACAAGCACGACCCGCGGCTGAAGTACCTGCCCGCCGACATCCGGCAGAGCTGGGTCGTGGGCATCGAGCAGTTCGCGCCGAAGACACCGGCGGAAGTCGTCGTGCAGGAACGGTATTACCAGGAGACGCTGCGGCTGGTCGGCCTCGCGCACGAAGCGGGCGTCGGGATCATCGGCGGCACCGACTGCCTCAACCCGTACACCTTCCCCGGCAGCGGGCTGCACGAGGAACTCGCGCTCCTGGTCGAGGCCGGGCTCTCGCCGGTGCACGCGCTCAAGACCGTCACCGGCGACGCGGCGAAGTTCCTCGGCAGGGAGGCGACGTCGGGCACGATCGCGGCGGGGAAGGAGGCCGACCTCGTGCTGCTGGACGCGAACCCGGCCGCCGACATCCGCAACGTGGCGAAGATCGACCTGGTGATCACCCGCGGCCGCGTCCTCGACAAGACGGCGCGGCGCCGGATGCTCGACGCCGTCGAGACCGCCGCGAACCGGCCCGCGCCACCGGCGAGCGCCCGGGCGCGGTCCCTCGCCCGCCGGGGTTGTTGCTGCTAGCCGAGCTTTTCGGCCAGCTCGATGATGATCCCGTCGGGGCCGCGGAGGTAGCAGAGCAGGTAGCTGCCCTCGAAGTCCACGACCTCGCCCACGAGCGTCGCGCCGTGCGGGCGCACGCGGTCGAGGGTGCCATGGAGGTCGTCGACCTCGAAGGCGAGGTGGCGCAGGCCGCGCGTGTTGGCCGGTGCGTGCGGGTCGCCGGGGTGGGCCTCGGGGGTGAGGTACTGGATGAGTTCGAGCCGCCCGCCACCGCCGGGGACGCTCACCATCGCCAGCTCCGATTTGGCCTCGTCGACCGCGGTGATGCGGTCCGCCAGCTCGTTCTCCATCGTCATCCGGCCTTCAGATTCGAAGCCGAGTTCGACGAAGAACGCGATGGCGGCCGTGAGGTCGCTGACGATGACGCCGACGTGGTCCATCCGCTGGATGCTCATGCTGTGGTCTCCCTCGCTGTGGTGGTTCCGGCTCGGGGACGTCGCCGCTTCGTCTTTCTCGACATCCTCTCGCGAAACGCGAGGGGTCAGACGAGCGCGAGGGTGTCCAAGAGCGACACGGCCCGCGCGATGTCCTCGGTGAGCGGCCGGTCCTCGACGCTCGGGTCGAGCACGGCCGCGGCGGTTTCGTACGCGTCCCGCGCGGGCAGGGCGACGAGCTCGGCCTTCCGCATCCGCAGCGCCCGGACGGCCGCGACCAGTTCGCACGCCAGCACCTGCTGATACGCGGCCCCGGCCGCGGTCGCCGCCCGCGCGGCCTGCGTGGAGAAGCTCGCGTGGTCCTCGATCCCGCGTGAGACGACGGCGGTGCCGAGCGTCGCCGGGAGCGCGGCCTGCCGCAGTTCGGTGAGCGCGTCGTGGGCGACGTACTCCAGGATCATCACGCCCGAACTGCCCGACGGCCCGGCCGCGAGGAACGGCCGCAACCCGGTGAACTCCGGTTCCACCAGGTCACCCAGCCGCGCCACCGACAGTTCGGCGACCTGGTGGACGGTCGCGCGCACCTGGTCGAGCGCGGTCGAGACGTACGCGGTGTGGAAGTGCGCGTGGTGGTAGGCGTCCTGGTGGACCGTCGAGATCATCGGATTTTCGGTGCTGGCGTTGATCTCCACCGCGAGGACGTCGCGCAGGTAGTGGATCGCGTCCAGCGCGGGACCCTGCACCTGCGGGAACGCGCGGAGCCCGAACGGGTCCTGGATGCGCCTGCCCGGTTTGGGCGTGCCCTCCATCCCGAGCAGCCGCCGCATCTCCGCCGCGCACGCGACCTGCCCGGCGTGCGGACGCGCTTCGTGCACCGGGGTCGCGTACGCCTCCGGGTTCCCGTCGAGCGCGATGTACGTCAGCGCCGCGACGACGTGACTCGCCCGCGTGAGGGTGTCGAGCCGCATCGCCGCGAGGGTCGCCTCGGCCAGCGTCGCGGCGTTGCTGCTCATGAACGCGAGCGCGTCACCCGCCCGCACCGGCACCGGCGGCACACTGCCCGAGAGCCACGGCCGTTCGCCGGTGAGGGCGAGCGCGGTCTCGGCGAGCGGCGCCAGGTCGCCGGTGCCGATCGCGCCGAGCCGGTGCACCAGCGGCAGCGCTCCGGTCTTCACCGCGGTGGCCAGCGCTCCGATCAGCTCGGGACTGAGCCCGGCGCGCCCGGCCAGCAGCTGGTTGAGCCGGATCAGCATCATCGCCCTGGTCTGGCCGGGGGACAGGACGTCGCCGCTGCCGCCGGCGTGACTGCGCAGCAGCCGCAGCCCGTGATCCGGCGACTCGCCCTCGCCGACCGGGTCCTCCTTGTTGGCGCCGACGCCGGTGGTGCGGCCGTAGACGATCCGGCGCGTGCTCAGTTCCTCCGCGAGTTTCCACGCGCTTTCCGCGCCACGCAGCGCGGCGATCGAAACGTCAATGCCCAGCGGTCCCTCGGTGTTCGCGGCGGTCACGACGTCCGCGCAGCGCAGGGTCCGGCCGTCCACCCGGATCACGGCGGCCTCCTTTCACGACCGCCCCACTATGACGCCTCAGTCCGCGGGCGGCTGCCAGGGCGGCCGGTTGCCGGTCGGGCAAGGCGGCACCACCGTCCCGCCGGGTGGCGGCTGGTCGTTACCTATTCACTGACTGTCGTCGTCCAGGTGCCGTTCGAGCGCGTCGATCCGGCCTTCCCAGAACCGGCGGTACGGCGCGAGCCAGGCGTCGACCTCCGCGAGCGGTTCCGGGCGGAGCCGGTAGCAGCGGCGCTGGGCCGCGACGCGAACGGTGACCAGACCGGCCTCGCGTAGGACGCGCAGGTGTTTCGATACGGCCGGTTGGCTCAATTCGAGGACCTCGACCAGCTCGTTGACCGACCGTTCGCCGTCCCGCAGGAGGTCGAGGATGGTCCTCCGCCGCGGTTCGGCGAGGATCTCGAAAGTCTGCATCATCCGGGAAATGTGCCCCGTACGGCATATTTCCGTCAAGGAATGTTCGAAAATGTCCATCCGAAAGTCTTGGTCTGAACCATTGACGGAGTGGTCTAGTCCACTTAGCTTGTGCGTGTCCCGCCGCAGTCCTCTCGTCACCGCCGGTGACCGTGAAGGGAGAACGCATGTCCCGTTTGAGCAGGCTCACCGCGATCGTGGGCGCCGCGGCCGTCGCGCTCGGCGCGCTGGCCGTCGCCGCGCCGGCGCAGCAGGCGACCGCCGCACCGGAAGCGCAGGACGCTTCGGTCGGCAAGGTCCTCGGGTACTTCGCCGAATGGGGCGTCTACCAGCGGAACTACCATGTGAAGAACATCGACACGTCGGGTTCGGCGAACAAGCTGACCCATATCAACTACTCCTTCGGCAACGTGACCAACGGCGGTTGCGCACTCGGTGATGCCGAAGCGGCGACCAGCAAGTTCTACGACGCGGCCGGCAGTGTCGACGGTGTCGCCGACACCTGGGACGACGGCGCGCTGCGCGGGAACTTCAACCAGCTGAAGAAGCTCAAGGCCAAGCACCCGAACCTCAAGGTGCTGTGGTCCTTCGGCGGCTGGACCTGGTCCGGCGGCTTCGGAGAGGCGGCGAAGAACCCCGCCAAGTTCGCCGAGTCCTGCTACAACCTGGTCAACGACCCGCGCTGGGCCGGTGTCTTCGACGGCATCGACATCGACTGGGAGTACCCGAACGCCTGCGGTCTCTCCTGCGACACCAGCGGCGCGGCCGCGATCAAGAACCTCGCGCAGGCCCTGCGGGAGAAGTTCGGCTCGAAGCTGGTCACCGCCGCGATCACCGCGGACGGCACCGACGGCGGCAAGATCGACGCCGCGGACTACGGCGCCGCGGCGCAGTACTTCGACTGGTACAACGTCATGACCTACGACTACTTCGGCGCCTGGGCCGCGCAGGGCCCGACGGCCCCGCACTCGCCGCTGAACGACTACGCGGGCATCCCGACCGCCGGTTTCCACTCCGACGCGGCGATCCAGAAGCTCAAGAGCAAGGGCGTCCCGACGAACAAGCTGCTGCTGGGCATCGGCTTCTACGGCCGCGGCTGGACCGGCGTCACCCAGGAGGCCCCGGGCGGCACCGCGACCGGTCCGGCGGTGGGCACCGAGCCGGGCATCCAGGACTACAAGGTCCTGAAGACCACCTGCCCGGCCACCGGCACCGTTGCGGGCACCGCCTACGCCAAGTGCGGCAACGACTGGTGGAGCTACGACACCCCGGCGACCATCGGCGGGAAGGTCGCCTACGCCAAGAATCAGGGTCTCGGCGGCGCCTTCTTCTGGGAGCTGTCCGGTGACACGGCCGACGGTGAGCTGATCACCGCTCTGGCCAAGTAACACCGAAGTACATGAAGGTCCCCTTCCTTGCGCCTAGGTACAGGAAGGGGGCCTTCATGTACTTGTCGGCGGTGAGGATTAACGTCACCGCATGGGTTTCGAGGGTTTCGGCGAGTACGCCATCGACTTCTACGACGGTCTGGAGGCCGACAACTCCAAGTCCTACTGGGACGCGAACCTCGCCACCTACAAGGCCGACGTCCGCGCGCCGATGGAGGCGCTGCTCGCGGAGCTGGTCCCGGAGTTCGGCGACGGCTTCGGCGAGGGGAAGGTCTTCCGCCCGTACCGCGACGTCCGGTTCGCCAAGGACAAGACGCCGTACAAGACCCACTGTGGCGCGGTGATCGAGCAAGGCCGGGGCGGCGGCGCGTACTACGTCGAGGTCGGCCCGGCCGGGCTGCGCGTCGGCGGCGGCTGTTTCCACTTCGAGTCCGATCAACTCGCCCGGTTCCGCCGCGCCATCGACACCGAGGTGCACGGCGCCGAGCTGGGCAAGATCCTCGCGAAGCTTCAGAAGTCCGGCTGGGAGATCAACGGCGATCGGCTCAAGTCCAAGCCGCGCGGGTTCGCGGAGGACCACCCGCGCATCGACCTGTTGAAGTATCGCTCCGTGTACGCCGTCCGGGCTTGGGAGCCCGACGACGTCCTGCACGAACGCGGCTCGCTCGACCGGGTGCGGAAGGCGTGGCGGCAGGTCCGGACGTTCAACGAATGGGCGCGGGACCGCGTCGGGGCGAGCGAGAAGCCGCGCCGATAACCGCCGAAACGAGTTCGCCGGTTGTCCATCTCCCAGGTCAACTGACACTTTTCTTGAACTTTCGGTATCGGTAAAGACGTAGCACCGAAGAGGGACTACGCTGTGCGAACGTGAGCCGACGCGCGAAGATCGTTTGTACCCTGGGCCCCGCGACCGCTACGCCGGAGAAGATGCGGCAACTCGTCGACGCCGGGATGGACGTCGCGAGGATGAACTTCAGCCACGGGACGCACAGCGACCACAAGCAGGTCTACGACCTCATCCGCACCGCCGCCGCCGAATCCGGCCGCGCGGTGGGCATCCTCGCCGACCTCCAGGGCCCGAAGATCCGTCTCGGCACCTTCGCGGGCGGACCGGTCGAGTGGCACAACGGCGACATCGTGCGCATCACCGTCGAGGACGTCGCGGGCACGCACGACCGCGTCTCGACCACCTACAAGGGACTCGCCGACGACGCGAAGCCCGGCGACCGTCTCCTGGTGGACGACGGCAAGGTCGGCCTCGTCGTCAAGCAGGTCGAGGGCCCGGACGTCGTCTGCGAGGTCACCGAAGGCGGCCCCGTCAGCAACAACAAGGGCGTCTCCCTGCCGGGCATGGACGTCTCCGTGCCGGCGCTGTCCGAAAAGGACATCGAAGACCTCGAGTTCGCGCTCGAACTCGGCGTGGACTTCATCGCGCTGTCGTTCGTCCGCTCGCCCGCCGACATCGACCTGGTCCACCAGGTGATGGACCGCGTCGGCAAGGGCCGCCTCCCGGTCGTCGCGAAGATCGAGAAGCCCGAAGCGGTCTACAACCTCGAAGCGATCGTGCTGGCCTTCGACGCGGTGATGATCGCCCGCGGCGACCTGGGCGTCGAGCTCCCGCTGGAGCAGGTCCCGCTGGTGCAGAAGCGCACCATCCAGATCGCCCGCGAGAACGCGAAGCCGGTCATCGTCGCGACGCAGATGCTCGAGTCGATGATCAACAGCTCCCGCCCGACCCGCGCGGAGGCCTCGGACGTCGCCAACGCGGTGCTCGACGGCGCGGACGCCCTCATGCTTTCGGGCGAGACCAGCGTCGGCCGCTACGCCATCGACGTGGTCAAGACCATGGGCCGGATCATCGAGGCCGTCGAGACCGATTCGCCGGTCGTGCCGCCGCTGTCGCACGTCCCGCGCACCAAGCGCGGCGTCATCTCCTACGCGGCCCGCGACATCGGTGAGCGGCTGAACGCCAAGGCCCTGGTCGCCTTCACCCAGTCCGGTGACACCGTCCGGCGGCTCGCGCGGCTGCACACGCGGCTGCCGCTGCTGGCGTTCACCCCGGAGGAGAGCGTCCGCAGCCAGCTCGCGATGACCTGGGGCACCACGACGCGGATCGTGCCGAAGGTGGGCTCCACCGACCAGATGATCCAGCAGGTCGACCACGCGATGCTCGAAATGGGCAAGTACGCCAAGGGTGACCTGGTGGTCATCGTCGCCGGCTCCCCGCCCGGGACCGTGGGGTCGACCAACCTCATCCGGGTGCACCGCCTCGGCGAGGACGACCACGCCTGACCCTGGTCTTTGAGCGCAAGTCCGTGAAGGCCTCCTTGAGGGACCCAGAGTCCCTCAAGGAGGCCTTCACGGACTTCGGGAACGTCTGCTGGCGTCGCACCGGTCGCTGACGCCGTGTCCAGGGGTGAAGGGGCCGTTCATGGCGACCGACGTGTCCCGAAGGTGGCCTTCGCGACAAACGTCCCGCCTCGCGGAGGCCCGAGACACCCTGACGGCCTAAAGTTCAGGTCATGACTGAGATGGCCAGGGAAGCCGCGGCCGGGTTCGACAATACCGGCGGCGTCGGCGGTCAGCCGGTGCTCGACAAGCTGGTCGCGCTGCTGGACTTGGAGAAGATCGAGGAGAACATCTTCCGCGGTGTCTCACCGGCGCATTCGCCGGTGCGGGTGTTCGGCGGGCAGGTCGCGGGGCAGGCGCTGGTCGCCGCCGGACGCACCGTCCCCGAGGAGCGGAAGGTCCACTCGCTGCACGCGTACTTCATCCGCGGCGGCGACCCCAGCGTCCCGATCGTCTACGAGGTCGACCGCATCCGCGACGGCCGCTCGTTCACCACCCGCCGCGTCGTCGGCATCCAGCACGGCAAGGCGATCTTCTCGCTGTCCGCGTCGTTCCAGAAGGACGAGGGCGGCATCGAGCACTCCGAGGGCAGGCCGGACGTCCCCGACCCCGAGTCGCTTCCCACGCTGCAGGAGCGGGCCGAGGGCTACTTCATCGGCCATCACGACCGGCCGCGCCCGATCGACCTGCGCTACGTCAACGACCCGCCGTGGGTGACCCGGAAGTCCGGCGACCTCCCCGCCCGCAACCAGGTCTGGATGCGGGCCGACGGCAAACTCCCGGACCAGCAGCTGCTGCACGTCTGCGTCCTGACCTACGCCTCCGACATGACGCTCCTGGACTCGGTCCTCGCGCGCCACGGCGTCTACTGGGACCTCGACAAGGTGATCGGCGCGAGCCTCGACCACGCGCTCTGGTTCCACCGCCCGTTCCGGGCCGACGAATGGTTCCTCTACGACAGCGGATCGCCGACGGCGTCGGGCGCCCGCGGGCTGGCCACCGGGCGGTTCTTCGCCGCGGACGGAACGCACATCGCCACCGTCGTGCAGGAAGGCCTTCTCCGAGTGGTGTGAACGGTGACGTTCCGCATCCGAGAACCGTCTCGTCCACCCTTTAGAGGGAATGGCAAAATGCAATAACATCTGGGATCAGAGCATTGTGGAATGATCGGGAATAAAGGGAGGGCCGGAACCGATCGGGGGACGGCTCCGGCCCTGCACCGGGGGTGAATCCGGCTCGACGGGTATCCTCTCGGAAGCCCATCGGTGCAGCTCGCGGCCCCGCGCCCGTGCCGCGAGCGGATCCGCCACCGCCGATGAAGGCGGGCGTACCGCGTTGCACAATGCTCAACCTACAACGGCAATCTGCAAATTGCAGGATGAAAATCGGACGTGTCGGAAAATGGTCGTGTGACCATCTCACCGAATGTGTCCCGGGCTGGTTAGATGTGCTTCGGCGGGTTACTGAACACTGTTCTCCTCGCCGCGTCGTGATCGGTGTTGCTCGGACAGCTTGTGGAGGTGCCGTGATGACGAGGGGTCAAGGACCCACCGTGCGCCGCCGACGGCTGGCGAGCGAGCTGAGGCGGTTGCGCGAGGCGGCCGACCTCACCATCGACGAGGTGAGCGAGAAACTCGAATGCTCGGCGTCGAAGGTCAGCCGCATCGAGACCGGGCACGTGGGGGTCACGCCGCGCGACGCGCGCGACATGCTGGAGCTGTACGGCATCGCGGGCGACGAGCAGGAAGCGCTCGTCCAGCTGGCCAGGGAAGCCCGCAAACGCGGCTGGTGGCACGCGTATAACGAGGTGTTCACCGGCACGTTCGTCGGCCTGGAGGCGGACGCGAGTTCGCTGCGGGCCTTCCAGGCGCTGCTGGTGCCGGGTCTCCTGCAGACCGAGCGTTACGCCAGGGCCGTGATCAGGGCGATGCGGCCCGACGCCGAGGAAGCCGAGGTCCGGCGCCGGGTCGCGGCGCGGATGGCGCGGCAGGAACTGCTGACCGACCCTTCGCCGCCCGAGTACTGGGCCGTCATGGACGAGGCGGTCCTGCATCGCACGGTCGACGGCGCCGAGGTGATGGCGGAACAGCTGTACCGGATGGTCACGATGGCCGCGAGGGCGAACGTGACCATCCAGATCGTGCCGTTCGGCGCGGGTGCCCATCCCGGGATGGAGGGTCCGTTCCTCATCATGGGCTTCCCCGAACTGGCCGACACCGACGTGGTCTACGTCGACAGCACCTCCAGCGGTCTCTACCTGGAGGAACCCCCGGACGTCCGGCGATACGCGTTGATGTTCGACCATCTCCGTGCCGCCGCGTTGAAACCGGACGACTCGGTCGAGGTGATCGCCGAGGCCGCCGGCAGGTTCGCCGAACAGGCGGCCCTGCCGGAGAAAGTCCCCGGAAACTAGTAAGGAGTGGGGAGCATGACGCCCAACGATGATCTTTCCCAGGCCCGGTGGTTCAAGAGCAGCCACAGCGGCGGCGGCAACGACTGCGTCGAGGCCGCCTTCACCGGTTCCGGAGCTGCCCTGAGGGACTCGAAGGACCCTGAGGGAGGTGCCTTCCGCCTGTCGCCGCAGGCTTGGCGCGGGCTGCTCGGTGCGGTGCGCCCGAGTGGCCCGGCTCACGACTAAGGACCCTGAAACTCGACCCCTTACGCCTCCCGAGCAGGGGATGGGCCGGCGTAAGGGGTCGAATCACGTCCGGGTGTAGGCGATCACCCGATGCCTCTGGGCACCCCTCAGGACGAATCTGATCACTACCAAACAAGGCAGTGAGTTCCTAAGGGGAAATGATGAACACGAACGACGCTCTGCTCACCGGTGTACTGGCCGAGGTCGAGTACCGCCGCGAGGAGCTGCAGCGAGCCGGACGCAGCGTCTGGGTCGACAAGGCCCGCCGCGCGGGCAGGCGGATCCGCGCCCAGCGCACCGCCGTCCAGGTGCCCGCCCAGCAGCGCCGCGAGGCCGGACAGGTGCCCGCCCGCAGCGGCGAGATCACCCGGTAGAGGTCGAGTGCGATGAAGCTCTCGGCGAAAACCCAGGCGAAGTTGTCGGTCCGGTAGGCAAGAATGCACCTCGTGCCCCGTCTTGGCTCCGGTATCCCGATCGTCGCCCGCACTCAGGAGATGCGGCAGCTCCGCGCCGCCTTCGCCCGTGCAGAACGGGCCGAGGCCGGCGCGGTGCTGCTCTCCGGCGACGCCGGGGTCGGCAAGACCCGCCTCCTGACCGCGCTCGGCGAGATCACCGCCGGCGCGGGCGCCCTGGTGCTGACAGGGCGCTGTATCGACGTCCATGAGGGCGGTCTTCCTTATCTTCCGTTCGCCGAGGCCCTCGCGCCGCTGGCGACGACGTCAGATCCCGTGGTCGCCGCCGCGGTCCGGGCCCGGCCGGCGCTGGGCAGGCTGCTCCCGCAGATGCAGCAGGCGGAGGAATACCCCGCCATCGAAGACGGTCAGCTCACCGCGAGCGAACAGGTGTCGACGCAACGGCTCGGGCCCGAACAGGACCTCGGCCAGCTCCAGCTGTTCGACGCGGTACTGGGGGTGCTGACCGTCATCGCTCAGCGCCGGCCGGTGGTCATCCTGCTGGAGGACCTGCACTGGGCCGACGGCTCCACCCGGAACCTGCTGTCCTTCCTGCTGACGAGGCTGCGCACCCAGCGGCTGCTGGTGGTGGCGAGCTATCGCGAGGAGGACGTCCACCGGCGGCATCCGCTGCGGGCGCTGCTGTCCGAGGTGGTGCGGCTGGGCGCGGTCGAACGCGTCGAGGTCAAGCCGTTCGGCGCCGAGGACGCGCGCGCGTTCGTCGAGGCCTTGGCCGACGAACCGATCGGCCAGGACATGATCGCCGACATCGTCGCCCGGTCCGAGGGCAATCCGTTCTTCGTCGAGGAGCTGCTCGCGTCCGCGAAGGACTGCCGCGAGCTTCCCGCCGGGCTGGCCGAGGTGCTTCTCGCCCGCGTCGAGCAGCTTTCGCCGATCACCCGCCGGATCCTGCGCGTGGTCTCGGTCGCCAAGGACTCGGTCGCGCACGCCGCGCTCGCCGAGATCTCCGGGCTGGACGAGCTCGAACTCGACGAGGCGCTGCGCGAGGCGGTGCAGCATCACGTCCTGGTGATCGAGAACGGTTTCTACACCTTCCGCCACGCGCTGCTGCAGGAAGCGGTCTACGGGGATCTGCTGCCGGGGGAGCGCGTGCGCATGCACGCCGCCTACGCGACGCGGATCCGCACCCGGACGCAGGGCCGGGGCCAGGACGCGCGGCTCGCGCACCACAGCCTGGAGAGCAAGGACTTCGTCACCGCGCTGGCCGCGTTGCTGCGCGCGATGGACGAGGCGGAGAAGCTGGGCGCGCCCGGCGCCGCGCTGCGGCACGTCGAGCAGGCACTGTCCATCTGGGACGCCGTACCCGCGGCCGACCGGCCGTCGGACGTCGACGAACTCCGGCTGCTGCACGAGGCTTCGTACTTCGCGAGCACGTCGGGGGAGCCGGAGCGGGCGGTCGCCTATTCGCGATCCGCGACCGAGGCCCTCGGCCAGGACACGGGCAACGAGCGGTCCGCCAAGGTCTGGCGGCGGCACGCGGAGGCACTGCTTTCGGTCGATGGCACGCTGGACGAGGTCGTCGAGGCGATCGACAAGGCCTGGGAGCTGGTCGAACACACCGAGGCGAGTTCCGCGCGGGCCTGGGTGCTGGCCACCCGGGCGGGGATCCTGCGCCTGATCGACAGGCACGAAGAGGCGCTGCAGTGCGCGCTGGCCGCGGTCGCCGACGCCAGGGCCGTCGGCGCGGGCGGGGCGGAAGCGGCCGCGCTGGTCTCGCTCGGGACGCTGGCCGATTCGGCGGGCGACGTCGAGGAGGCGCGGGAGAGGCTGCGCCAGGCCGAGCGGAAGGCCAGGGATTCCGGCGCCCTCAACGGTGAGCTGCGGGCGTTGCACTTCCTCGGGCTGAGCTACGACGACAGGGCCGAGATCCACTCCGCGCTGAAGTACTACGCCAAGGGCATCAGCCGGGCCAAGGAGACCGGGCTGACCTGGAGTTCGTTCGGGATCGAGCTGCGGACCAAGCACCTCATGCTGCGGTACGTCAGCGGGGACTGGCCGGAAGACGACGACGCGGGCCGGGCGGCCCGTGGTGTCTCCAGCGTCGTGGCCGGGCGGTTCCTGGGGATCTGGGCGCAGTTCGTCGTCGGCTGGGGCCGGTTCGCGGACGCGGACAAGATCCTGCCCAGCCTGCGTCAGCATTGGAAGGCCGACTACTCGATCGCGCTCGCGTCGGCGGACGCCGCCATCCAGCTCGCCTCGTGGCGAGGGGACCACGCGGGCGCGGTGCGCCAGGCGATCGAGCTGATCGACTGGCTCGAAGAAATCGAACCCGCGGTGCTCGGCGGCATCCGGATCAGCGTGCTCGGACTCGCGGCCGCCGTCGCGCAGGCCGCCGCGGCCCGGGTTCGCGGGGATCTGGCGACCGTCGAGGCCGCCGTGGCGTCGGGCGAGAAGCTGCTCGCCCACGGACGCCATTGCGCCGAACACGGCATCCCGCGTTCGGTGTCGCTGGGGCCGGAGGCGGTGGCGTGGCTCGCCCGGCTGGAGGCGCTCGGCAGCTGCCTGCACGGCGCGGGCGATCCGGCGTTGTGGGCCAAGGCGGTCGAGGCGTTCGGGTACGGCGCGGTGTACGAGCAGGCCATGTGCCGCTTGCAGCACGCGAAGGCTCTGCTGGCTTCCGATGGCGACACGGAGCTGGCCGCGTCGGAACTGCTGGCCGCGCACGCGGTGGCCGATCGGCTGAACGCGTGCCCGTTGCGCGAGGCCGTCCGGGAACTCGGTCACCGGGCGCGCGTAGAGCTTCCCGGGGAGCCCGCGGCGCCGCGCCGTGACGTCGTCGACCCGCTCACCGACCGCGAACGGGACGTGCTGGAGCGCGTCGCGCTGGGCCGGACCAACCGGCAGGTCGGCGAAGAGCTGTATATCAGCGAGAAGACGGTGAGCGTCCATCTTTCGCGCGTGATGGCGAAACTCGGTGCGAGCCGCCGGGCCGAGGCGGTCGCGATCGCCTACGACCGGGGCCTCCTGGCCGCGCCCACCTCGTCCTCGTGAGTGGTGAGTGTCGTTCTAACCCAAACAGCCCTCAGCGCCCCCGGTATGCGCCCCGCGGATGGG